>JBIIRI010000003.1:0-58076 GCA_044341625.1 Roseomonas sp.
CGCCATTGCGTTCGACCATGGCCGCAGCCTTGACCAGCGGCACCACCTCGGGGTCGATCTTGGAAGGGTCGAAGCGATCCCAGGCCAGTTGGTCGATCCGCCAGTGCTTCATCGGTCCCTCAGAAACGCGAAAGCCGTCTGCAACTTATGTTTGCAGACGGCTTTCGGATTCAAGCGCCCCTGGCAGCGAGGCGCGGGAGGATATGGCCCGTCAGGCGGCCTGCGCAGCCGCAAGCATCGCGCGGGCCGAGAGCAACGTCGCCATCGCGGCGTCGCGCTTTTCCGGCGTGTCGCCGGCGGCGGCGTTGTAGGCGTCCTCCGCCGCGCGGATGCGCGCCTCGGCATCGGTGAGGGAGATCTGCGCGACCGGCGTCGCTTCATCGGCCAGCACGGTGCAGCGATCGGGCGTCACTTCGGCGAAGCCGCCGGCCACGAACAGGCGGTCGGTCACCTGGCCGCCCTCGGTCACGCTGATGACGCCGCCGCGAAGGGCCACGATCATCGGCGCATGGCCGGGCAGCACGCCCATTTCACCCTCTGTCGCCGGCAGCACCGCCATCTCGACGGCGCGGCTCAGCAGGAGCTTCTCGGGGCTCACGAGTTCTAGCTGGAAGGTCGCCATCAGCAGTCCCCTAACTCACGAACAGCAAGCACGGCTGCCACGCGTGGCGGCCGACTCACAAGGATTCGGCCGCACAGCGGCCGACGCCGCCCACTCGCCAGCGCCGCTGGGAGCACCAGTGGCGCGGCGAAGCCAAGCGCGCGGATGCGCGCGCCCGGCGTTTGAGGGGCGGCCGTCAGGCCGCCGCCTTGAGACTCTCGCCCTTCTTCACCGCGTCCTCGATCGTGCCGACCATGTAGAAGGCGGCTTCCGGGAGGTGGTCGTACTGGCCGGAGACGATCGCGGCGAAGCTGCGGATCGTGTCTTCGAGCTTCACGAACACGCCCGGCGTGCCAGTGAAGACCTCGGCGACATGGAAGGGCTGGGACAGGAAGCGCTGCAGCTTGCGGGCGCGGGCCACGACCAGCTTGTCCTCCTCGGACAGCTCGTCCATGCCCAGGATCGCGATGATGTCCTGCAGCGACTTGTAGGTCTGCAGGATGCGCTGCACTTCGCGTGCGGTCTTGTAGTGCTCCTCGCCCACGATGCGCGGGTCGAGGCCGCGGGACGTGCTGTCCAGCGGATCGACGGCCGGGAAGATCGCCATTTCCGCGATGGAACGCGACAGCACGGTCGTCGCGTCGAGGTGCGCGAAGGAAGTGGCCGGCGCCGGGTCGGTCAGGTCGTCCGCGGGCACGTAGATCGCCTGCACCGAGGTGATCGAGCCCTTCTTGGTCGACGTGATGCGTTCCTGCAGCGCGCCCATGTCGGTCGCCAGCGTCGGCTGGTAACCCACGGCGGACGGGATGCGGCCCAGCAGCGCCGACACTTCCGCGCCCGCCTGGGTGAAGCGGAAGATGTTGTCGATGAAGAACAGCACGTCCTGGCCCTGCTCGTCGCGGAAGTATTCCGCCATCGAGAGGCCCGAGAGCGCGACGCGCGCGCGCGCGCCCGGCGGCTCGTTCATCTGGCCATAGACCAGCGCCACCTTCGAACCGTCGGTGTTGCCGTCGTTCAGCTTGATGACGCCCGCGTCGCACATCTCGTGATAGAGATCGTTGCCCTCACGCGTGCGCTCGCCCACGCCGGCGAAGACGGACACGCCGCCATGCGCCTTCGCGACGTTGTTGATCAGTTCCTGAATGGTCACGGTCTTGCCGACGCCGGCGCCGCCGAACAGGCCGATCTTGCCGCCCTTCAGGTAGGGGGCGAGCAGGTCGATGACCTTGATGCCCGTCACCAGGATCTCGGCGGAGGTCGCCTGGTCCTCGAAGGGGGGGGCTTCGCGGTGAATGGTGTAGGTCTTCTCGGCGACCACCGGGCCGCGTTCGTCGATCGGCTCACCGATCACGTTCACGATGCGGCCGAGCGTACCGTTGCCGACCGGCACGGCGATGCCCGCGCCGGTATCCGTCACCTCGGTGCCGCGGACGAGGCCGTCCGTGGTGTCCATGGCGATGGTGCGGACGGTGCGCTCGCCGAGATGCTGCGCGACCTCGAGGACCAGCGTCTGGTCGCCGATCTTCAGGGTCAGCGCGTTCAGGATCGCGGGCAGCTCGGAGGGGAACTGCACGTCCACGACGGCGCCGAGGACCTGCGTGACCTTGCCGACATTGTTCTTCATGACTGGTTCGTGCTCCTCAGACCGCCTCGGCACCGGAGATGATCTCGATCAGCTCGCGGGTGATGTTGGCCTGTCGTGTACGGTTGTAGTTGAGCGTCAGCTTGTTGATCATCTCGCCGGCGTTGCGCGTGGCGTTGTCCATCGCGTTCATCTGGCTGCCGTAGAAGCCGGCATTGTTCTCCAGAAGCGCGCGATAGACCTGGATCGCCAGGTTACGCGGCAGCAGCGTGGCGAGGATCTGTTCCTCGGCCGGCTCGTATTCGTAAAGCGCCTGCGCGCTGCCGGCATCCGCCGCCTTCACCTCCGGCAGCGGGGCCGGGATCAGGCGCTGGTCGGTCGCGATCTGGGTGATCACGCTCTGGAACCGGTTGTAGAGCAGGCTGCAGACATCGAATTCGCCGGCTTCCAGCATCGCGGTGATGCGGTCGGCTACGGCGGACGCGTCGTCGAAGCCGATGCGCTTCTTACCCATGAAGCTCATCTCCCCCACGATGTGGCGGGGGAATTCGCGCTTCAGGAAGGCCGCGCCCTTGCGGCCCACCGACAGCACCTTCACCGTCTTGCCTTCCGCTTCCAGCGCGCGGATGCGGTTACGCGCGAAGCGGCCGACATTGGTGTTGAACGGGCCGGCCAGGCCGCGATCCGCGGTGACGACCACCAGCAGATGCACCTTGTCCGCCCCGCTGCCCACCAGCAGCTTCGGCGCGTCCGGGCTGCCCGCCACCGAGGCGCCGAGGGAGGCGAGCATGCGCTCCATCCGCTCCGCATAAGGGCGTGCCTGTTCGGCCTGCGTCTGGGCGCGGCGGAGCTTCGCCGCCGCGACCATCTTCATCGCCTGCGTGATCTTCCGGGTGCTCTTCACCGAAGTGATGCGCGCCCGGAGCGCCTTGAGACTGGCCATCGGCCCGCTTCCCCGACCGCTGCCTCAGCCGAACGACTTGGCGAAGTCGTCGAGGAAGCCGACCAGCTTCGCCTCGGTGTCCTTCTTGATCTCGCGGTCGTTGCGGATGGACGCCAGGATCTCCGGCGCGCGGGCGTGGATGTCGGAGAGCAGGCGGCGCTCGAATTCACCGACCTTGTTCACCGGGATGCGGTCCAGGTAGCCGCGGGTGCCGGCGAAGATCGACACCACCTGCTCCTCGACCGGAACCGGCTTGTACTGCGGCTGCTTCAGCAGCTCCGTCAGGCGCGCGCCGCGGGCCAGCAGGGCCTGCGTCGTGCTGTCGAGGTCGGAGGCGAACTGCGCGAAGGCCGCCATCTCGCGGTACTGCGCGAGCTCGAGCTTGATCTTGCCCGCGACCTGCTTCATCGCCTTGATCTGCGCGGCGGAGCCGACGCGCGACACCGACAGGCCGACGTTCACGGCCGGGCGGATGCCTTTGAAGAACAGCTCCGTCTCCAGGAAGATCTGGCCGTCGGTGATCGAGATCACGTTGGTCGGGATGTAGGCGGAAACGTCGCCGGCCTGCGTCTCGATGACCGGCAGCGCCGTCAGAGAGCCGTTGCCGAAATCGTCGTTCATCTTCGCCGCGCGCTCCAGCAGGCGCGAATGCAGGTAGAACACGTCGCCCGGATAGGCTTCGCGGCCCGGCGGGCGGCGCAGCAGCAGCGACATCTGGCGATAGGCAACGGCCTGCTTCGACAGGTCGTCATAGAAGATGACCGCGTGCATGGCGTTGTCGCGGAAATACTCGCCCATCGTGCAGCCGGTGTAGGGCGCGATGTACTGCATCGGCGCCGGGTCGGACGCGGTGGCGGCGACGACGATGGAATACTCCATCGCGCCGTTCTCTTCGAGCGTCTTCACCAGCTGCGCGACGGTGGAGCGCTTCTGGCCGATGGCGACGTAGATGCAGTAGAGCTTCTTGGACTCGTCGTCGCCCTGGTTGATCGGCTTCTGGTTGATGATGGTGTCCAGGATGACGGCGGTCTTGCCGGTCTGGCGGTCACCGATCACCAGCTCGCGCTGGCCGCGGCCGATCGGGATCAGCGCGTCGATCGCCTTGATGCCGGTCTGCATCGGCTCATGCACCGACTTGCGCGGGATGATGCCGGGGGCCTTCACCTCGACGCGCTTGCGCTCGGTCGCCACGATCGGGCCCTTGCCGTCGATCGGGTTGCCGAGGCCGTCCACGACGCGGCCGAGCAGGCCCTTGCCGACGGGGACGTCCACGATCGAGCCGGTGCGGCTGACGGTGTCGCCTTCGCGCACGGACTTGTCGTCGCCGAAGATCACGATACCGACATTGTCGGTCTCGAGGTTCAGCGCCATGCCCTTCAGGCCGGAGGCGGGGAACTCGACGAGTTCGCCGGCCATCACGTTCTGCAGGCCGTAGACGCGGGCGATGCCGTCGCCGACCGTCAGCACGGTGCCGACCTCGGCCACATTCGCCTCGGCGTCGAAGCCGGCGATCTGCGCCTTCAGGATCTCCGAGATCTCAGCAGGACGGATCTCCATGTCAGGCAGCCCCCTTCATCGCGTACTGCAGTCGCTGCAGCTTGGACTTGATCGAGTTGTCATAAAGGCGCGAGCCGATGCGGACCACGAGCCCACCCAGCAGGGCGGGATCGACGGATTCCTGCAGCTTCACGCCGGAGAAACCTGCCTCCGTCAGCCGCGCCACAAGCTGCGCGCGCTGGGTGTCGGACAGGGCATGGGCGGTGGTGACCTTGGCGGTCTGCTGGCCACGGCGGGCGGCCAGCTGGGCGCCGAAAGCGGCCGCGACCGAAGGAAGCTGGCCGAGGCGGCGGTTATGGATCAGCACGCCGACCAGGTTCCGCACCTCGGTGCCGATGCCCGCGCGCTCGATGATCGCGAAGGCGCCGCGGCGCTGGGCGCCGGAATCGAGCCTGGGGTCGGCGACGAAGGCGCGGAAGCCCGCATCTTCCCGCCACAGGCGGAACAGCGCCTCGAGGTCGGCGGCGATGCGGTCGGGGGCGCCGGGCTCCGTCGCGCGCAGATCGTCGGTGATGCCGAGCAGCGCCAGCGCATAGCGCTCCGCCAGCCCGGTCGGGTTTGGGGCCTCATGGGCCGTGCTGGTCGTCGTGGCGGAGGCCAAGGCGGTCCCGGTCCTGTTTCTGAGCGGCGCGCCAGGCGGCGCGATGCGTAGGATGCGCGCGGGGGAAAGCCGAAAAGCCACCCCCGGTAGCGGCGGCGGCGCCTTACCATGCGCCCCGCGGCGCGTAAATATGCTGCACTGCTCCATGATGATGCCGGCGCGGCACAGTGCCGCCCGGGAAGGGGCCCGATCCCGTGCCAGATCAAGCAGTTGGGCGGTCGCTGCCCCCCCAGGGGGCCTCAGGCGCTGCCCAGCAGGACCAGCACCACCCCCGCCACCACCACCAGCGCCCCCACCGTATCGGCCCGCCGGGCCTTCTCCTTCAGGAAGAAGCGGCTGAAGGCGAGGGTGAACAGGATCTCCACCTGCCCCACCGCGCGCACCAGCGCCACCGGCGCCAGCGCGAAGGCGGAGAACCAGCAGGCCGAGCCCAGCGCCGACAGCGCCCCCACCTGCGCCGAGCTGCGCCAGCTGGCGAAGACCGCCCGGATCGAAGTGGGCTCCTTCCAGACCAGCCAGCTGCCCTGCATCAGCGTCTGCAAGGTGTTGGTGACCACCAGCAGCAGCAGCGCCTTGTGGATCAGCGCATCGCCCGGCATGTCCTGGTTGGCCGCCCGGATCATCACGCTGGTGAAGGCGAAGCAAAAGCCAGCGCCCATCCCGCACAGCGCCGCCGGCTGGGTGAGGCCGCGCAGCAACTCGCCCGGGGAGGTCCCGCGCCCGGCCAGCGAGAGGTAGAGCACCCCGCCCACCCCGATGGCGATGCCAAGCCAGGACAGCGCCGCGAGGTTCTCCCCCAGCAGCAGCACGCCGATCACCGCCGCCTGCACCGCCTCGGTCTTCGCATAGGCCGTGCCGGCGGCGAAGTTGCGGTGGCCGAAGGCCATGATCAGCAAATTGGTCCCCAGGATCTGCGCGAAGCCGCCGAGCGCGCAGAGCAGCACCGCCCAGGCGGTCAGCTGCGGCAGGCCGCCCCCGGTCGCCGCCCCATAGCCCAGCAGCAGCAGCAGCCCCACCGGCACGCCATACAGATAGCGCACCACCCCGGCCGCATTGACCGTCAGCTCCCCCCGCAGCCGCTGCTGCAGGGCGGTGCGCCAGCATTGGAACAGGGCGGCCACGGCACTGGCCGCGACCCAGGTCGGGATCATCCCCCGGACCTCAACCGAGACGCGGGTCCAGCCAAGGCCGGTCCATGCGCCGCCAGGGCGCATGCGGCCCCGCCCCCAGCCGAATGCCGAGCCCCGGCGCTTGCGGCAGCGGCGCGGCCCCCTGGATGAAGCGCAGGCTCTCGCCCTCCACCATGTCGAAGAAGGCCTCCGTCTCCCCGAACTGCACCTCCAACAGAAGGAAATTCGGGATGACGGCGCAGAGATGCACGGAATGGGCGTGGCAGATGGGCCCGGTCGGGTTGTGCGGCGCAATCTCGATCCCGGCCGTCTGGGCCAGCGCCGCGATGCGCCGGATCTCCTCGAGGCCCCCGGCATGCTTCGCATCCGGCATCAGCACATCGTAGCACCCAGCCTCGATCACCGCGCGATAGGCGCCGAGGCCGGCGAGGGATTCGGCGCCCGCCAGCCGCATGCCGCGGTCATTGGCCATGCCGCGCAGGCGGCGGATCTCGGCGCGATTCGCTTCCGCCACCGGGCATTCCAGCCAGAACAGGCCGAAGGGCGCGACATCGCGCACCAGCCCCGCCGCGCCGCCGGGGGAAAAGCGCCAATGCGCGTCCACCATCACATCCACGGCGGATCCGACGGCGTCGCGCACCGCGGCGATGCGCGCCAGCCCCTCGGCATAGGCCGCGCGGTTGGCGTCCGACAGCCCGTCCTCCCACATCAGCGGCTCGAAGGGCGCGAGCTTTACGGCCCGAAAACCCTGCGCGACCGCGCGCGTCGCGGCGGCGGCGAAGCCCTCGGGGCTGCGCGGATTGGCGCCGCGATTGATGTTGGCATAGAGCGGCACGGCATCGCGCAGCGCGCCGCCCAGGAACAGATGCAGCGGCTGCCCCGCCCGCTGCGCCGCCAGGTCGCACAGCGCCTGGTCGAAGGCGGACAGCACGGTCGCCGCCACCAGCCCGCCCGGCGCATGCGGGATCAGCCGCGCAAGGCGGTTGCGATGCCGCGAATCCCCTCCCACCACATTGGCCGCAAGGCGCGTGGCTTCGGCCTCCAGCAGGGGTTCCTGGTTGGCCAGGGTGCATTCGCCCCAGCCCGTCCGGCCATCCTCGGTCCGGACGGCCAGGAAGCACCAGTTGGTCTTCGGGGTGATGCCGAAGCCGTGGAAGGCGACCTCCGCGATCCTGGGCGCGTCGGGCATCATTCGGCCTGGATATTCGCGCGGCGGGCCACGTCGCGCCACTTGGCGATATCGGCGCGCACGCGGGCGGCGAGCACTTCCGGCGTGCTGGTGACCACCTGCCCGCCGATCAGCTTCACCCGGTCGATCACATCGGGCAGGCGGCCGATGCGCTGCAGTTCCGGCACCAGGCGCTGCACGATGGGCTGCGGCAGGCCGGGCGGGCCGAACAGACCGCTCCAGGCGATGGTCTCATAGCCCGGCAGGCCGCTTTCGTTCAGCGTCGGCACATCGGGCAGGTCCGGCCAGCGCTCGAGGCCCGTCACGGCCAGCAGCTTCACCTCGTTGCGGCGCACGAAGGGCATCACATTGACCAGGTTGCCGATCAGGAAGGGCGCGTCGCCGGCGACCGCGGCCTGCGCCATCTGCGGCGCGCCGCGATAGGGCACATGGACCATGTCCACGCCGGTCATCAGCTTGAACAGCTCCGCCGAGAAATGGGCGGAGGAGCCGACACCGCCACTGCCGTAATTGTAGTGGCCGGGCGGCCTGGCGCGGATCGCCTCGATCAGCTCCCGCACGCTGGAGACGGGGAAGATGCGCGGGTTCACCACCAGCGCGTTCGGCCCGGTGACCAGCAGCGAGATGGGCGTGAAGTCGCGTTCCAGGTCATAGGGCAGGTCGCGGTAGAGCGCGGCATTCACCCCGTTCGATCCGGCATTGCCGAGCAGCAGCGTCGATCCGTCGGGCGCCGCGCGGAACACCTGCTCCACGCCGATCCGGCCGCCCGCGCCCGGGCGGTTATCCACCGGCACGGGCTGGCCGAGCGCCTGTTCCAGATGATGGGCGAAGACCCGAATGGTGGTGTCGTTGCCGCCACCGGGCGCACCCGGCTCGACAACCCGGATGGGGCGCGTCGGCCAAGCCTGCGCGCGGGCAAGGCCGGGCAGGCCCAGCCCAGCGGCGGCCATCGCGGTGGTGAGCATTGCGCGACGCTTCATCGGTTGTTTCCCCCGCTCCATGCGGCCTTGGCGCGGACGCGCATTGAAAGAAAAGAACCGTCGGCCGGGCCGCGCGGCGCGTCAACCTGCGGCCGCTTCCATGCCATGCTGGGGCCATGCGGCGGGCGCCCCCTGCCAGCCCCGAGATGGAGGATCGCGATGCGCCGCCTGTTCATCCTGCTGGCCCTGCTCGTCCCGCCGGCCGCCCTCGCCCAGCCCGCCACCCCGCTGGCCGAGACGGCGCTGCATCTCGGCGAGAGCGCCGAGGTCACGCGCGCACCAGATGAGATCGTGGCCACCCTGCGCGCCGAAGCCCGCGCCGGCTCCGCCGCCGCCGCGCAGGAGGCGGTGAACCGCGCCATCGCCGCCGCGCTCGACCGCGCCCGCACGGTGCCGGGCGTGCGGGTCGCCACCGGCGGCTACTGGACCAATCGGGTGGAGGAAGGCCGCGCCTGGCAGGCCAGCCAGCAGCTCACCCTGCGCGGCGCGGATGGCGCGGCGCTGCTCGACCTTGTGGGCGGCTTGCAGCAGCAGGGGATGGCGGTGTCGCAGCTCCACTGGCAGCTGACGCGCGAGACAGCGCGCGCGGCGCGGGAGGAAGCGTCGCGCCTCGCCCTGGATGCGCTGCGGCGCCGGGCGGATGCGGTGGCCGCGCAGCTCGGCCTGCAGGTGGCGGGACTGCGGGAGGTGCGGATCGACGCGCCGGATCGCGCGCCTCGCCCCGCACCGATGGCCATGCCCGCGATGCGGGCCGCCGCCGCCCCGCCGCCCGCCGCGGTTGCCGAGGATATCGTGGTGAGCGCGACGGTGGAGGCGGTGGTGGTGCTGCGCCCCCGCTGACGCGTGGTCCTATTTCAAGAAAGGATTCGACCGCCGTTCCTCGCCGAAGGTCGAACCCGGGCCGTGGCCGCACAGGAAGCGCATCTCGTCGCCCAGCGGCAGCAGCTTGCTGGTGATGGAAGCGATCAGCGCGTCATGGTCGCCATAGGGAAAATCCGTCCGCCCGACGGAGCCACGGAACAGCACATCCCCTACAATCGCGATCCCGAGCGCGGCGGAGACGAAGACGATGTGCCCCGGCGTGTGGCCGGGGCAATGCAGCACGGCGAAATCCTGCCCGGCGATGGAGACCGTCTGTCCCTCCGCCAGCCAATGGTCGGGGGCGCAATCCTCCAGACCTTCGATCCCGTATTGGGCAGCCTGGGCCAAAATGCCGGCGAGGAGCGGGGCATCACGGCGGTCCGGCCCCTCGATCGGCACGGGCGTGCCCTGCTGCGCCTCCAGCGCCTGCTTCAGGGCCGCGGCGCCGCCGGCATGGTCCAGATGGCCATGGGTCAGCAGGATGCGGTCCACCGTGCAGTCGGCGCGGGCGATGGCGGCCAGGATGCGCGGCACGTCGCCGCCGGGGTCGATAACCGTGCCGTGCCCGCTCTCCGCGTCCCAGATCAGGGCGCAGTTCTGCTGAAAGGGGGTGACGGGGATCTGGGCGGCCTGGAGCTTGGGCATGGGAAGCACGTGCCGCCTGGGACCCGGCGCGTCAATGCGGCACGGGCGGCGTGGAAGACCGGCTCCACTCTCGCTATGTATCGCTGCATGATCCGCCGCACCCTACCCGCCCTCGCCCTTCTCCTGTCGGCCTTCGCCGGACCGGCGGCAGCGCAGACCGCGAGCCTGTCGGGCGTTCCGCCCGAAGAAATCGGCAGCTGGCGCCTGGCCTGCATCGCCGACCGGATGACCGACCGCGCCGATTGCCAGCTGCGCCACCGGGACCCGGTGGAAGGCGCGGCCGGCGCTGGCACGGCGTCCCTGCTGCTGGAAGTGCAGGATCGCGGCGGGCGGCTGGTGCCCGTCGTCGCGGCGCGGGACCTGACGCTGGAAGGCGCGCAGCGCGGGCTGCTGGCGCTGACCGGCACGGCGCAGCTCCGCTTCCCACCCAACCGGTTCTTCGAGATGCCCTGCACGCTGGAAGGCCGCAGCCTGGTCTGCCTGCCGAAGCCCGAGGACCAGGCCCGCGCGGCGGAGGAACTCGCCGCCGCCTCCACTGTCCTGGTCCGCATGGTGGGCTATGGCGCGAGCTCGGACCGGGCGGAGCCGGTGGAGCTGCGGCTGGAGCGCACGCGGGATGCGCTGGCGCGCTACCGCGCGCGGGTGCCGGAAGGCAGCGCGCCGGCAGCGGCCCAGCCGGGCCTGACGCTGCCGGAGCTGATGCTGCGCTTCCAGCGCCTGTTCGGGAATTAAGGTCGGGCTTCGCGCCTCACTCGCGGAAGCTGGGATCGATCCGGTCCAGCTTCCGCAGCAGCGCCGGCCATTCCATCACGCCATAGGGGCGGCGCGTGCCGGGCTGGTAGTTGTTCCAGGTCTCCTCGACCACCTGCGCCGGCACCTGGACGAGCTTCTGGCCCGTGGCCTGCGCGGCAAGCTGCGCCTTGCAGGACAGCTCCAGCCGATGCATCCAGTTGAACGCCTCCCCGATCGTGCGGCCGACCGTCAGCAGGCCGTGGTTCCGCAGGATCAGCGCGGGGAAATCGCCCAGATCGCGCACCAGCTTTTCCTGCATCGACATGTCGAGCACGACGCCCTCGTAGTCGTGGTAGCCGATCTTGGCGAAGCGCATCGAGGTCTGGTTCATCGGCAGCAGCCCGCATTCCAGGCTGCTGACGGCCATGCCCGCCCAGGTGTGGGTGTGGATGATGCAGGTATAGTCCGGCTTCGCCGCATGGATCGCGCCATGGATGACGAAGCCCGCGCGGTTCACGCCATAGGTCGAGCCATCGGTAAATTCCGGCCGCATCAGCGTGTTGCCGTGGACGTCGATCTTCACCAGCGACGACGCCGTGATCTCCTCATACAGCATGCCATAGGCGTTGATCAGGAAGGCCCCTTCTTCCCCCGGCACGGCGAGCGAGACATGGTTCGCGCCCATATCCGACATGCCGTAGATCTCCATCAGCCGATAGCAGGCCGCGAGGTCGATTCGGGCCTGCCATTCCTCCGGCGTCACGCGGTCGCGAAGCGAACGGATACGAAAGCGGTCGGCGGCGCTGTCGGGCATGGGGGTGTCCTTTATCTTGCGTCCAGCTTGCGCGGCCACGCGGCGGCGTCAATCCGGCTCGACGCGCCGTCACTCCGTCCGCAGCGCCTGGATCGGGTCGAGCCTCGCGGCGCGACGCGCCGGCCAGAAGCCGAAGAACAGCCCCGTGAGGCCCGACACGCCGACCGCCAGCGCCACCGCATCCCATTGGATCAGCACCGGCCAGCCCGCCAGCCCCGACAGCACGTGCGACAGGCCGATCCCCGCCGCGACGCCAGCCGCGCCGCCGAGCAGCGCGAGCAGCACCGCCTCCAGCAGGAATTGCCACAGGATGTCGCGCCGCCGCGCGCCCACGGCAAGCCGCAGCCCGATCTCCCGCGTGCGTTCGGTCACGCTGACCAGCATGATGTTCATCACGCCGATCCCGCCCACCAGCAGCGACACGGCGGCAACGGCCGCAAGCAGCGTGGACAGCGTGCGCGCCGAGGCGTCGCGCGTCGCCGCGACTTCCGCCATGTTGCGGATGGAGACGGTCTCGGCCTCATTCGCCGCGACGCGGTGGCGCTGGCGGAACAGGGCCCGCAGCTCCTCCTCCGCCGCGCGCATATCCTCGCCCTCATGGACGCGGACTGCGATCCAGTTGACGGAGCGGAACCAGGTGCGGCTGGCGCCCATGATGGAACGACGCGCGGTCCAGAAGGGGATGAAGACCGCATCGTCCAGGTCCTGGCCCTGCGCGTTCTGGCCCTTGCGCGCCAGCACGCCGATCACCTCGAAGGGTGTGGTGCGGATGCGGATCTCCTGGCCTATGGGATCGGCGTCACCGAACAACATCTCCGCCACCGTCGCGCCGAGCAGCGCCACCTTGCGCCCGCCCGCCGCTTCCTCGGGCGTGAACAGCCTTCCGCGTTCCGCCGCCCAGTCATGCACGGCGAAGATCTCGGGGTCGGAGCCCTGGACGGAGGTCGCCCAGTTCTGGTTGCCGGCGATCACCTGCTGGCTGCTGCGGATATTGCCGGATGCCGCCTGCACCGCGCCGATCTCGCGCTCGATCGCGCGGGCATCGTCCCAGGTCAGGTTCTGCCGCTGCCCGGCACCCAGACGGACGCCGCCCATATTCACGCTGCCGCCCCAGACGACGATCACATTGGCGCCGAGCGCCTGAATCTGCCGCAGCACCTGTTCCCGCGCCCCGGCGCCTACCGCCACCGTCGCGATCACCGCCGCGACGCCGATGAAGATGCCGAGCGCGGTCAGCATCGCGCGCAGCTTGTTCGCCGCCAGCGCACCCAGCGCGCCGCGCAACGCCTCGATCAGGTCCATGCCGGGTCGGGTGGGCGGCAACGGCGGCAGGACGCGGCGCGGGGCCTCCGTCACCGAAGCGTCGGCCGCCGCCGCCGGGCGGACCTCAAGGTTCACGCGGCCTGCTCCTGCCGCATCTCGCGCAGCGCCAGGGCCGCATCGCGCGGGGCATGCGCCGTGTCCGACACCAGCCGCCCGTCCCGGAAGCGCAGCGTGCGCGCGGCGAAATCGGCCACGTCGGGATCATGCGTGACCATCAGCACCGCGACACCCGCCCGGTTCAGCGCCTGGAACAACCCCATGATCTCAAGCCCCGTGCGCGAATCCAGCGCGCCGGTCGGCTCATCCGCCAGCAGCACATCCGGCCCGTTCACCAGCGCGCGCGCGATGGCGACGCGCTGCTGCTGGCCGCCCGAAAGCTGGGTCGGTCGGTGATGCATCCGGTCCGCGAGGCCGACCAGCGCCAGCGCATCCGCCGCGCGATCGCGCCGCGCGCGGCGCGGCAGGCCGCGATAGATCATCGGCAGTTCGACATTCGTCAGCGCATCGACGCGCGGCAGCAGGTTGAAGGATTGGAAGACGAAGCCCAGCCGGCGCGACCGCAGCTCCGCCAGCCGGTCGGGCGACAGGCTCGCGGTATCCTCACCCACCAGGCGATAGATGCCGCGCGTTGGACGGTCGAGGCAGCCGACGATGTTGAGGAAGGTGGACTTCCCCGACCCCGACGGCCCCATCGCCGCCACGAAGGCGCCCGGCGCGATATCCAGCGTCACATCCTGCAGCGCGGCGACCACGCCTTCGCCGGCGGGGTAGTGGCGCGTCAGGCCTTCGGCCTCGATCAGCGCCGGCATCAGAAGGGCCTCGGGCCGCTGGCGGGGGCGGGGCGGGGCGCGGCGGCGCGTTCGGTGCCGACCACCACGCGCATGCCTTCCTCGACCCCCGAGACGATCTCCGTCACCGACCCATCCGTCAGTCCGGTGCGGACCGGCACGGCGCGGGGCGGCGCGCCATCGGCGTCGACGACCCAGACCGTACCGGGCGCGCCCGCGCCGCGCGCGCCGCCGCGCGTAGCGGCCAGCCGCGCGCGCTGTTCAGGCGTCAGCACCGCGTTGAAGCGCGCGGTCAGACGCTGGCGCGCGGCCTGGGCCTGCTGGCGGCGCGCCTCGGCATCGGTGGGCAGGTTCGCCATGCGCTCCCGCAGCTCCGCCTGGGCGGCGAGAATCTCGGCGCGCTGCGTCGGCGTCAGGTCGTCCAGCTCGCGCAGCGCCTGGTCGATGGGGCCGCCGGAAGGCGTCGCCGCCGCGCCCTCTGCCCCGCCGCCAGCCGGCCGCCAGCGCAGCGCGGCATTGGGCACGCGGATCGCGGCCTCGCGCTGGTCGGTCACGATCCGTAGCGTCGCGGTCATCCCCGGCAGCATGCGGCCCTGGGTGTTCGGCGCGGTGACCACCACCGTATAGGTCACGACATTCTGCACCGTGGTGGGCGCCAGCCGGATGGCCTTCACGCGCCCGGCCAGCGTCACGCCGGGATGGGCGGCCACCGTGAAGCTCACCTCCTGCCCCGGGCGGATGCGGCCGATGTCGCTTTCATCCACCGTCGCCCAGACCTCCATCTCCTCCAGGTTCGCGGCGATCTGGAACAGGATGGGCGATTGCAGGCTGACCGCGACGGTCTGCCCGATATCGACGTTGCGTGAGATGACGACGCCGTCGATCGGCGCGCGGATGGTCGCGTTGGTCAGATCGACCTCCACCTGCTGCAGCTGCGCAGCACGCTGGGCCTGCGCGGCTTCGGCCGCGGCGATCTGCGCGGCGGCGGTGCGGCGCGCGGCCTCGGCGCCGAGCAGCATCGCGTCCTGCTGCGCGATAGCGGCGCGCGCGCCGCTGACCTCGGCGCGCAGCCTTTCGGCGACGAATTGCGCGCGGCTCAGGTCGCGTTCCGCATTCACGCCGCGCGCCCGCAGGTCCCGCGCGCGGCCAAGCTCGGCTTCCGCGTCGCGGGCCTGGGCCTCCGCGCTCTCGAGCCGCGCCTGGGCCGCGAGGAGCTGCGCACGGGCGGAGCCGAGGTCGGCTTCGGCGCGTTCGCCTTGGGCGCGGGCGACGGCGACCGCGGCGGCGGCGGATTGCAGATCGGCCTGGGCAGCGGCCTGCCGCGCCTCGATGGTGCGGGTGTCGAGCCGCGCGACGGGCTGGCCCGCCGTGACGCGGGTGTTGAAATCCGCGAACAGCTCCCGGATCTGGCCTGAAAGCTGGCTGCCGACCTGCACCGACAGCACCGGGTTCACCGTGCCGGTGGCGGCGACGACAGCGGTGATCGGGCCGCGATCGGCCTCCGCCAATCGGAGCCGCGGGGCGGTCTCGGCGGCGCCGGAGATCCAGCCGGGCAGCCAGGGCCGCGCCAGCGGCGCGCCAAACCAGGCGGCGGCGCCGAGGGCTGCGATGACGGCAAGGAGAAGCGGGGTGCGGCGCATGGGACACCAGTTTGCGCCAGCACATGTAACGCGCCTATGTCCGGCCTGCATCGAAAGATGGTGCAGGGGGGCAGGCGATGCGGATGCTGGTGCTCGGCGCGGGGGCGCTCGGGGGGTATTTCGGCGGGCGGGCGCTGGAAGCGGGGCTGGATGTCGCCTTCCTGGTGCGGCCGCGCCGCGCGGCGCAACTGGCGCGCGATGGGCTGCGGGTGGACAGCCCGCTGGGCGACATCGCGCGCCCCGTGACCACGGTCGAACAGGCCGGGACGGGCTTCGATGCCGTGCTGCTCTCCTGCAAGGCCTATGACCTGGACAACGCCATCGCCGCCATCCGCCCGGCGGTGGAAGCGGGCGCCGCTGTCCTGCCGGTGCTGAACGGGCTGGCGCATATGCGGGTGCTGAACGACGCCTTCGGCCCCGCACGGGTCTGGGGGGGGCTGGCGAAATGCCAGGCGACGCTGACCGCGGATGGGGTCGTGAAGCATCTGGGCGACTGGCGCTGGCTGACCTTCGGCGAGCAGGACGGGCGGATGGATGGCCGCGCCGCCGCGCTCGCCGCCGCCCTCGGCCGCAGCCGGGGGCTGGAGGCGGAGGCGGTGCCCGACATCGCCCGGCGGATGTGGGAGAAGCTGGTGCATCTCGGCACCGTCGCGGCCGGGACGGTGCTGATGCGGGCCAGCGTGGGGGAGATCGTGCGCGCCGGGGGCCGGGACATGCTGGTCACGCTGCTGGAGCGCAACGCGGCCATCGCCGCCGCGAATGGGCACGCGATGACGCCGGCCTTCCTCGACAGCTACCGCGCCCTGTTCTCGGACCCGGCCAGCGCCTACACCGCCTCGATGCTGCGGGACCTGGAGGCGGGCGGGCGTACGGAGGCGGAGCATATCCTGGGCTTCCTGGCGTCGGCCGCGCGGGACGCGGGGGTGCCGGAGGATTTGCACGCCCTGGCCCTGCTGCATGCGCGGGCCTATGATCAGCGCCGGGCGGCGGGTCGCGCCTGAGGGCGCGCGGGGGGATATCTGCCCGGTCTGGCCTGATCGGCCCGTCCCCCCTATCTTCCGCCCGTCATCAGCAGGGGATCGCCATGCGCGACGCGCGCCAGACGGGCTACACGCCCGTGCAGCTTCCCGGCGTCACGCCGGAGGAGATGATCACGGTCGAAAGCCGCACCGTCGGCTGCGACGGCGGCGGCGGCGCGCTGGGCCATCCGCTGGTCTATCTCCGCATCGAGGACCGGCAGGTCACCTGCCCCTACTGCTCGCGCACCTATATGCTGGCCGAGGGCGCCGGCGACGGAGACAACCATTGAGCGCGCCTTCGGCGCGACGCCTTAGCGCGCCTTCGGCGCGACGCCTTAGCGCGCCTTCGGCGCGACGGCCATTGATCGCGTGAGCGAGGCGAACGGCACGAACGGCGTCCCCCCGGTCGCACCGGGGGAGAAGCGCCTGATCCTGATCGACGGGTCGGGCTACATCTTCCGCGCCTTTCACGCCCTGCCGCCGATGACCCGGCCGGACGGGGTGCATGTGAACGCCGTCTACGGCTTCACCAGCCTGCTTTCGACCTTCCTGACGAAGCATGCCGCGAGCCATATCGCGGTGGTCTTCGACAGCGCGCGGGTGACCTTCCGCAACGAGATCTACCCCGCCTATAAGGCGCACCGGCCCGAACCGCCGCCCGAACTCGTCCCGCAATTCGCCCTGATCCGCGACGCCACGGAAGCGCTCGGCGTCTGCAAGGTGGAACAGCCGGGCTATGAGGCCGACGACATGATCGCGGCCTATGCCCGCGCCTTCTTGGCCGAAGGCGGGACGGTCGCCATCGTCTCCTCCGACAAGGATCTGATGCAGCTGATCCGGCCGGGCGTGGAGATGCTCGACCCGATCAAGCAGAAGCCGATCCGCGAGCCGGAGGTGCTGGAGAAATTCGGCGTCCCGCCCGACAAGGTGGTGGAAGTCCAGGCGCTGGCCGGCGACAGCACGGACAACGTCCCCGGCGTGCCGGGCATCGGCATCAAGACCGCCGCGCAACTCATCACTGAGTATGGCGACCTCGAAACGCTGCTGGCCAGCACAGCGAAGATCAAGCAGCCGAAGCGGCGCGAGGCGCTGGAGCAGAACGCGGACAAGGCGCGGATCAGCAAGCGGCTGGTGCAGCTGGACGCCGACGCGCCGATGCCCACCCCGATCGAGCACATGGCCGCGCGTGCGCCCGAGCCCGCGACGCTCGAGAAATTCCTGCGTGAGAACGGCTTCCGCAGCCTTCTCGCGCGGCTGGGCTTCGGGGAGGGTGCGGGCCCGGCCCCCCGCGTCCGCCCCGTCGCCACCGCACCCGAAGCGCCCGCCCCGGCGCAGGACGTGCCCTTCGGCCCCTATGAGACGGTGACGACGCTGGATGCGCTGCGCGGCTGGATCGCCCGCGCGCGCGACGCCGGCGTGATAGGGCTGGACACCGAGACGACGGGGCTGGACGCGCTGAAGGTCGGCCTCGTCGGCATCTCGCTCGCGGTCGCGCCCGGCCAGGCCTGCTACATCCCGCTGCGCCACGAAGGCAGCGGCGACCTGATGGGATCGGCCGCGCCGGCGCAGATCGACTTCGCCGCCGCGATGGCGGAGCTGAAGCCGCTGCTGGAAGACCCGGCCGTCCTCAAGGTGCTGCACAACGCCAAATACGACCTCGAAGTGCTGTGCCGGGCGGAGAATGGCGGCATCGCCGTCGCGCCCGTGGATGACAGCATGATGATCTCCTACGCCATGGAGGCCGGGCGGCACGGGCATGGGATGGATGAGCTGTCCTCGCTCCATCTCGGCCATGTGCCCATCAGCTTCGACAGCGTGACCGGCACGGGGCGCGCGCGCATCCCCTTCAGCCAGGTCGCGCTCGACAATGCGACGGCCTATGCGGCGGAAGATGCCGACGTCACGCTGCGGCTCTGGGCGCTGCTCAAGCCCCGGCTGCGAGAGGCGAAGGCGCTCGCGCTGTATGAGCAGGTGGAACGCCGGATGGTCGGCGTGCTGCGGGACATGGAGATCGCCGGCATCAAGATCGACGCCGCCGAACTCGCCCGCATCGGCGAGGATTTCTCCGAGAAGCTCGTGCGCTACGAACGCCAGTGCCACGAGCTGGCCGGGCGGCCCTTCAATGTCGGATCGCCGAAGCAACTCGGGGAAATCCTGTTCGACGAGATGAAGTTGCCGGGCGGCAAGCGCAGCAAGCTGACCGGCGCCTGGGGCACCGATGCCTCGGTGCTGGAGGAGCTGGCCGCGCAGGGCGTGGACCTCGCGCGGCGCGTGTTGGACTGGCGGCAGATCCAGAAGCTGAAATCGACTTACGTGGATGCGCTGGCGCAGAAGGCCGACGCGCAGGGCCGCGTGCACACCGATTTCGCGATGGCCGTCACCTCCACCGGGCGGCTGTCCTCCACCGAACCGAACCTACAGAACATCCCCGTCCGGACCGAGGAAGGGGCGCGCATCCGCGGCGCCTTCGTGGCGGAAGCGGGCAACGTGCTGGTCTCGGCCGACTACAGCCAGATCGAGCTGCGGATCCTGGCCCATGTCGCGAATGTACCGAGCCTGAAGCAGGCCTTCGCGAATGGCGAGGACATCCACAGCCGCACGGCGGCCGACATTTTTCGGCTCGACCCCACCAAGGTCGACAAGGAAGCGCGGCGGCGCGCCAAGACGATCAATTTCGGCATCATCTACGGCATGTCGGCCTTCGGCCTTGGCGCGCGGCTCGGCATCCCTCCGGGGGAGGCGCGGGCGATCATCGACGCCTATTTCGCGCAGTACCCCGGCATCCGCGCCTGCATGGAGCGCCTGAAGGAAGACGCCCGCACCCGCGGCCATGTCGAATCGCCCTTCGGCCGCAAGCTCTGGATCGCGGAGATCGCGTCCAAGGATCCCATGCGCCGCGCCGGCGCGGAACGCGCAGCGATCAACGCCCCCTTCCAGGGCGGCGCGGCGGAAATCATCAAGCGCGCCATGGTCCGCGTGCCCCAGGCGCTGCGGGACGCCGGGCTGTCGGGGCGGATGCTGCTGCAGGTGCATGACGAGCTGGTGCTGGAAGTGCCGGAGGCGGAGGCGGAGGCGACGGCACGGCTGCTGCGCCAGGTGATGGAATCGGCTGCGGAGCTCTCGGTCCCGCTGGCGGTGGAGGTCGGCCACGGGCGATCCTGGGCGGACGCGCATTGAGCGCGATCGCGGGCAGCGCCACCGGGGCTGGCTGGACGGCGGGAGAGAAGAAGACGCTGCTGGCGATCGCCGCGGCGCATGCGATCAGCCACCTGCACCTGCTGGTCTTCCCGCCGCTATTCCCACTGCTGCGGACCGAGCTTGGCGTCGGCTTCGTGGAGCTCGGCCTTGCGGTCACGGTGTTCAACCTGGTCTCGGGGCTGACGCAGGCGCCGATGGGCTTCCTGGTGGACCGCGTCGGCGCGCGGCGCGTGCTGACGGGGGGCATCGCGCTGGGCAGCGCGGCCTTCGCGGCCTTCGCGCTGGGCGGCAGCTACAGCTGGCTGATCGTCGCGGCCGCGCTCGCGGGCCTTGCCAATTCGGTCTACCATCCGGCGGATTACGCCATCCTCGGCCAGCATATCGGCGCGTCGCGGATGGGGCGCGCGTTTTCCTGGCACACCTTCGCGGGCTATGCGGGGGGCGCGGTGGCGCCGCTGACGATGCTCGGGTTGGCCGCGGCCTTCGGGGTGCGCGGCGCGGTGGCGGGGGGCGCGCTGATCGGCTTCGCGGTCGCCACCTATGTCTGGTTCGCCTGCCCGCGCGACGAAGCCACGCCGCGCCCGGCCGGTGGCAAGGCAACGGCGCAACGGGTGATGAGTCCGGCCATCATCGGCCTGACCGGCTTCTTCGTGCTGATCGCCATGTCGCTCGGCGGAATCAACAACTTCGCCATGGCCGCGCTGGTATCGGGGCGGGAGATGACGCTCGGCCTGGCCAGCGCGGGGCTCACGGCCTTCCTGGTCGGCTCGGCGTCTGGCGTGTTGCTGGGCGGGCGGCTGGCGGACCGGGTGCAGCGGCACGGGCTGGTGGCGGGGGCGGGCTTCGCCGGCGCGGCGACGGCGACGCTCTGCGTCGTGCTGCTGCCGCTGCCGGGGGTGGCGATGGTGGCGCTGCTGGGCGTGGCCGGGACACTCAGCGGGCTCTGCATGCCGTCGCGCGACATGATGGTGCGCGCCGCCGCGCCGCCGGGGCAGGCGGGGGCGGCCTTCGGCATCGTCTCCACCGGCTTCAACCTGGGCGGCATCGCCGCGCCGCTGCTGTTCGGCTGGCTGATGGATAGTGGCAGCCCGAATGCCGTGTTCCTGGTCGCGGCCGGCTTCATGCTGACCACGGCGCTGGCCGCCGCCCTGCCGGAATTGCGCCGCCGGTAGAAAATCCGCCTCTCACACCCGCCAGGACATGCGGGCGAAGGATTTTCCTGCTATCGGAACCCCTCCCAAACGCTGAGGGTCTGCCACATGGCCGCCACCGCGGAACTGGACCGCATCGATCGCGAGATCCTGCGCCTGCTGATGCAGGACGCCACCCGATCCCTCGCTGAGATCGCGGCCGAGGTCGGGCTGACGCCCACCCCCTGCTGGAAGCGCGTCAAGCGCATGGAGGAGCAGGGCGTCATCACCGGCCGGGTCGCGCTGGTGGACCCGGCGCGGGTTGGCCTGCCGATCTCGGTCTTCGTCGCGGTGGAGACGGGGGACCATTCCGCCGACTGGATCTCCCGCTTCGCCGCCGCCGTGGACAGCCTGCCAGAGATCGTGGAGTGCTGGCGGCTGGGCGGGGATGTGGACTACCTGCTGCGGGTCGTGGTGCCGGACATGGCCGGCTACGACGCCTTCTACCGCCGCTTCGTCGCCGCCGTGCCGGCGCTGCGGAAGGTGACGGGGCGCTTTGCGATGGAACGGGTGAAGGGCACCACCGCCCTGCCGATCTGAGGATGGCGGCCCGGATCGGGGCCAGGCGGTCGATGACGGGCGCGGTTCCTGCGCCATGAGCGGTTCCGCCCCGCGCGCAGGGGGGCTAGACTCGCGCCCCATGTCGTCCCGTATCCGAATCGCCCCCTCTCTGCTCGCCGCCGATTTCGCCCGCCTGGGAGAGGAAGTGCGCGCCGTCGCCGCCGCCGGCGCGGATTGGCTCCACCTCGACATCATGGACGGGCATTTCGTCCCCAACATCTCCTTCGGGCCGGGGCTGGTCCGGGCGCTGCGGCGGCATGCCGACATCCCCTTCGATGTCCATTTGATGATCGCCCCGGCCGACCCCTATCTGGCGGCCTTCGCGGAAGCGGGGGCGGACCTGATCAGCCTGCACCCGGAAGCGGGGCCGCATCTGCACCGGTCGCTGCAGACCATCCGGGCGCTCGGCAAGAAGGCCGGCGTGGTGCTGAACCCCGCGACGCCCGTCAGCGCGATCGACTCCGTGCTCGACCTCTGTGACCTGGTGCTGGTCATGTCGGTCAATCCGGGCTTCGGCGGGCAGTCCTTCATCCGGTCCCAGCTGGGCAAGATCGCCGCGCTGCGGGCGATGATCGCAGCCAGCGGCCGCGATATCGCGCTGCAGGTCGATGGCGGCGTCACCGCCGAGACCGCGCGGGACTGCATCGAGGCCGGCGCGGATGTGCTGGTGGCCGGCACGGCGGTGTTCGCCAAGCCCGACTACGCCGCCGCGATCGCGGCGATCCGGGGGGCCGGCTGATGGAATCCATCCTGCGCGGCGCTCGCCGCTTCCTGGCCAATCTGAAGCCGGTGAAGGTGCCGGATGCGCCGGCCCGCGCCTTCCGCGACCTCTGGCCCGGCGATGCCACCCGCGGCGCCCGGCTGCTGCGCGGCGAGTTCGAGGTGATGGGCACCGTCCGCCCGCTTCGGCCGTCCGAAGCCAATGGCGGCCAGGATTGGGGGCCCGATGGCGGATCCCCCACCTGGCGTGCGGCGGCGCATGGCTTCGCCTGGCTGCGCGACCTGCGCGCGCTCGGCACCGATGCGGCGCGGCTGCGCGGGCGGGCGCTGGCGGCGGATTGGCTCGCGCTCGGCCCCGATCCGCTGGCGGAGGCGCCGGAAGTGGCGGGGGCGCGCATCTCCGCCTGGCTCGGCCATTGGGATTTCCTGGCCGCCACGGCGGATGAGGAGCTGCGCCGCCCGCTGATGCAGCGCATGGCGCAGGATGCGCGCGGCCTGGTCGCGGGGCTTCCGGCGGAAGCGGCGCATCGCGGCGCGCTGGTGGCGCTCAAGGGCGGCATGGCCGCCGCCGTGGCGCTGGAGGAGGAGACCTGGCTCGCCCGCTGCGTCCGCTTCCTGCCCGCCGAGCTGGAACGGCAATTCAACCCCGATGGCGGCCATGTGGAACGCAGCCCGGCCCAGCACCTCGCCGCGCTGCAGGATGTGATCGAGATCCGCAACCTGCTGCATGGCGCCGGCGTGGACGCGCCGCCGATCCTGGCCGCCGTGCTGGACCGCGCGGCCCCGGCGCTTCGGATGCTGCGCCATGCCGATGGCGGGCTCGCGCTGTTCAACGGCACGCGCGACGAACCGGCGGCAATGCTCGACCTGGTGCTGACCCAGGCCCAATCCCGTGGCCGCGCGCCGGGCGCCCTGCCGGAAACCGGCTTCCACCGCCTGGCCGCCAGCCGCACGCTGGTGATCGTCGATTGCGGCGCCCCGCCCGCCGCGCGGCGCGATGCCGCGGCGGGCGGCCTGCCGCGCGGGGCCGACCGCTTCGCCCATGCCGGCACCCTGGCCTTCGAGATGTCGGTCGGCCGCGACCGGCTGATCGTGAATTGCGGCGCGGCCCCCGCAGCGGAAGGCGAATGGCGCGACGCGCTGCGCGCCACCGCCGCCCATTCCACTATGGTAGTGGCGGACACCAATTCCAGCGAGCTGCGTCCGGAAGGCCTGGGCCGGCGGGTGGAGACGGTCGAAAGCGACCGGCAGGATTCGAACGGCGCGCAATGGCTGGATGCGACGCATGATGGCTGGCTGCGCCAGTTCGGCCTGCGCCACCGCCGGCGGCTCTACCTGTCGGAATCAGGCGACGACCTGCGCGGAGAGGATGAGCTGGAAGCGGACCGGGAGGTGGACGTGCCCGGCTTCACCCTGCGCTTCCACCTGCATCCCGCCGTGGTGGCCAGCCTGCAGCAGGACGAGGCCGGCGCATTGCTGCGCCTGCCCTCCGGCGTCGGCTGGCGCTTGCGCGCGAAGGGCGCGCGCGTGGCAATCGAGGAAAGCGTCTTCCTCGCCGGTGAGGCGCGGCGCAGCCACCAGGTGGCGCTGCATGCCGAAGCGGGCGCACGCAGCGTGCAATGGGCGATCAGCCGGGTGAGCATGCCCACGCTGGGCAGCGAGCAGGATCAGGCGCCGTCGTGAGGCCACCTCGCGGCACTGCGGGGGGCCTGGTCTGGTGCCGGTTCTGTCTGGGCTGGCTCAGCGCCGAGTGTGCAGCCACGCCCTGAGCCCGCGCCAGGCGAACTGCGCTGAGATCGCCGCCTCGAGCAGCATCCGCACCGGCCAAGTCGTTGCGGGAAAGTGCGTCGCGAAGTAGCGCCGGAAACCCCGCGCCTTGTGCCGCTCCACCACGATCCGCGGCGCGTCGCTGGTGCCGCCCAAATGCCTGAAGGCGATGTCCGGCGCGAACAGCACATCTCCGCCGTTTCGGCGGAATCGCAGGCAGAGGTCCACATCCTCCACATAGAGGAAGTAGCCCTCGTCGAAGCCGCCGATGGCCCAGAAATCCGCACGCCGCATGAACATGCAGGAGCCGCTGGTGCCCGCGACCGGCTTGAGCCCGGCTGGCAGCGGCGAGCCAGCCAGGTTGTAGCGCGCAGCCGGAAGGATCAGGCCGAGCCCGAGCCGCCCGCCGATCGCGGAGAGCGGGGTCAATTCCATTTGGCGGCTACCGGACTGCTCCCGCCCCTCGCCATCAAGCACGCAAGGGCCGATGAGGAATGGTGCGCGCCGAGTCGCGGCATGGGCCAAGAAACGCGCCAGGCCATCCGGCGGAAGGACGCCGTCCGGGTTGACGAGCAGCAAGAACTCACCGCTCGCCTGCAGGGCACCGAGGTTGCACGCCGCGCCGAAGCCGACGTTGCCGTGCCCGGACAGCACGCGCAGCCGAGGCTCGCGCGTCGCCCAAATCTGCAGGGAAGTCACAACATCGGGGGGGTTACCATTGTCCACCACCAGCAACTCGAGCGGTTCAGGCTGGTCGAGCACGCTCTCGATAGCGGCATCCAGGCAAGGGCCGGTAAAGTAGCTTACCATAACGACACTGGTCAGTCCGGCACGCATCATCGCGGTGGCATCTTGCCGAGCAGGAACCATACCGCCATCGCCGCCTGCTGCAGCACCGACTGCCGGTAGAGCCCGGCCTGCCGCGCAAGTCGCAGTCGGCCGAGGGGGCCGCATCCGCGCATCGCCTGCAGGCGGTCGACAGCCACGTTGGCCTCGACCGGCAGCAGCGGCGCGGCCGCAACAAGGGCGTCGAGGTTGGCACCGAGCATGCCGACGAAGGTGTTCGGCCCACGCCGGACAGCACGCTGGACGCGCCGCAAGAGACCGGGTTCGGCGCCGATGCTGTTGGCGCCGTGCTGGCGGTAGAGCAGGGCTGGCTCCGGATCCACCACCACCTCGCCGCCGGCCGCTGTCACGACCAGGTAGGCCCACCAGTCGTGCACCTGCCCCGCGGGGGGCGGCGGCGCCGCCATGAGCAACCGCCGCGCCGCTGGGTTCAGCGCCGCAGTGCAGCCTGTCACGATGTTCTGCACCAGCGCATTTGCGAAGCCGGGTGGGCGTGCGGGCAGCGCCGAGAGCCCAAGCGGTTGCAGATCGCGATCCACCACACGCTGCCGCGCGCAGTAGATCGCGGGCCGCGATGATGGGATGGCGCGCA
The DNA here is from genome assembly GCA_044341625.1 of Roseomonas sp. Classification (GTDB taxonomy): domain Bacteria; phylum Pseudomonadota; class Alphaproteobacteria; order Acetobacterales; family Acetobacteraceae; genus Falsiroseomonas. Next base: position 25,280 of record JBIIRI010000003.1, read on the forward strand.
AGGCAGCCGCAGCGCGGGCACATTTGTCAGGAAGCCAGACATCGTCCTGGTCGCAAAAGGCGTAGTAGTCCGCATCATCCGGCGCGGCGGCCAGCAAGGCCATGAAGCCATGCGTCGGCCCCAGACGGCCTGCCGGCTCCGTCAGGCGGCGCACCTCTAGCGTGCTGCCGCTGGCCCAGGCCTGCACGAGTCCAGGGGAGCCATCGGTCGAGCCATCGTCGCGCCAGAGCAGCAGCGGTGGCGGCACGTCGCGCTGGTCCTGCAGGCTCGCCAGCTGCGCGGGCAGGAAGCGGGCGCCGTTCCAGACGGCCAGAAGGATGACTCCCCGGGCCGCGGTCATTGCATCGGTGCGGTAGGTTCCACAGTCGCGCTTTGCCGGGTGACCCGAGAGCTGTCAACACATGGTGAAGCCGCCGCACTTCCGATGTGCTCAACGAGTTCTGTGTTGGCCTGCCCCGGCCAACGCGCCATTCCGCAGCTCTGGCGACACCGTTCCGGATCGCCGCAGACACGGTCGGGCAGTGCGCTGGATGAAGATTCTCCAGATCGCCAATGTCGATTTTTCCGTGCGGATGTTCCTGCTGCCGCTGATGCGGGAGCTGCGCGCACGGGGCCATGAGGTGATCGCGGCCTGCGCCGAAGGCCCCATGCTTGATGTCGTGCGGGCCGAAGGCTTCCGCGTCATCCCCGTGCCGATGGCGCGCAGCCTGCACCCCATCCGGCAGGCGCGGGCACTGGCCGCGCTGGTCGCGCTGATCCGGTCGGAGAAGCCGGATCTCGTCCACGCGCATATGCCTATCAGCGGGCTGCTGACCCGCGCGGCGGCGCGCATCGCGGGCACGCCGCGCATCGCCTATACCTGCCACGGCTTCCTGTTCAACCAGCCGGGGCCGTGGTGGCGGAAGCGGCTCGCGCTGCTGCTGGAACGCGCGGCTGGGCGCATCACCCACACCTATCTGACGGTGTCAGAGGAAGAGGCCGGCGATGCGCGCCGCCTCGGCATCCACGCCTCTGCGGTGCCGGTGCTGAACGGCCGCGATCCCGCGCGCTTCCACCCCGATCCCGCCGCCCGCGCCGCGCTGCGCGAAGCGCTCGGGGCGACGCCAGCGGATTGCGTCGTGCTCGTCGCCTCCCGCCTCGTGCGGCACAAGGGCTACCCGGAATTGCTGGACGCGATGCGCGCCACCCCGCCGCATATCGTGCTGTGGGTCGCCGGCGCGCGGCTGCCGTCGGACCATGGGGAGGCGATGGAACCGCATCTGGCCCGCGCGGCGGCGGCGCTCGGGCGGCGGCTGGTGCGGCTCGGCCACAGGGACGACATGCCGGCGGTGATGGCGGCGGCGGATATCTTCTGCCTGCCATCCCATTTCGAAGGCCTGCCGATGTCGATCGTGGAGGCGATGCTCACCGGCCTGCCGGTGGTCGCCACCGACATCCGGGGCCCGCGCGAACAGGTGGTGGAAGGGGAGACGGGGCTGCTGGTGCCGCCCGCAACCGTCGCCCCCCTGGCCGCGGCGCTGACGCGCTTGGGCAACGACCCGTCGCTGCGCGCGGCCATGGGCGCGGCCGGGCGGGCGCGGGCCGTGGCCCGCTTCGACGAGGCCCAGGTCCTGGCCCGCACTGCCGCACTGCTGGAAGGTTGAAGGCGGGGGCCGACAGGTCCATACCGCGCGGCGCAACGCCCCCCCCTTCCTGGCCGCACGACATGACCGAACGCCTCCCCATCCGCCGCGCCCTGCTCTCCGTCTCCGACAAGGCGGGGATCGTGGACTTCGCGCGGTTTCTCGCCGCGCAGGGCGCGGAGATCCTCTCGACCGGGGGCACCGCGGCGGCGATCCGCGCGGCGGGCATCCCGGTGAAGGATGTCAGCGACCACACCGGCTTCCCCGAGATCCTGGACGGCCGCGTCAAGACCCTGGTGCCGCAGGTGCATGGCGGGCTGCTCGGCCGACGCGACGTGCCGGAGCACCTGGCCCAGATGGACCAGCACGCGATCGCGCCGATCGACCTAGTGGCGGTGAACCTCTACCCCTTCGAGGCGACCGTCGCGAAGGGCGCGGCCTTCGAGGATTGCATCGAGAATATCGACATCGGCGGGCCGGCGATGATCCGCAGCGCCGCCAAGAATCACGACAGCGTCGTGGTGATCACGGAACCCGACCAGCTGGCGGAAGTGCGCGCGGAGCTGGAGGCGGGCGGCACGACGCTGGCGCTGCGCCGGCGCCTGGCGCAGGCGGCCTATGCGCGCACGGCAGCCTATGACGCCGCGATCTCCACCTGGTTCGCTGGCCAGAACAAGGACACCTTTCCACAGCGCCTGGCGGTGGCGGGCGTGCTGCGCCAGGGGCTGCGCTATGGCGAGAACCCGCACCAGCAGGCGGCCTTCTACGCCGATGGGAGCGCGCGGCCGGGGATCGCGACGGCGGTGCAGGTGCAGGGCAAGGAGCTATCCTACAACAACCTGAACGACACCGACGCCGCCTTCGAATGCGTCGCCGAATTCGACCGGCCGGCCATCGTCATCGTCAAGCACGCCAACCCCTGCGGGGTCGCGGAAGCGGATGGGCTGGCGGCGGCGTGGGACCTCGCGCTGCGCTGCGACCCGGTTTCGGCCTTCGGCGGCATCGTCGCGGCGAACCGCACGCTGGATGCGGCGGCGGCGGAGCGGATCGCGGCGATCTTCACCGAGGTCGTGGTAGCCCCCGATGCCGATGAGGACGCAAAGGCGATCTTCGCGAAGAAGAAGAACCTGCGCCTTCTGCTGACCGGCGCCATGCCCGACCCGGCCGCGCCGGGGATGCTGGTAAAATCCGTCGCCGGCGGCCTGCTGGCACAGACCCGCGACGCCGGGCGCGTGACGCCGGAGATGCTGCGCGTGGTAACGCAGCGCGCGCCGTCGCAGGCCGAGCTGGCCGACCTGCTATTTGCCTTCCGCGTCTGCAAGCATGTGAAGTCGAACGCGATCGTCTATGCGAAGGCCCTGTCCACGGCCGGCATCGGCGCGGGCCAGATGAACCGCCTGGAATCGGCCCGCATCGCAGCCTGGAAAGCGGACGCCGCGGCGCAGGCGGCAGGCCTGCCCGAAAGCCTCGCGCGCGGCAGCGTGGTGGCCTCCGACGCCTTCTTCCCCTTCGCGGACGGGCTGGAAGCGGCGGCGGCGGCGGGGGTGACGGCGGTGATCCAGCCCGGCGGCTCCATCCGCGACGCAGAGGTGATCGCGGCGGCCGACAAGGCGGGGCTGGCGATGGTCTTCACGGGCATGCGACATTTCAGGCATTGATGCGAATCCGCAACGGCGTGGTCCACACTACACCTAGCGCCCTGCACTGACGGGAGTGGCCGATGCCCGCCGAGATGCCCACGCTGCTTGCCGCCGCCGCCGCGCTGTTCAGCCTGCTCGCGCTGCTCGTCGCCCTGTTCCGCCGCCCGCAGCCCACCCGCGATCCGGTACTGGAAGCCGCGCTGCAACGGATGGAGGCGATCCAGCAGCGGCAGGAGACAGCGCTGGCCGTGCTGCCCGCCGATCTCCGCGCCGAGGTCGCGCTGCGAACCGGCGAGGTGGCGGAGAAGCTGACCGCGCAGGTGCTCGACCAGACCAAGGCGCTGAACGGGACGCTGTCCGACCATGCGCGGCACCAGGGGGAATCCGCCGCCGCCCTGAAGCGGGATCTGGCGACCTTCGGCGGGGAGGTGAAGACCGCGTTGGCCGAAGGTAGCGCCAAGGCCCGCCAGGCGCTAGCCGAGGACATGACGACCGCGCGCGACCTGATCGAGCGCAAGGCGACCGAAAGCCGCGATCAGCTGGAAGCGAAGCTGAAGGAGATGCGGGAGGCGAATGACCAGCGCCTTGCCGATATCCAGAAATCGGTGAACGAACAGCTGCAATCGGCGGTCGAGAAGCAGATGGCCGAAAGCTTCCAGCGCGTGATCGACCAGTTCGACGCGGTGCAGCGTTCGATGGTGGAAGTGCAGGCGGTCACCGGCCAGATCGGCGACCTCAAGCGCCTGTTCAGCAACGTCAAGGCGCGCGGCGGGTGGGGTGAGGCGCAGTGCAAGGCGCTGCTGGAGGACATCCTGCCCGGCGGCTTCGTCGAGAATTTCCGCCCCGGCGACACGGGCAGCGAGACGGTGGAATTCGCCATCGTCATGCCGACGCAGGGCGACACCCCGCTACACCTGCCGCTGGATGCGAAATTCCCGGTGGAGGACTACGAACGCCTGCTTGCCGCCGCCGAAAGCGGCGATGGAGAGGGCGAGCGGGCCGCGCGGCGGGCCCTTGGCGAACGCGTACGCCGCCAGGGCGCCGACATCGCCACGAAATACATCCGCGAACCGCTGACGACCGACTTCGCCATCCTCTATCTGCCCTCTGACAGCCTCTATGCCGAAGTCGCCCGCATCCCCGGCCTGCTGGCCGAGATCGGCCGCGCGCAGAAGGTGCTGGTGGTCGGGCCGAGCCTGCTGCCGGCGATGCTGCGGACCATCCAGCTCGGCCATTACAGCCTGGCGCTCAGCCGCAACGCGGATGCGGTGCGCGACCTGCTGGGCGCCACCAAGACCGAGATGCAGAAGATGGACGCGGTCCTGACGAAGCTCGGCAAGCAGGCCGGCACCTTCGGCACCACCATCGAGAGGGCGCAGACCCGCACCCGCGCGATCGGGCGCAAGCTGCGCGGCGTGGATGCAATCACCTTCGAACGCTCCGAGCAGCTGCTGGAACTGGAAGCGGAGACGCCGCCGGAGGATGACGAGACGGCATGAGCGCGCTGCAGCTTCAATCGGGCCTGGGCCTTCTCGCGCTCTGCCTGCTCGCCTGGGCGCTGGGTGGGTTCCGTCGGGGCGTGGCGTGGCGAGTGGTGGTGGCAGGGATCGGGTTGCAATTGCTGCTGGCCCTCGCGCTGCTGCACATCCCGGCCATGCGCGCGGTCTTCGCCGTCTTTGGCCAGGGTGTGAACGCGCTGGCGGAGGCGACGAGGGCCGGCACATCGCTGGTCTTCGGCTATCTCGGCGGCGCGCCCCTGCCCTTCGATGAGAAGGCGCCGGGCGCGAGCTTCATCCTGTTCTTCCAGGCGCTGCCGCTGGTGCTCGTCGTCGGCGCGCTGTCCGCGCTGCTCTATCACTGGCGCGTGTTGCCGGTGGCGGTGGCGGCGATGTCGCGGCTGCTGAAGCGCGCCTTCGGGCTGGATGGCGCGACCGGCTTCGCGACGGCCGCCAATGTCTTCGTCGGCATGGTGGAAGCTCCGCTGCTGATCCGCCCCTGGCTGGCGCAACTCTCGCGCAGCGGGTTGTTCGTGGTGATGACGGCGGGGCTGGCGACCATCAGCGGCAACACGCTGGTGCTCTATGCGCTGTTCCTCGCGCCGGTCGTGCCGGATGCGGCGGGGCAGCTGCTGACCGCGAGCCTGATCTCCGCCCCCGCTGCCGTGCTGGTCGCGCTGCTGATGCGGCCGGAGACGGAGTGCGTCGCGACGGCAGATGCGCCGGCGCCGCGCCTCTATGACAGCGCGATGGAAGCCCTGACGCGCGGCACGATGGACGGGTTGCAATTGCTGCTCGGCATCATGGCGATGCTGGTGGTCTTCGTGGCGCTGGTCGCGCTGGCGAACATGGCGATCGAGCCACTGACGGGGCTGACCTTGCAGCGGATCGCGGGCTTCCTGTTCTGGCCGGTCGCGCTGGCCATGGGCGTGCCGGTGGAACACGCGATGACGGTCGCGGGATCGCTCGGCACCAGGCTCGTGGTGAATGAATTCGTCGCCTATCTCCAGCTCGGCATGGGCGGCGGCTTGGGGCTGGATGCGCGATCCGCGTTGATCCTGACCTATGCGCTGTGCGGCTTCGCCAATCTCGGCTCGGTCGGAATCATGCTGGGGGGCATGGTTGCGATGTGCCCGGAACGGCGGGCGGATATCGTGCGCCTCGGCCTGCCGGCGCTGGTCGCCGGCACCATCGCCTGCTGCATGACCGGGGCGGTGGTGGGGCTGTTGACCCCGCCCTGAGGCAGGGGTTCCATTCCCCCATGACCCGTCTCATCCAGCGCAATCTGCGCCAGGCCCCGCCGCTCGCGCTATCGGGCGAGGGCATTTTCATCCGTGATTCCAACGGCCGCACGATCATCGACGGATCGGGCGGCGCGGCGGTGGCGTGCCTCGGCCACGGCCATCCGCGCGTGCTGGAGGCGATGCGCGCGCAGGCCGCGAAGATCAGCTACGCCCACACCGCGCTCTATTCCTGCGAACCGGCGGAACGGCTGGCGGACCTCGTGCTGTGCGATGAACCTGGCGGGCTCACGCATATGTATCTCTGTTCCTCGGGGTCCGAGGCGACGGAGGCCGCGCTGAAGATGGCGCGGCAATATCATGTGGAGCGCGGCCAGCCGCAGCGCGCGCGCTTCATCGCGCGGCGGCAGAGCTACCATGGCAACACGCTCGGCGCGCTGGCCGCCAGCGGCAATGCGATGCGACGCAAGCTCTACATGCCGATGCTGGCCGACGCCTTCAGCCACGTCTCGCCCTGCTACGCCTATCGCGACCGGCGCGATGACGAGACCGACGAGGATTACGTCGCGCGCCTCGCGGCCGAACTGGAGGCCGAGTTCCAGCGCCTCGGCCCCGACACCGTCGCGGGTTTCGTCGCGGAACCGGTGGTGGGCGCGACGCTCGGCTGCGTTACCGCGCTGCCCGGCTACTTTCGGGCAGTGCGAGAGATCTGCGCGCGTCACGGCGCGCTGCTGATCCTGGACGAGGTGATGTGCGGCATGGGCCGCACGGGCACCATGCATGCCTGGGAACAGGAAGATGTGACGCCGGATATCCAGGTGGTCGCGAAGGGGCTCGGCGGCGGCTACCAGCCGGTGGGCGGAATCCTGGTGGCGGGGCATGTGGTGGCCGCGATCCGCGACGGATCGGGCGCCTTCATGCATGGCCACACCTACCAGGCGCATCCCGTCGCCACCGCCGCCGCGCTCGCCGTGCAACAGGCGATCCGGGAGGAAGGGCTGCTGGAGAATGTCCGCGCGATGGGCGCGCTGCTGGAACAGCGCCTGACGGAACGGCTCGGCAACCACGCCCATGTCGGCGACATTCGCGGGCGCGGCCTGTTCTGGGCGGTGGAATTCGTGGCCGACCGTGCGACCAAGGCGGTGTTCGACCCCGCCCTGCAATTGCATGAACGGGTGAAGATGGCGGCCTATGAACGGGGGCTCGCCTGCTATCCGATGGGCGGCACGATCGACGGGCGGCAGGGCAACCATGTCATCCTCGCGCCGCCCTACATCGTCACGGCCGAGCAGGTGGACGCGATCGTCGCGCGCTTCGGCGATGCGGTCGAAGCCGCGCTGGGGGGCCTTCCGCGCACCTGACGAACCCCGCCCCGCCACGGGCGTTTTCCTCCCGACGCGGCGATGACGCCGCGATCACCGGAAGGTGCGCGCGATGGACAAGGACCGGCTCAAGGGCATGGGGAACAAGATCAAGGGCGCGCTGAAGAAGGCCGCCGGCCGGATGAGCGGCGATGAGAAGCTGAAAGCCGAGGGACACGCCGACACGGCGAAGGGCACCGTCCAGACCGCCACCGGCGGCGCCCGGGACGCGGTGCGCGACATCACAGGCAAGGACAAGGCGTAGGCGGGATCGCGGGGAGCCTTCCGCCCCCCCCGCGCCGCTACACCTCGGCTTCCGCGAAGATGCGGGTCACGTCGCCGCCCCAGGCGGTGGCGTGGCGTTGCAGCCAGCGCTCGGCCTGGGTCATGCCGCTCGCGGCGATATCCTCCAGCGGGGCGAGGTAGACCTCCTCCCCCAACCCACGCGCGACCAGGCCGTCGCGGGCGATGGCGACCGCGTCGCGCGCGATGTCCTGCAAGGACCGCCCGCGGATCGTGGCCTTCAGCGCCTGGCGCGGCACGGCGGCGCGCAGCGCGCGCATATCCTCCACCGTCCAGCCGCGGATCAGCGCAGCGCCGGCCTTTTGCGCCGCATCGTCATACAGCAACCCGGTCCAGAAGGCGGGCTTGGCCTGCAGCATCGCGGCATTGCCCGCATCCGCGCCGCGCATCTCCAGGAACCGCTTGAGGCGGACATCGGTGAAGACCGTGGTCACATGGTCGGCGAAATCGCCCATCGTGGCGGTGTGGCCGGCGAGCTTCTCCGCACGGCCTTCCATGAAGGCGCGGAAGGGCACGCCCGCCGCGTCGATCCACTTGCCCTCGCGCATGATGAAGTACATCGGCACGTCGAGCACGTAGTCCGCGAAGCGCTCGAAGCCGAAGCCGTCCTCGAAGGCGACGGCCGGGATGCCGGTGCGGTCGGGGTCGGTGTCGGTCCAGACATGCCCGCGCAGCGACAGGTAGCCGCTCGGCCGCCCCTCCAGGAACGGTGAATTGGCGAACAGCGCGGTGGCCAGCGGCTGCAGCGCCAAGCTGACCCGCAGCTTCTCCGCCATATCGGCCTCGTCGCCGAAATCGAGGTTCACCTGCACCGTGCAGGTGCGGAGCATCATGTCGAGCCCCATGCCCCCGACCTTGGGCATGTATTGCCGCATGATCGCGTAGCGGCCCTTCGGCATCCAGGGCATCGCGTCCCGCGTCGCGATGGGATGGAAACCCAGCGGCGCGAAGCCGAGGCCAAGCGGCCCCGCGATCTCATGCACTTCCCGCAGATGGCCAGAGAGTTCCACGCGGGTCTCGTGCAGGTCCGCCATGGGCGCGCCGGACAGCTCGAACTGCCCCCCCGGCTCCAGGCTGACCGAGGCGTCACCGCGCTTCAGCCCGATGACCTTCCCGTTGTCGAGGATCGGCGCCCAGCCCTTCGCCGCGATCCCGTCCAGCATCGCGCGGATGCCATCGGGCTCATAGGGCGGGGCGGCAAGGTCGTCCGGCCGCCCCACCACGCCAGGGCGGCGGAAGCCGAACTTCTCGTGCTCCGTGCCGATCCGCCACTCGGCGCGCGGCTTCACCCCGGCGGCGAACCATGCCGCAAGCTGGCGCACCGAGGTGATCGGCGTGAGGTCGGCCTCGCCGGGATTCGACATCTGCTGGCGTTCTCGTTCCGCTTCGTGACCGAAGGCTGGCGTCAGCGCCCCGGCATCTCGGCCCAGTCCCCGATCAGCGCCTGGAGCGCCGCGAGGCCCGCCACCGCGGCTGTCTCCGCCCGCAGGATGCGGGGCCCGAGCGCGGTAGGCACAACAAAGGCACGACGGCGGAGATCGTCAAGCTCCGCCCGCTCGAACCCCCCCTCCGGCCCGACCAGCAGGGCGCAGGGCAACGCAACTGTCACGCAGGCCTGCCGCAACGGCGGGGCCACGGCGCGTTCCATGGCAACCAGCAGTGGCACGCCGTCCCAGCCATCCAGCACGCGATGGAGCGGCAGGGCCTCCGCCACCTCGGGCACCGACAGCCTCTCGCATTGCTCGGCGGCGGCCCGGGCGATGGCGGCCAGGCGCGCGGCATTGGCGTGCTGGGCCACGGTGCGGCGGGTCAGCACCGGCTGGATGGCGGCGACGCCGAGTTCCGTCGCCTTCTCCACCAGCCAATCCATCGCGTCGCGCTTGAGGGCGGCGACCAGCAGGCGGGGCCCCGGTTCCGGCGCGGGCGGGCGCAGGCGGGCGCCCAGCAGGAACCGCGCGCGATCCTTCCGCAGCGCGGCGATGCTCGCGTCGTATTCGCCGCAGGTCGCATTGAAGACGCGCACCGGATCCCCCACGCCGCGCCGCAGCACGCCAAGGTGATGCGCCTGGCCGGGCGCGGCATCGAGTTCCGCGCCCTCGGACAGGGGGTCTTCCAGGTAAAGGCGTGGGATGGACATGGCGCGTCTCCGCCCGCAGGTATGAACCATGAGCGGGCATACGGATATCCGGGCGACCGGCTGGGTGGCGCGGCTACCGGCGGGCTGGCGCCCCTATGCGCTGCTGGCGCGCTTCGACCGGCCGATCGGGGCCTGGCTGCTGGTGCTGCCGGGCTTCTGGGCCATCGCCGCGGCGGCGCAGGGCTGGGCAGAGGGCGCGCGGCTTGTCCTGCTGTTCCTGGTTGGCGCCTTCGCCATGCGCGCGGCCGGCTGCGTGGTGAACGATCTGTGGGACCGTGACCTCGACCGGCAGGTGGAACGCACGCGGGGGCGGCCGCTGGCCTCGGGCGCGATCCGGCCGCGGCAGGCGCTGGGCTTCCTCGGGCTGCTCTGCGCCATCGGTGCGGCGGTGCTGGTGCAACTGCCCTGGGCGGCGATCCTGGTCGGGCTGGCGTCCCTGGTGCCGATCGCGCTCTATCCGCTGGCCAAGCGGGTGACGGATTGGCCGCAGGCGGTGCTGGGCTTCGTGTTCAGCTGGGCGGCGCCGACGGGCTGGGCGGCGGCGATGGGCGGGCTCGATCCGGCAGCCTTCGCGCTGTGGCTGGCGGGGTTCTTCTGGATCCTCGGCTACGACACGATCTACGCCCACCAGGACCGGGAGGACGACGCGATGGTCGGCATCCGGTCCACCGCGCGGAAATTCGGCGCGCGCTCCGCGCTGTTCGTGGGCGGCTGCTACGCGGCGACGCTGGTGCTGCTCGGCGTGGCGGGGGCGCTGGCGGGGGCCTCGGCCTGGTTCTTCGCGGCGCTGCTGGTGCCGGGCTGGATGCTGGCGCGGCAGGTGCGGGCGCTCGACATCCACGACCCCGCGCTCTGCCTCGCGCTGTTCAAGTCGAACCGGGAAGCGGGGCTCGTGATCGCGCTGGCCTTCCTGCTCGGGCGTCTATGACGGGGGCGCCTCTGATGGACCACGCCGCCTTCGTCCGCGCCAACACCGCGGTCGCACGCACGCCGCTGGTGCCGGAGATCGCGCTGCACCTGGCGACCGAGATCACGCCGATCTGGCAGGCCACGGAAGCCTGGCTGGACGCGCGCAATGTGGAGCCGCCCTTCTGGGCCTTCGCCTGGCCGGGCGGGCAGGCGACGGCGCGCCTGCTGCTGGATGAGCCGGCGCGCGTCGCGGGAAGGCGAGTGCTGGATTTCGCCGCCGGCTGCGGCATCGCCGCCATCGCGGCGTCCCGCGCCGGCGCGGTGGTGGAAGCGGCGGAGATCGACCCGCTGGCCGTCGCGGCGCTGCGGCTGAACGCCGCGCTGAACGGCGTGGAGATCGCGGTGACCGAAGGCGATGTGGTGGGCAGCGATTGCCGCTGGGACATCATCCTGGCCGGCGATGTCTGCTACGAAGCGCCGATGACCGCGCATATCCTGCCCTGGCTGCGCGGCATGGCCTCGGTGTGCGAGGTGTGGGTGGCCGATCCCGGGCGCGCCTATCTGCCGGGCCAGGGTCTCGACCCCATCGCACGCCACGCCGTGCCGACCTCGCTGGAGGTCGAAGACCGGGAACTGCGGGACGTCACGATCTACCGCCTGGCGCCATGACCCCGCCGCAATGGGACGCGTAACATCGGGGCCATGCGATACCTCGGCCTTCTTCTCCTCGCCCTGACCCTCGCGGCGCCCGCGCTGGCGCAGACGGAGCGCCGCTACGACGACCGGGGCCGCTTCACCGGCCGCGCCGAGACGCAGGGCGACACCACGCGCTTCTACGACGACCGCGGCCGCTTCACCGGCCGCGCGGAGACGCGCGGCAGCACCACGCGGCTCTATGACGATCGCGGCCGCTATACGGGGCGGGAAGAGGCCAGCGGCAGCACGATCCGCCGCTACGACGATGTCGGCCGCTTCCAGGGGCGCGGCGAGGTGCAGGGCAACACGCGGCGCGACTATGACGACCGGGGCCGCTTCACCGGCCGCGCCGAGACGCAGGGCGGGACCACAAACTATTACGACGATCGCGGCCGCAAGGATTGGCGCAGCGAGAAGCGCTGACTGACTGCCGGGTCGCGAGACCTCCTGGGCGGCTTCAGCGATGAGGCGTCGGGCCGAGCCAGGCCTCGCCCGACGTCAGCCCGGCGATACGGGACCCCCGGCCCGGGCGCGGCTACTTGGCGGCGGGGGGCGGCGGGGCATTGGTGGCGCGCGACAGGCGCACGCGGTCGCCCCGGCTGATCATCACGCGCTCTCCGATGGCCAGGGAATCCTCGTTGGTCTGCACGACCTCGAAGGCGCCGCCGCGATCTTCCTGCACGACGAAGGCCACCGCCGTGCCGCTCGACAGGTTACGCTCGGCGGCGGCGCCGACGGCACCGCCGATCAGCGCGCCACCGACGCCCGCCAGCATCTGCGCCCGCCAATCGCCGCCGATCGTGCTGCCGACAAGCCCGCCAGCCACCGCGCCGCCAACACCGCCGAGGCCGCCACCGGTGCCGCCCTGCACCTGCACCGGGCGGGCGCTGACGATGGTGCCGAAGGACACCTGCGCGGCGCTGCCCATCGCGGCGGGGGTGAAGGTGCTGCCCGTGTTGGTGGGCGCGCAGGCCGGCACCGCAAGGATCAGCGCGAGCGCGGCGGCCAGGGGCAGGAAAGGCTGGGTGGGACGCATGCCGGACGGACTCCCTCGAAGCTTGACAGCGGTATCTTAGCGCAACGGCCGCCGGGGGCGCCATTCAACGCTGCCGGCCAGCTCGCGCAACTTCATTCGTCCACAACGTGATGGCGATCGAAGGGCCATTCTCGCCACGGTTTTGGCGTGATCCCGTCCTTGCCTGGAAGACCCTAGCTGGGTTAGGGGTTTAGGCTGTTGAGTTGCCTTACGGCTTCAAGGTTCGATGCGAACCGCCGTGGTGACGGCCCGGACCCGCTTTAGGGGTCTGGGGCAGGAGGTCCGGGGGCCGTCAGCCCGTCCGGCCCACCTGGCTGACTTGGCGTGCCTGAACGACGGGACGGATATCGGGGTAGGCCCAGGGTGCGACTGGCCGCTGGGGAGCGGCCCCGCACCGGGGGGGCGGGCCTCGGGACCGGCGCCCGGACAGCGACGGAGTGCGAGCATGATCCGGTCCCGTTTCGCGCGGTGCGCCCGGCCGATTGCCGCCTGCCTGCTGCTCGGCCTGCTTGCCGCCTGTGGCGGGGCGGGCAACCGGGTGGTGACGCAGGCGGGTATCGAGAGCGAGTGGCCGCGGCCGGCCAGCGCCGAGCCACCCGGCCCGGCCAATGACCCCTGGGGCCCGTGGATCAACCAGGCCTCCCGCCGCTTCGACGTGCCGGAACGCTGGATCCGGGAAGTCATGCGCCAGGAATCCGGCGGGCGGCAGAACGCCACCAGCCGCGTCGGCGCGATGGGGCTGATGCAGGTCATGCCCGGCACCTATGCCGAACTGCGCCGCCGCCACGGGCTGGGGTCCGACCCCTACCACCCCTGGGACAATCTGATGGCCGGCACCGCCTATATCCGGCAGATGTACGACCTCTACGGCGCGCCCGGCTTCCTGGCTGCCTACAATGCCGGCCCGCGGCGGCTGGAGGATTACCTCTGGGGCAGCCGCGGCCTGCCGGAGGAGACGCGGAACTACGTCGCGCGCGTCGGGCCGCGCATCCACGGCACCAATCCAGGCCGCCGCGCCCCGCCGGAGGTCTATGCGGCGGCCGAGCTGCCCTTCGTCATCCCACCCGGCCCGCGTCAGGGCGACCAGGCCACCATGCTGGCGCTGCGCGACCAGCGCCGCGCGGCGGAACCCCGCATCCAGATGGCGCAAGGCCCGGCAATCCGCACGGCCCCCACCCCGGATGGCCGCAACGACGCCCAGCCCCTGGTCAGCCTAGGCGCCGTCACGCCGCCCGCGCCGCGCAGTCAGATCGCCTCGGCCGGTCCGGTCGTGAGCATGGAGCCGGTGGTCAGCCCCGGCGACCCCGGCACGATCCGCGCCGAAACGCTGGCGCCGCCGGCCGGCACCCGCCAGCAGCCGGCCGGGGCCACGACCGCGCTGGCGGCGGCCCCGCAGTCATCCCGCGGCTTCTCCCTGTTCCCGCCCGCCCAGGCCGGCACGATGCCGGTGCCGCCGCGCGCCGCCACCGCCGCGCCGGCGGCCGCCGGCGGCGGGCAGTGGAGCGTGCAGGTCGGCGCCTTCGCCTCCCAGAACCTGGCCCGCGCGGCGGCGGGGCAGGCGCAGGAACAGATCGGCGTGCTCGGCACCCGCGTGGTGGTCGAACAGGTCGGCAGCGGCAGCGGCGCGGTGTTCCGGGCGCGGGTCTCGGGCCTGTCCTCCCGCAACGGCGCCGAGCAGGCCTGCAGCCGGCTGCGCGACCGCGGGGCGTGCTTCATCGTGGCACCCGGCGCCTGAACGGACTGTCCGGGTAGCGCCCGCCCATGATCCTGGTCCTCGGCGCCGGTGGCCATGCGCGCCCGGTGATCGAGGCGCTGCGCGCAACCGGCATCGAACCGGCCGGGCTGCTGGACGATGCGGCCAGCGGCGAGATTTTGGGCGTGGCCGTGCTCGGGCCCATCGGCAGCCTCGCGTCGCGGCGGGCGCCGGGCCTCTCGGCTGTCATCGCCATCGGCGACAACGCAACCCGGGCGCGGCTGGGGGAGATGTGCCGCGCGCTGGGCATCGCGCTGCCGGTGGTCATCCACCCTTCGGCCCTGGTCTCCCCCAGCGCCCGCGTGGCGGATGGCGCGCAGGTGATGGCGCGGGCGGTGATCGGGCCGGAGGTCACGCTCGGCACGCTCGCGCTGGTGAACACCGGCGCCATCGTCGAACATGATGGCGTGGTGGGGGATGCGGCGCATCTCGGCCCCGGCGTGGTGCTGTGCGGCGGGGTCAGGGTCGGCGCGCGGGCCCTTGTGGGCGCGGGGGCGGTAGCGCGCCCGGGACTCGTCATCGGGGACGATGCCGTGGTCGCGCCGGGGGCGGCGCTGGCCGCCGATGTGCCGGCAGGCGCGCGCATGGGCGGGGTGCCGGCACGACCCTTTTGACCGGCGGGGGCTTGCGTGGGCGGCGCGGCTCTGCACCCTGCCCGGCATGGAGGATTCGCCCCACACTCGCCCGCTCGATGCGCTGCTGCGCCCGCGCGGGATCGCCATTATCGGCGCCTCCGATGATCCGACGCGGATCGGCGGCCGGCCGCTGGCCTATCTGAAGGCGCGCGGCTTCGCCGGCCATATCCTGCCGGTGAACCCGAACCGCGCGACGGTGCAGGGCCTGCCCGCCTTCCCCGACATCGCGGGGCTGCCCGTCGCGCCGGACGCCGCCATCGTCGCCATCCCCGGCGAAGGCGCGATCGAAGCCGTGCGCGCCCTGGGCGCGCGGGGCTGCAAGGCCGCCATCGTGTTCACCGCCGGCTTCGCGGAGATCGGGCCAGAAGGCGCCGCGATGCAGGAGCGGCTGGTGGCCGCCGCGCGCGCGCATGGCATGCGCCTGGTCGGGCCGAACTGCCTCGGCCTGTTCAACGCGCCGCTCGGCTACTTTCCGATCTTCTCGGCGAGCTTCGAGAATGGCTGGCCGCTGCCGGGCAAGGTCGGCATTGCGAGCCAATCCGGCGCCTATGGCAGCCACCTGTTTGCCGCCGCGCGCGACCGCGGCATCGGCACGCCGGTGCTGGTGACCACTGGCAACGAGGCCGACACCCACCTGGCCGACGTAATCGAATGGATGGCGGCGGCGGATGAGGTCGAGGTGATCGCGGCCTATGCTGAAGGCATCCGCGACGGCGCGCGCTTCGTTCAGGCGCTGGAAGCAGCGCGGCACGCGGGAAAACCCGTGGTGCTGATGAAGGTCGGCCGCAGCGCGGTGGGGGAAGCCGCGGCGCAATCCCACACCGCCTCCATCGCCGGCGATGACCGGGTGATGGATGCGGTGCTCGGCGATCTCGGCGTGCATCGCGCGCGGACGACCGAGGAATTGCTGGATGTCTGCCAGGTGGCGCAGAAGCGCATCTTCCCGGTGCGCAACACGCTCGGCGTCGTCACCATCTCCGGCGGCGCGGGCGTGCTGATCGCGGATGCGGCGGAGGCGGCGGGGCTGCCGATGCCGCCGATGCCCGAGGACGCGCAAGCGAAGCTGAAGCGGCTGGTGCCCTTCGCCTCCCCGCGCAATCCGGTGGATTGCACGGCGCAGGCCTTCAACGACATGGGCGTGGTCGGCCAATTCGCGGCGAGCATGGCCGCCGATGGCGGCTATGCCAGCATGATCGCCTTCTTCACCCAATGGGGCGCCAGCCCCACCATCGCGCCGAAGCTGCGGGCGGAGCTGAAGGCGGTGCTGGACAGCCACCCCGACCGCCTCTTTGTCCTGTCGATCCTCGCCCCGCCCGACCGGGTGCGGGAGTGGGAGGCGGATGGCTTCCTGGTGATGGAGGATCCGTCCCGCGCCGTCGTGGCGTTGGCGGCGATGGGCCGCTTCGGGGAAGCCTTCGCACGAAAGGCCCCGCCCCCCGCCGCGCTGCGGCCTGTCACGCTGCCCGCCACCGCGCCGAACGAGGCGGAGGCCAAGCGCATCCTGGCCGAGGCCGGCGTTCCGATGGTGCCGGAACGGGCCGCGACGACGGTGGAGGCGGCGCTGGAGGCCGCGCGGGAGATCGGCTTCCCCGTCGTGCTGAAGCTTCTGTCGCCCGATATCCTGCACAAGAGCGAGATCGGCGGCGTGCTGCTGGGCATCGCGGATGAGGCGGCGCTGCGGGCCGGCTTCGCGACGCTGCTGGCCCGCGCGGCGGATCGCGCGCCGGGCGCGCGGGTGGATGGCGTGCTGGTGGCGAAGCAGGTCGCGGGCGCGGTCGAGATGGCCATCGGCGTGGTGCGAGACCCCGTCTTCGGGCCGGTCGTCATGGTCGGGCTCGGCGGCGTCTTCATCGAGGTGTTCCGCGACGTCGCCTTCCGCCGCTGCCCGGTGTCGGAGACGGAAGCGGAGACGATGATCCGCGCGCTCCGTGGCTTTCCGTTGCTGGATGGCGCGCGCGGGCGGCCGAAGGCGGATGTGGCGGCGCTGGCCCGCGCCGTCGCGGCGCTGTCGCGCTTCGGCGCGGCCGCGGGGCCGCGACTGCTCTCCGCCGAAATCAATCCCCTGATGGTGTTGCCGGAGGGCCAGGGTGCGCTGGCCGCCGATGCCGTGATCGAGGTTGCCTGATGCCCATCCACTACGAAACGCTGCTGAACTTCCCGATCCCCGAAATCCGCCAGCGCCTGCGCTGGCAGGACAGCGCGCTCTACGCGCTGTCGCTCGGCGCCGGGCAGGACCCGATGGATACCGAGGATCTGCGCTTCGTGACCGAAGGCGCGGCCATGCGCGCGCTGCCGTCCATGGCCGTGGTGCTCGGCTATCCAGGCTTCTGGCTGCGCGACCCGGCCACCGGCGTCGATGCCGTGCGCCTGGTGCATGGCGAGCAATCGGTGGAACTCCACGCCCCACTGCCCACGGAAGGGGAGGTGATCGGGCGATCCCGCGTGACGGGGCTGGTCGATCGCGGCGCGGGCAAGGGCGCGCTGCTCTATTCCGAACGGGTGATCCTGGATGCGGCGACGGGGGCGAAGCTCGCGACGCTCGGCCAGACCACCTTCCTGCGCGGGGATGGCGGCTTCGGCGGGCCGGATGGCCCGGTGCGGAAACCGGCGCCGGAGCCCGAAGGCGCGCCTGAGATCGTGCTGGACCTGCCGACACGGCCGGAGATGGCGCTGCTCTATCGCCTGAATGGCGATCACAACCCGCTGCACAGCGATCCTGGCATTGCCGCGAAGGCCGGCTTCCCGCGCCCGATCCTGCATGGGCTGGCGACCTTCGGCGTGGTCGGGCGCGCGCTGCTGCGCGCGGTCTGCGGCAACGACACGGCGCGCTTCGGGCGGATGGATTGTCGCTTCTCCGCCCCCGTCTTCCCCGGCGAGACGATCCGCACGGAAATCTGGCGCACCGCCGACGGCGCGGCCTTCCGTGCGCGGGTGGTGGAACGCGACGTGGTCGTGGTGGGCAACGGCGCCTTCCGCCTTGCCGCCCCGGCGGCGGCTGGCTAGACCCGGCGCGCCAGGGGATCACGCCGCATGATCGACAAGATCGTCCAGTCCATCGCCGATGCGCTTGCGGGCGTGCGCGATGGCGCAACCGTGCTGATGGGCGGCTTCGGCGCCGTAGGCCAGCCCGATGAGCTGATCGAAGGGCTGATCGAACAAGGCGCGAAGGACCTGACCGTCGTCAGCAACAATGCGGGCGCGGGGAAGGTGGGGCTCGCGAAGCTGCTGGCAGCGGGGCGGGTGCGGAAGATCATCTGCTCCTTCCCCCGCGTCGCCGGGTCCACGGTGTTCGAGGACCTCTACCGCGCCGGCAAGCTGGAGCTGGAGATCGTGCCGCAGGGGACGCTGGCGGAACGGCTGCGCGCGGCTGGCGCCGGGATCGCGGCCTTCTACACGCCGACGGCGGCGGGCACGAAGCTGGCGCAGGGCAAGGACGTGCGCGAGTTCAATGGCCGGCCGCATGTGATGGAACTGGCGCTGCGCGGCGATGTCGCGCTGGTGGAAGCCTGGGAAGGCGACCGCTGGGGCAACCTGACCTATCGGGAATCCGGACGGAACTTCAACCCGGTGATGGCGATGGCCGCCGCGCTGACGGTGGCGCAGGTGCACCACATCCGCGCGCTGGGTGAGATCGCGCCGGACAACATCCACACCCCCGGCATCTTCGTGAACCGCGTGGTCCGCGTAAATCGCGGCCATCCCTGGAGCTGACGCCCATGTGGAATCGCACCCAGATGGCCGCGCGCGTCGCGCAGGACATTCCCGAAGGCTGGTTCGTGAACCTTGGCATCGGCATCCCGACCATGGTCGGCGACCATGTGCCGGTGGAGCGCGAAGTGATCCTGCATTCGGAGAACGGCATCCTCGGCATGGGCCCCGCGCCGGCGCCGGACCAGGTGAATGCCTGGCTGGTGAATGCCGGCAAGCAGCCTGTCACGCTGCGCCCGGGCGGCAGCTTCTTCCACCACGCCGACAGCTTCGGGATGATCCGCGGCGGGCATATCGATCTTTGCGTCCTCGGCGCCTTCGAAGTGGCGGCGAATGGCGACATCGCGAACTGGGCGACCAGTGAGAACGACACGGCGCCGGCCGTCGGCGGCGCGATGGACCTCGCGGCCGGCGCGAAGCGGCTCTGGGTGGTGATGGAGCACACGACCAAGGACGGCGCGCCGAAGCTGGTGGAACGCTGTTCCTACCCGCTGACGGCGATGGGCGCGGTGCAGCGCGTCTTCACCAACCTCGCGGTCATCGATGTCGTGCCCGGCCGCGGCTTTGTGGTGCGAGAGATCGTGCCGGGCCTGTCGCTGGCGGACCTGCAAGCCAAGACCGGCGCCACGCTGCACACGGAATCCTGACGATGCGCGTGACCGAACAGCTCGACGCCGGCGTCCTGACGCTGACGCTCGACTACCCCGAACGGCGCAATGCGCTCGCGATCCCGCTGCGGGAGGATCTGCACCGCATCCTGGAAGCCGCGCAGGGTGACGCCGCGATCCGCGCCATCGTGCTGACCGGCGCGGGCGGCGTGTTCTGCTCGGGCGGCGACATCTCCGGCATGGATGCCACGGATGCGGAAGCGGGGCGGGAGCGCATGCGGCGCACGCATCGCATCATCCGCCTGATGGTCGCCGGCCGCGTGCCCATCGTGGCGGCGGTGGAAGGCTGGTGCGTCGGCGCGGGGCTTTCGGTGGCCTGCGCCTGCGACACCATCGTGGCGGCGGACGATGCGCGCTTCATGGCCGGCTTCGGCAAGGTGGGGCTGATCGCCGATCTCGGCCTGCCCTTCACCCTGCCCGCGCGGATCGGCGCGGGGCGCGCGCGGCAGATGTTCCTCTATGGTACGCAGCTGGACGCGACATCCGCCGAGCGGATCGGGCTGGTGGACCACCTCGTGCCGAAGGGCGGGGCCCTGGCGAAGGCGACGGAGCTGGCCGCCTTCCTCGCCGCGCAGGCGTCGCTGCCGATCGCGCTCACCAAGCAGATCCTGGCCGAGGGCCTGGACCGCGCGCTGGAGGATGAGCGGCACTTCCAGGCCACCTGCTTCCTCAGCGCCGACCATGCCGAAGGCCGGGCCGCGTTCCTGGAGAAGCGGGCGCCGCGCTTCGGCGAGCGTTGACGGAAGCGGGGCCTCGGCGGAGCATGAAGCACCCCGAGGGAAGCTGACACCATGACCGAGTTCTGGCGCCTGCCCGCGACCGAGATCGCCGCCCTGGTGCGCGCGAAGCAGGTCAGCGCGCGGGATGTCGCGCGGGATGCGCTGGCGCGGCTGGCCGTCGCGAACCCGCCGATCAACGCCGTGGTGCAGCACGACGCGGAGCAGACGCTGGCCGAGGCCGCTCGCGTCGATGCCGCCATCGCGCGCGGCGAGGATGCGGGCCCGATGGCGGGCGTGCCGGTGACCATCAAGGTCAATGTGGACCAGACGGGCTGGGCCACCACCAATGGCCTGAGGATGCAGAAGGACCACCGCGCGTCCGAGGACAACCCGGTCGTCGCCAATCTCCGCAAGGCCGGCGCCGTGATCCTGGGGCGGACCAACACGCCGGCCTTCTCGCTGCGCTGGTTCTGCCGCAACGGGCTGCACGGCCACACGCGCAACCCTTGGAATCCGGGCATCACGCCGGGCGGGTCTTCGGGCGGCGCGGCGGCGGCGACGGCGGCGGGGATCGGTGCGGTCGGGCATGGGACGGACATCGGCGGCTCCATCCGCTACCCGGCCTATGCCTGCGGCATCCACGGGCTGCGGCCCACGCTGGGGCGCATCCCGGCCTGGAACCCCTCCTTCCCCGACCGGCATCTGGGCGGGCAGTTGATGGCGGTCTCCGGCCCGCTGGCGCGGACCATCGCGGATGTGAAGCTGTCCTTCGCGGCGATGGCGGCGCGCGACATCCGCGATCCGTGGTGGGTGGACGCCCCGATGGAAGGCCCGCCGGCGCCGAAGCGCGCCGCGCTCTGCATCGCGCCAGAGGGCATGCCGACCGCCCCTGCGGTGGCCGATGCGTTGCGCGACGCGGCCCGGCGCCTGGAAGCCGCCGGCTGGGTGGTCGAGGAAACCGCCCTGCCCCCGCTGCGCGAACCCGCGCGGCTGCAGGCGATGCTGTGGCTGGCGGAGACGCGGCGCGGCCTCAACAAGGCCTTCGCGGCGGAAGGCGATCCGGATGCGAGCTTCGTCTACGCGCAGATGGAAGCGCTCTGCCCGGAACCCGACCTGTTCGGCTTGATGGATGCGCTGCAAGCCCGCTCAGGCTTCGTGCGGCAATGGCAGACGTTCTTCGAGACCTATCCGGTGGCGCTCTGCCCCGTCTCGGCGGAACTGCCCTTTCCAGACCAGCTCGATGTCGAGAGCCCCGAGGCGTTCCGGCGCGTGATGGAAGCGCAGCTGACGCAGGTGGGCCTGCCGCTGATGGGCCTGCCGGGCCTGGCCGTCAGCACGGGCCTGGCTGGCGGCGTGCCGGTGGGCGTCCAGCTGCTGGCCGGGCGCTATCGGGAAGACCTGCTGCTTTCGGCCGGTGCGGCGATCGAGGCCGGCGGCGTGCCGGCAACGCCGATCGACCCGCGCGGGTAGACAACCGCACAGCCCGCCCGATCCGGGGCGGGCCGGCGATTACGCTCTACCCGACCGCGGTCGCCGCGCGCGGCTTACGGGCGGAGGCCTGCAAGGGGCCGCCATTCACCCGTTCGCGCAATTCCTTGCCCGGCTTGAAATAGGGCACCGCCTTGGCCGAGACAGCGACCGCCGTGCCCGTGCGCGGATTGCGCCCAGTGCGCGGGTCGCGCTTCTTGGTCGAGAAGGCGCCGAAGCCGCGCAGCTCCACCCGGTCGCCCCGCGCCAGCGCAGCCGTGATCTCATCGAAGATCGTATCGATGATGAGTTCAACGTCCGGCTGCCGCAGATGCGGATTGGACGCCGCCAACTGGGCGATCAATTCCGATCGCGTCATGAAGGCCCAACGCCCCCTTTGTTCTACAACGGGCTAAAGCTGCCAAACGGCGCGCGCGCGGTCAACGGACCAGCCATGGCCCGAATGCGGCCCGCAGCACCGCATTCAGCGCGGCGCCGAAGGTGCGCTCGGCCAGGCCGCGGATCTCGATGGCCCGGACCGGCACATCCGCCGGAATCGCGTGCGTCTCGGCCAGCCAGGCGCGCGCTTCCGCCTCACCGCCGATCGCGTCCACCAGGCCGAGGCGCACGGCCTCGCGGCCGGTGAAGATGCGGCCATCGGCCAATTCGCGCACCCGCTCGGCCGGCATGTCCCGGCCGGCGGCGACCATGGCGACGAATTGCTCGTGCAGGTCGCGCACCACCCGCATCAGCTCCGCCCGGCCTTCTTCGGTCAGCGGGCGGAAGGGGTTGGGCTGGTCCTTGAAGGCGCCCGACGGCAGGCTTTCCAGCCGCACGCCGATGCGGGCCGCCAGTTCCGACGCATCGACCGATTGCAGGATGACGCCGATGGAGCCAGTCACCGTAGCGTCGCGCGCGAAGATCCGCGCGGCCGGGAGTGCCGCCATGTAGCCGGCGGAGGCCGCCGTGCCGCCCATCACCGCGACCACCGGCTTCCGTTCGGCGATGCGGCACAGCGCGGCGTGCAGCGCCTCTCCGCCCGCCACGCTGCCGCCGGGGCTGTCGATGGCGACAATCAGGGCACGGACGCTGTCGTCGCGCCGGGCGCGATCCAGCGCCTCCGCCACGCGGCGATCGTCGCCGATGAATCCCTGCACATCGAGCCGCGCCACATGCGCGCCGCCCGGCAGCAGGCCGGTCGGGTCCGCGCCACGGACCAGCAGGGCGATCAGCGCCACCGCGGCGGCCAGCACCGCGAAGCCGCGCCAGAGGGAAAGGCGGCGCTTCAAGCGCCGGCGGTCATAAAGCAGGTCTGCGTCGAGGGGCATGCCAGCATAGATATGGTGCCGCGAAGGCTACGGCCACTCCGCGATGAAGCCGGCGGCGAGATAGAGCGGCACTTTCACCACCTCTCCCAGCACGCGGGCGCGGGCGGCCGGGTCCAGGTGCCAGGTGCCACGACGCACCGGCCCGTATTCCACCGCGCAGCAGCGCTTCTCCGGCGCCGGCCAATGGCGATGCAGCGTCATCGCATAGCGCCGGCCCGTGCAGAACAGCCCGATGCAGATCACCCGCCGCGCCCCGAGCAGGCCGGCCTCTGCGAGGATGGGGAGGGAGAAGACGACATTCTCGCCGGTGTTGGTCGCGCGGCGTTCGAGCAGCAGCGCGGCATCCGGCACGCCCGCCGCGCGGAGATGCGCGGCGATGACATCGGCCTCGGGTTCCGCCCCGCCTGGCGTCAGGCCGCCGCTGACCAGGATGCGCGGGACAAGCCCGCGCCGAAAAAAGGAAGCGGCCGCCCCCGCCAGCGCCCCGGCCGCCACGCGGTTGCCGAAGACGAAGGCGAGATCGGCCGCCTGCCAATCGATACCAGCTTCGTGATGCAGGCAGTGGTCACGCTCGATCCGGGCGATCTCCGCCGGATCGAGCGTGACCAAGCTGCTTTTACTCCTCGCCCGCGGCCCGGCGACGCATCGCCGCGCCGAGGATGTCGCCGAGGGAGGCGCCGCTGTCGGTCGAGCCGAATTCCTTCATCGCCTCGCGCTCTTCCTCGACTTCCTTGCCCTTGATGGTCAGGGCCAGGCGTCGGCCGGCGCGATCCACGGCGGTGACCTTCGCATCGACCTTCTCGCCGATGGCGAACTTGTCGGGGCGCTGGTCGGCGCGGTCGCGGGCCAGCTCGGCGCGGCGGATGAAGCCCGTCAGGACCTCATCGACCTTCACCTCGATGCCGTTGGCCTCGACCTTGGTCACCACGCAGGTCACGATCTCGCCCTTGCGGATGCGATCCAGCACCTCGGCGGCCGGATCGGCCGCGAGCTGCTTGATGCCGAGCGAGATGCGCTCCTTCTCGATGTCGACGTCGAGGACCTTCGCCTTGACGACGTCACCCTTCTTGTAGCGCGCCATCGCCGTCTCGCCGGGCTCGTCCCAGCTGAGGTCGGACATGTGCACCATGCCGTCCAGATCCGGGCCGAGGCCGATGAACAGGCCGAACTCGGTGATGTTGCGGATCTCGCCCTCGATGACGGCGCCGGGCTGGTTGGCTTCCGCGAAGACATCCCACGGATTGCCGCTGGCCTGCTTGAGGCCCAGCGAGATGCGGCGCTTCGGGCCATCGACGTCGAGGATGACGACATCGACTTCCTGGCTGGTGGCGACGATCTTGCCCGGATGGACGTTCTTCTTGGTCCACGACATCTCGGAGACGTGCACCAAGCCCTCGACCCCCGCTTCCAGCTCCACGAAGGCGCCGTAGTCGGTGATGTTGGTGACGCGGCCGGAGAACTTGCCGCCGACCGGGAACTTGGTCGCGACATTCTCCCACGGGTCGGACATCAGCTGCTTCATGCCGAGGCTGATGCGCTGGGTCTCCGAGTTGAAGCGGATGACCTGCACCTTGACCGGCTGGCCGATGGTCAGGGCCTCAGACGGGTGGTTGATGCGGCGCCAGGCGATGTCGGTCACATGCAGCAGGCCGTCGACGCCGCCGAGGTCCACGAAGGCGCCGTAGTCGGTGATGTTCTTGACGACGCCGTCCAGAACCATCCCTTCCTTCAGGCCCTGCACCAGCTCGGCGCGCTGTTCGGCGCGCGTTTCCTCAAGCACCGCGCGGCGCGACACCACGATGTTGCCGCGGGCGCGGTCCATCTTGAGGATCTGGAAGGGCTGCGGGCTGCCCATCAGCGGCCCGACATCGCGCACGGGGCGGATGTCCACCTGGCTGCCCGGCAGGAACGCCACGGCGCCGCCGAGGTCGACGGTGAAGCCACCCTTCACGCGGCCGAAGATCACGCCATTCACGCGCTGCTGCGCGGTGAAGGACTTCTCGAGGTTCGTCCAGGCTTCCTCGCGGCGCGCCTTTTCGCGCGACAACACGATGGAACCGTCGCGGTCCTCATAGCGCTCCACGAACAGCTCGATCACGTCGCCGGGCTTCACATCCGGCTTCTGGCCCTGCGGGGCGAATTCCTTGAGCGGGACGCGGCCTTCGGACTTCAGGCCGACATCGACGACGGCGAAATCGTCATCGACGCGGATGACCTTGCCGGTGATGACGGAGCCGGCGAAGCCGGTGTTGTCGCCGAGGGTGGCGTCCAGAAGGGCGGCAAAATCCTCGTCGGGGGTACGAGCGGCGGTGGTGGCGCTAGCCATGCGGTATGGTGTTCCTGAGGGTGGCCCCGCGGGGCCAAGGGGATTGCGCCTCCGCGGTCTTCCGCGGACACGACCTGACCGGGGATGCTGGGATCCGCGCGGCCCTTGGGCTGAAGGCGAGGTGACGGTCCGCCAATTCCGGCCGCGCGCAGGCAGACATACCAATGCGCGGCACCACGGCCCCGGAGGGTCGCGGTCCGATCGCGGCGTTACGCCCCGAAGCTTAACAGAGTCAAGGGGGATCGGGCTGAAAACCTCGGGAACGCGCTGGAAAGACCTGGACGTTGCGGGCGATCAGCCAGACCGACTATCCTCGGGCCTTCATCGGAACAGAATACGCGATGGCGACCGTTCAGGACGAGGTGTCGGCGACCTTCCGGCAGTTCGTCGCCGCGCAGAATGCCCGTGACGAAACGGCGCTGACGCCGCTGCTGCGGGCGGGGCCGGAGTTCTTCTGGGTCACCACCACGGCCGTGACGGTCTGGGGGCGGGACGCCGCGGTGGCGCGCTTCCGCACCAACTGGCAGGGTCAATGGCACCTCGCCCCCGATTTCGACGCGCTGCGCGTGGTCGAGGTCGCGCCGGATGTGGCGCTGCTGCATGTGCCGGTGATGGCCACATTCGCCCCTCATGGGCAGCCCGTCACGCCGAACGCGGTCAAGTGGAACGGCATCTTCGCCCGGGACGAGGGCGGTTGGACCGTGGCCGCGATCCTGCTGGCGACGGTGCCGTAGCCCTTATCCGAGCCGCGCCCGCACCAGCGCGCGCGCGGCCTGGAACGCCTCCTCGATGCCGAGTTCGGTCGTGTCCAGCACCACGGCATCCTCCGCCGGCTTCATCGGCGCGGTCGCGCGGGCGGCGTCCTGGGCGTCGCGGGCCTGCATCTCCGCCTCCACCTCCGCGATCGGGCGGTCCACGCCGCGGGCGGCGAGTTCGGCATGGCGACGCCGGGCGCGCGCCTCCGGGCTCGCGGTCACGAAGAGTTTCGCCGGCGCGTCGGGGAAGATCACGGTGCCGATGTCGCGGCCATCCATCACCGCCCCGTGACGGCGGCCGAAATCGCGCTGCCAATCGACCAGCGCCGCGCGCACCTGCGGCAGGGTCGCCACCGCCGAGGCCGCCATATCCGCCGCCGGCCCCCGCAGGTCGCCGCGTTCCAGATCCGCCGGGGTCAGCGCGCGGGCCGCTTCTTCCGCGACCAGCGGGTCGCGCGGATCGCCGCCGGCATCCAGCACGCGGCGTCCGACGGCGCGGTAAAGAAGCCCGGTATCCAGGTAGGGCAGCCCGAGTTCGCGGGCGAGGCGCCGCGCCAGCGTGCCCTTGCCCGCCGCCGCCGGCCCATCGACGGCGATGACCCGTGGCGTCACGGCGCGGCCAGCGCCGCCTCGCCGCAAAGCCGGTTCATCAGCGCGGCGAAGCCTGGGAACGACGTCTCGATGAAGGCGGCGTCGTCCACCCGCACCGGGGCGCGGGACGCCAGGCCCAGCACCAGCGCGCTCATCGCGATGCGATGGTCCATGTGGGTGACCACATCGCCGCCGCCGGCGGGCGGGCCGCCGGCACCCTGCACGATCATGTCATCGCCTTCGACCGTCACGGCCACGCCATTGGCCGCCAGCAGCGCGGCGGTGGCGGCGAGCCGGTCGCTTTCCTTCACCCGCAATTCCTTCAGGCCCCGCATCCGCGTCGTGCCGCGCGCGGCGGCGGCGGCGACCGCCAGGATCGGATATTCATCGATCATCGCCGGCGCCCGTTCGGGCGGCACATCCACGGCCCGGAGCGCGGAGGCCTTCACCAGCAGGTCGGCCACCGGTTCCCCGCCTTCCGTGCGGGGGTTCAGGCGGGTGATGTCGGCGCCCATCTCCGCCAGCGTCGCGAACAGGCCGGCGCGCAGCGGGTTCAGCCCGACGCCGCGCAGCAGCACCTCCGACCCCGGCACCAGCAGCGCGGCCACCGCCGGGAAGGCGGCGGAGGAAGGATCACCCGGCACCACGACCGGGGCGGCGACCAGCTCCGGCTGGCCATCCAGCTCGATCACCCGTCCCTGACCTTCCACAGCGACGCGGACGGTCGCGCCGAAGTGACGCAGCATGTTTTCCGTATGGTCACGCGTCGCCTCATGCTCCACCACGCGGGTGATGCCGCGCGCCGAAAGCCCGGCCAGCATGCAGGCCGACTTCACCTGCGCCGAGGCAACCGGCAGCGTGTAGTCGAGCGGCAGGGGGTCGGCGGCACCTTCCACCGCCAACGGCAGCCGCCCGCCCGCCCGCGTCGCGAAGCGGGCGCCGGTGGCCGAAAGCGGCTCCGTCACCCGCTTCATCGGCCGCTTGCGGAGCGATGCATCGCCCGTCATCACCGCGAACAGCGGATGCCCCGCCAGCAGCCCGCAGAGCAGCCGCGCGGCGGTGCCGGAATTGCCCATGTCGAGCACATCCGCCGGCTCCACCAGCCCGCCGATGCCGCGCCCGGCCACCCGCCAATGCCCACCGCCGAGATCCGCGACCTCCGCCCCCAGCGCCCGCATGGCGGCGGCGGTGCGGAACACGTCCTCCCCCTCCAGAAGCCCGGTGATGTCCGTGGTGCCGACCGCCAGCGCGCCGAACATTAAGGCGCGATGGGAGATCGACTTGTCGCCCGGCACCAGCGCCTCTCCCGACAGGGGGCGAGAGGGCGCCTTGGCGGCCAGGGGACGGGGGGTGCCGGCATCATGCATGGGGCGGGCGTTTGACATGCAGGGCGCAAAGTGGCAATCGCGCCGCCCTTAAAGCCAGATGGTCCCAAACTCCATGGCCAAGCCAGAACTCGGACTGAAGCGCGTCTGCGTGTCCTGCGGAACGAAGTTCTACGACATGGCACGCGCGCCAGCGGTCTGCCCAAAATGCGGCACCGAACAGCCGGCCGAACAGCCGAAGCTGAAGCGGTCCCCCGTGCCGGTCGATGACCGTGTGAAGAAGCGCGCCGTGGCCGCGGAGGCCGATGCGGAGGACATCGTCGAGGTCGAGGGCGACGAGGCCGACGAGGCGATCGAGGACGCGGAGGAGCTCGAGGACGCCGACGAGGCGCTCGGCGACGAGATCGAGGTCGAGAGCGACCGCGAGGAAGAGACCTGACTTCCACGCCCTCTCCCGCCTGCGGGAGAGGATCGGGATGATGGCGACTCCGCCAACGCATCCCTTGCCCATTCACGCACCCGGCCCCCTCCCGTAACGGCGGGTGGGGGCTAAGGTACGTGTGTGACACCGCCTTCCCCCTTCCGAATCGGTGCGGCCGAGGCGCTCGGCGCCCCGGCGCTCGCCATGGGCGCCACCTTCATCGCCTTTGGCGCGGCCGTGGCCGAGGCCGGGCTACCGATCGGCTGGGCGCTGCTGTGCTCGGCCGCGATCTACGGCATGGCGGGGCAGATCGTGTTGCTCGGCCTCGCGACCGGGCCGGGCGGGGCGGTGCTGCCGGCGGTGATCGCGGCCAGCGCCGCCAATGCGCGCTTCCTGCCGATGGCGGTCGCCATCTCGCCGCTGCTCGGGCCGCGCCGGCCAGGCTGGAAGCGGCTGCTGGCCCTGCCCTTTATCGCCATCACCCCCTGGGCGCCCGCCATGCGCCGCCTGCCGGGACTGGCGGAGCCTGACCGGCTGGGCTGGTTCCTGGGCTTTGCCGTGGCGTCCTGGACGGCGGGCCTCGCCGCCACCGCGGCGGGGCATCTTCTGGCCCCCGCCCTGCCGGTGGCGCTGCGGGCGGCGCTGCTGTTCACCAACCCCTTCTACTTCGCCCTGCTGCTGGCGGCCGATCTCGGCCGGCCGGGGGTGCGCGGGGCGGTGATCGGCGGGGCGGCGGCGGCGCCGCTGGCGCTGTGGCTGGGCCCGGCCTGGGGGCTGCTGGCAGCCGGCCTCACGGGCGGCACGGCGGCCTTCCTCTGGGAGCATCGGCGGGGGGACAGAGGGGGACGATGACCGGGCCGGACCTCGCACTCGGGCTGACGGTACTTGCCATGCTCGGCCTACGCGGGGCGGGGCTGCTGCTGGGCGGCGTGCTGCGGCCGGACCACCCCGTCATTGCCTGGGCGGCTTCGGTGTCGGTCGCGACCCTCGCGGCCTTCGTCGTGCTGGCGTTGGTTGCGCCGAGCGGACTGCTGGCCACCGTGCCCTGGACCGCGCGGCTGGCCGGTGTCGTGGCCGGTGCCATCGGCTGGCATCTGTCCCGGGGCGCCATGCTGCCGGCGCTGGGGGCGGGCTTCGCGGGCCTGTTGCTGGCCTGGTGGGTCGCCCCGTGAGGCCGTAGCGCCTGGGCCGGGGCATGGCGCTGGCCGCCATCTCCGCTACCCTCCCCCCACGACAAGGTTGGAGACGGGCCATGCGGGTCTTCCTGGCGCATACGCCGGAGATGCGGGCGAACTACTACGGGGCGCGCGCGCTGGCCGAACTCCGCAAGGTCGCCGATGTCACGCTGCATGAGGGCGCGGAGACCCTTTCGGGCGCCGCGCTGGCCGCCGCCGCCGCCGGGTGCCAGGCGATCGTCGCCGACCGCGCCACGCCGGGCACGGCCGCGACCTTCGACCAATCGCCCGACCTGCTGGCCTTCCTGCGCGTCGCGGTCGATGTCTCGACCATCGACATCGCCGCCGCGTCCCGGCACGGGGTGCTGGTGACGCAGGCGACGCCGGGCTTCGTGGACAGCGTCGCGGAGCTCGCCATCGGGATGATGGTGGACCTCGCGCGCGGCGTCTCAGGCTATGCCGCCGCCTTCCATGCGGGGCGCGTGCCGGACCCGCGCATGGGCCGGCAGCTCGCGGGGCGGACGCTGGGGCTGATCGGCTATGGCCGCATCGCGCGCCGGGTCGCGGAGATCGCGGTGGCGCTGCGGATGCGCGTGCTGGCAAACGACCCCTATGCGACCATCGCCGATCCCGGCGTCGACTCCGTGCCGATGGATCGCCTGCTGGCCGAGGCCGATGTCGTCATGCCGCTGGCCGTCGCGAATGACGCGACGCGGCACGTCGTCGATGCCGCGGCGCTGGCGGCGATGCGGCGCGGGGTGCTGCTGGTGAACCTCTCGCGTGGGCAATTGGTGGATGAGGCAGCGCTGGCCGCGGCACTCGACAGCGGGCAGGTGGCGGCGGCGGCGATGGATGTCGGCATGGCGCCCGACCAATGGCCGCATCCGGCGCTGGCCGCGCGGCCGAATGTGATCGCGACGCCGCATATCGGCGGGCTGACGCCGGAGGCCGCGGAACACCAGGCGATGGACACGGTGCGACAGGTGGCGGCGCTGGCCGCCGGCCGCGTGCCCGACGGGACGATGAACCTGGACCGCGCGCATCGCCTGGCGCGGCTCGGCATCAATGCGGCGGGCGCCGGCTGAGCGCGGGGCTCAGCTTCTGAGGCCCGGCGCTTCCTGCCCCGTGCGGGCCACGTATTCCGTGTAGCCGCCGTCGTATTGGTGGATGCCGTCGGGCGTCAGTTCCAGCACGCGATTGGACAGCGCGGCCAGGAAGTGGCGGTCATGCGAGACGAACAGCATGGTGCCTTCGTACTGCGCCAGCGCCGCGACCAGCATCTCCTTCGTCGCCATGTCGAGGTGGTTGGTCGGTTCGTCCAACACCAGGAAATTCGGCGGATCGAACAGCATCCGCGCCATCACCAGCCGCGCCTTCTCCCCGCCCGACAGCACGCGGCAGCGCTTTTCCACCTCGTCGCCCGAAAAGCCGAAGCAGCCTGCCAGCGCGCGCAGCTGGCCCTGCCCGGCGCGGGGGAAACTGTCTTCCAGGGATTGGAAGACCGTCCGGTCGCCGTCCAGCACTTCCATGGCGTGCTGCGCGAAATAGCCGAGCTTGACGCTGGCGCCGAGCGTGACCGAGCCCTCGTCCGGCTCCGTCGTGCCGGTCACCAGCTTCAGCAACGTGGACTTGCCGGCGCCATTGATGCCGAGCACGCAGCAGCGTTCCCGCCGCCGCACCAGCAGGTCGAGCCCTTCATAGATCACGCGCGACCCGTAGCGCTTGTGGACGCCGCGCAGGTTGGCGACATCGTCGCCGGATCGCGGCGCGGGCATGAATTCGAAGGATACGGATTGCCGGCGCTTCGGCGGCTCCACGCGGTCGATCTTCTCGAGCTTCTTCACCCGGCTCTGCACCTGCGCGGCGTGGGACGCGCGGGCCTTGAAGCGCTCGATGAAGTTGATCTCCTTCGCCAGCATCGCCTGCTGGCGCTCGAACTGCGCCTGCTGCTGCTTTTCCGCCAGCGCGCGCTGCTGGAGGTAGAAATCGTAGTCGCCGGCGTAGGAGGTCAGCGCGCCGCCATCGATCTCGATGATCTTGCGGACGATACGATTCATGAACTCGCGGTCGTGCGAGGTCATCAGCAGCGCGCCGTCATAGCCGATCAGGAAATTCTCCAGCCAGATCAGGCTTTCGAGGTCGAGGTGGTTGCTCGGTTCGTCGAGCAGCATGACATCGGGGCGCATGAGCAGGATGCGCGCCAGCGCGACGCGCATCTTCCACCCGCCGGACAGCGCGCCGACATCGCCGTCCATCATCTCCTGGCTGAAGCCGAGGCCGTCCAGGACCTCTCGCGCACGGCCCTCGAGCGCGTAGCCGCCGAGTTCCTCGAAACGCGCCTGCACTTCCCCGAAGCGTTCGAGGATGGCGTCGAGATTATCGGCCTGATCGGGATCGGCGAGCGCGGCTTCCAGCTGGGCGAGTTCGGCCGCGACGGTGCTGACCGCGCCGGCGCCGTCCATCACCTCGGCCACCGCGCTGCGGCCGGCCATCTCACCCACATCCTGGCTGAAGAAGCCGATGGTGACGCCGCGATCGACCAGCACCAGCCCTTCATCGGGCGCTTCCTGCCCGGTGATCATGCGGAACAGCGTCGTCTTGCCGGCGCCATTGGGGCCGACAAGGCCGATCTTCTCGCCCTTCTGGAGCGCGGCCGAGGCCTCGATGAAGAGAAGCTGGGTGCCGTTCTGCTTGCTGAGATTGTCGAGGCGGATCACGGGATGAAGGGGCTTGGAGCTGTTGCGGCGCGCTTATGGCACGCCGCAAGCCGGCGCGAGAGTGGGGTGGCGCGCCTCAGCGGCCGCGGCAATAGCCCGCGCCGGCGTGGCTGGTTCCCGACGGGCAGGACCCGTTGCGCGCCGGGACGTAGGGGGTCCGGCCATCCGTGGCGCAGTAGCCCGCGCCCGCATGGCTGGTGCCTGACGGGCAGGACCCGCGCTCGGCGGCGATGAAGCCCTTGCCCGATGTGGACCGGCAATACCCCGACCCGGCATGGCTGGAGCCGGAAGGGCAGGAGCCGTTCTGGGCAGGCACCATCGACTGCGCGCCAGCCGCGACCGGCAGCGCCACCAGGACGAAGGCGAGGAGCAGGGAGGGAAGGCGCCGCGCGACCATGGGTTTCTCCTTCAACGCCGGGTGGGACGGATGAAGCTGGATCACGGGTGGGGATGGCTTTTCCGAGGCGCGGTAAAGGCTGAAATGCGGGGCTCATGCACCGCCGTGCCCCCGGCCGGGAAAATGGTGCCGACACCCGGGATTGAACCGGGGACCTACTGATTACGAATCCTTGCGGCCCGGATCTCGGGGTGTCTCAGGGCGTCTCGCGCGCTATTCGAAGCCATTGTTTATTATGACTTATGTGTCTCAGAGCGTCTCGGCGTGACTCGTTGAATCGCACGTGGTTTGGCACCATAGTGGCACCATGGCGGGCCATGGAGAAGCCGAGGGTGCCCCTCACCGATATCGCGCTGCGCAAGGCCACCAAG
>JBIIRI010000055.1:0-21015 GCA_044341625.1 Roseomonas sp.
ACGATCTCACCGCGCTGGTGAAGGCGCTGCCGCTGACCACGCGCGCGACGCAGGGCATGGCGCGCGCGATTTCCTCGGCCGGCGGGATCGCGTGGGACGCGCTGGATGCGGGCTTCATGCTGCGCGCCCATCCCGGCGTCTTCGTGGCCGGCGAGATGCTGGACTGGGAAGCGCCGACCGGCGGCTACCTGCTGCAGGGCAGCTTCGCGACCGGTGTTGCCGCCGCGAAGGGCGTGCTGGCGAGCCGCTAAACGGGAACCGCGCCGGCCGGCTTCACCGCAGTGAGCACGAAGGAACTCCGCGTCTCCTTCACGCCGGGCATCCGCAGCAGCGCCTTCAGCGCGAAGTCGGCATAGGCGTCGAAATCCTCGGCGACGACGTGCAGCATGTAGTCCATGTCGCCGCTCATCGCCCAGGCGGTCAGCACTTCCTCCCGCGCCGCCAGCGCCTTGTGGAAGGCGGATGCGACCTCCTCGGCGTGGGAGGACAGCGCGACCTGCACGAAGGCCTGGATGGGGAAGCCGACGCGCTTCGGATCGACCAGCGCGGCATAGCGCGCGATCACGCCCGCATCCTCCAGCCGCTTGATCCGCCGCAGGCAGGGTGTCGCGGACAGCCCGACCTCCTCTGCCAGCGCCGTGACCGCGATGCGCCCGTCGCGCTGGAGCACGCGCAGGATGCGCCGGTCGGCGGCATCGAGTTCGATAGTGGATTTTGCCTTGCTCATGGCATTTTGTAGCGAAAACCTGCCCGTTTATCCAGATCAAACGTGATCTTCGCCGCTTTTCGCCCCGGCGCCTGCGCTATTCCTGGGCCAACGCTAGGAAGGACAAGCCCGATGGACATCCCCCCCGACCGCACCGCCGTCGCCGGCCAGGTCAGCGTGCTCAACCCGATGGGGACCGACGGCTTCGAATTCGTGGAATTCACCGGCCCGGACATCGCGCAGCTGGAAGCGACCTTCGCCTCGCTCGGCTTCGTGCCCGTCGCGCGGCATCGCTCGAAGACCGTGACGCTCTGGCGGCAAGGCGACATCAACTTCATTTTGAACGCCGAGCCCGACAGCTTCGCGCAAGCCTTTCAGAAGGTGCATGGCCCGTCCGCCTGCGCCATGGCGTTCCGCGTGGCGGATGCGGCGGCGGCCTATGCACGCGCCATCGCGCTCGGCGCGAAGCCGGTCGCGGGCAAGCTCGGCCCGATGGAGCTGAACATCCCCGCGATCGAGGGCATCGGCGGCAGCTTGCTGTATTTCGTGGACCGCTATGGCGAGCGCGGGTCCATCTACGATGTGGATTTCCGCTGGCTGGAGGCGCGCGACCCGAAGCCCGTGGGCCATGGGCTGACGGTGATCGACCACCTGACCCACAACGTCCATCGCGGACGGATGGATGTATGGTGGCAGTTCTACGAGAAGCTCTTCAACTTCCGCGAGATCCGCTACTTCGACATCGAGGGCAAGCTGACCGGCCTGAAGTCCCGCGCGCTGACCTCCCCCTGCGGGCAGATCCGCATCCCGATCAATGAAAGCAGCGACGACAAGTCGCAGATCGAGGAATATCTCCGCGCCTATGGCGGCGAAGGCATCCAGCATGTCGCACTCGGCACGACCGATATCTTCGCCAGTGTCGAAGCCATGCGGCGCGGCGGCGTCGCCTTCATGGACACGCCCGACACCTATTACGAACTCCTGCCCAAGCGCATGCCGGACCTGACAGCCGACGAGATCGCGCAACTGTCGAAGAACCGTATCCTGACCGATGGCGCGCCGACGCCGGAAGGCGGGCGGCTGCTGCAGATCTTCACCGGCACCGTGATCGGCCCGATCTTCTTCGAGCTGATCGAGCGCAAGGGCGACCAGGGCTTCGGCGAGGGCAATTTCCGCGCCCTGTTCGAGAGCATCGAGCTGGACCAGATCCGCCGCGGCGTGCTCGCCCCCGCGACATGACCACGCCCCTCCCGCCGGCGAAGCTGGCGGCGTAGGATGGGGGGATGCGTGAGACCGTGCTGATGAAGGGTGAGATCGCCACGCTGGTGATCGTCACCACCCGATCCGGGACCGAGGTTCTGGACGAGGAGGAGGAGGTCGTCGAGACCCATCCCGAGGACCGCCACGAAGCGGTCCTCGCCAAATACCTCGCCCAGGGCTGGGAGATCGAGGAAGACGGGCCTTAAGGCCCGACCGGGAGGGCTGAGCCCTCCCGGCGTTCAAGCCATCGCCGCCAATCAGGCGCGGCGCAGGTTCCAGAACAGCGGGGGCTGGCCCTTCAGCATGCCCGTCAGGTTCCGGCGATAGGCCGTCGGCTGGTAGTACATGCCGGTCGGCACATAGGGCACTTCGTCGAAGGCGATGCGCTGCATCTCCGTCGTCGCGGCCAGCGCCGCGGCGTCGTTCGGCGCGTCGAACCAGGCGTCGCGCTGGGCTTCCATCGCCGGGATGGTCGGCCAGCCCGGCCAGGCATTCTCACCATGGCCGCGGATCGAGGCGTGGCTCGCTGGGTTCCAATGGTCCACCCCCGACCAGAAGGTGAAGAAGCCGGACCAGCCGCCCTGTTCCAGCGGGTTGCGGCTGGCGCGCCGGGCGACGACCGTGCCCCAGTCGGTGCTGACCAGTTCCACGTTGAAGCCCATGCGGCGGAACAGATCCGCACCCACCAGCGTCGCTGCGTTGATGGAGGCAAGGTCGGTCGCGTTCATCAGCACCAGCCGCGCGCCCATCGCGCCCGCCGCCTGCAACTCGGCCCGCGCCGCGTCGATGTTCTTCCGCAGCCGGTCGAGCCCGACGTTGGAGGCGGAGGGAGATTCGGGCGCGAAATACCCGATGCCTTCCCGCCGCAGGTCGGGCCGACCCTCGATGCCGGTCTGGCCGATCACGGCGGTCATGAAGTCGATCTGGTTGATGGCCGTCAGCACCGCGCGGCGCACCGCCGGGTTGTTGAAAGGCGCGGTGACATGGTTCGGGCGGAAGATGCCGATCAGGCCCGAATTGTTGATGACATCGACGGTGATGTTGCGCGCATTGGCGCCGCGCATGAACAGCGGGAACAGATCCGCCGTTGGCTGTTCCCACCAGTCGATCTCGCCGCTCTGCAGCGCGGCGGCGGCAGTGGCGGGGTCGGGCATGATGGTCCATTCGACGCGGTCGAAATGCGCGACCTTCGGCCCCGCCGTCATCGAAGGCGTGCCGGAGGACACCGGCACGTAGTCCGGGTTGCGCGCATAAGCCAGGCGCGAGCCCGGCACCCATTCGTTCTGGATGAAGCGGAACGGGCCGCTGCCCACCGCTTCGGTGATGTTGGTGAAGGCGT
Organism: Roseomonas sp.; assembly: GCA_044341625.1. GTDB lineage: Bacteria > Pseudomonadota > Alphaproteobacteria > Acetobacterales > Acetobacteraceae > Falsiroseomonas. The sequence continues at coordinate 3,306 of JBIIRI010000055.1, forward strand.
CCACATTGGCCAGCCGTTCCGGCATCACGAACAGGCAGCTCGTCGTGACCTTCGAGAAGGCCTCGAGCATCTTCGGGAAGGGCTTGTTGAGCCGGATCGAGAAGACGCGGTCGCTTTCCTCCGTCATGTCGGCGACGCGCGCCATCAGCACCTGGCCGAAGGCATCGCGACGGCCCCAGCGGCGGATGGAGGCGATGCAGTCCCGACCGCGCACGGCAGATCCATCGTGGAAGCGCAGCCCGTCGCGCAGCGTGAAGCGCCACAGCAGCCCGCCATTCTCGACCACATGGCCCTGCACCATCTGCGGCACCGGCTCGAAGCGCTCATTCATGCCGTAGAGCTGGTCGAAGACCAGGAAGGCATGGTCGCGGGCGACGAAGGCGGTGTTGGTGAAGGGGTCGATGTTGCCGGGGTTGGCGTGCGGCACGTAGCGGATCGTGCGGGCCTGGGCCGGCTGCGCGATGGCGAAGCGCGGCAGGCTCGCGGCGGCGGCGGCACCGGCGGCGCCGGCCAGCAGGTCGCGACGAAGCATGGATTGTTTCTCCCGAGTGAAGCGGGGGGAGGCTAGCGGGCTGGCACCCTTCCACTCAAGGGGGCGTGTCGGGCCCGGATTGACCCCGGGCGATCCGGCCGCATCTTGCGCGCAACGCCCCGGCCCTCCGCCGGGGCAGAGGGGACCCCCATGCCGGACGCCATCGCCCGCCGCCTGGACAGCCTGATCGGGCCGGAGCGCAGCCGGACCCTGCTGCAATTCCTGCGCTTCGGAGTGGTGGGGACGGTCGGCTTCGTGGTGGATACGGCGGTGCTCTATGCGGGGCTGGCGCTCGGGCTCGGCCTCTATGGCGGGCGGGCCGTGTCCTACCTCGCGGCGGCGACCACCACCTGGGCGCTGAACCGCGCCTGGACCTTCCGCGGCCAGGGCCAAGCGCCGGTGATGCGGCAATGGGCTCTCTTCGTCGCGATCAACCTGGTGGGCTTCGCCTTCAACTACGGGACCTACGCCGCGCTCATCGCCGGTGTGGCATTCGTCGCACAGTATCCGGTGATCGGCGTCGCGGCGGGCAGCCTCGCGGGAATGCTGGGGAACTTTCTGTTGTCGCGCCGTTTCGTATTCGGCGGCGCGGCCCGCGCCCCAGATCCCTGACACAGGCTGACCAAGACAGTCCCGGATGCGCGCAGCGAACCCCAAGGCAGACCCCCACCTGTTCCCTGTCGCAGCCATCCCGGACAGCGGGCCGGCGCTTGCGGCGGAGTCCCTCCACGCCTTTCCCACGGCCGAGCTCGCCGGCGTCACGCCGCTGCGACCGGGGCTGCAGGATCCCGGCGCCTTCGCCCGGATCCCCGCCAACGACCAGCCACGGCCCCGCCCGACCTGGCCGCCGCTGGCGCTGGGCGGGGCGGTGCTGCTGCTGGATGTCGCGGCGCTGGCCGGCGCGGGGTTCGGCGCAAACGCGATCGCCGGGGCGCCGGCGCTGGCGAATGAGGCGAAGGTGGTCGCGCTGGTGGTGGCGCTGACGCTGGGCGGCGGGCTGCTGGCAGGCGCCTATGACCACCCTTTCCTGTTCGGCTTCCGCCGTCAGGCGCGGCGGATCGGCGCCGCGGCGCTGGCGGCCTTCGCGGCGACGCTCGCTGCCGCCTGGGCCTTCGGCGCGCTGGAACGGCTGGGCGCGCCATGGCTCGGCGCCTTCGCGCTTTGCGGCGCGGCGGGGCTGGCCACGGGGCGGGGCATCGCGACCGGACTTGCGGGGCGGCTGAAGGGCGCCGCGCGGCGGACGGCGATCATCGGCACCGGGCCGCAGGCGGCGCGGCTGGTGGCGGCGCTGCGGCGCGATCCGGCGGGGCTCGAGGTGATCGGCGCCGTCGATGACCGGGCCGCGCGCGGCGCGCTGCCGCGAGGCGTCCCGCTGCTGGGCGGCATGGCGCAGCTGGCCGCGCTGATCCGACGCGGCGAAGTGGATGTGGTCGCCATCGCCCTGCCCTGGTCGCAGGAAGCGCGGATCCTCGCCTTGCTCGACGAGCTCTCGGCCTTCCCGGTGGAGGTGCGCCTCGCGCCCGACATGATGGCCGCACGGCTGCCCGGTACCGACCGCGCGCCGCTGCCGCCGCTGCTGTGCCGGCGGCCGATCTCGGGCGCAGGGGGGGCGGTGAAAACATGCCTCGACTACCTGCTGGCGGGGACGGCGCTGGCGGTGGCGGCGGTGCCGATGCTGCTGATCGCGATCGCCATCCGGCTGGACAGCCCAGGGCCGGTGCTGTTCCGCCAGCGGCGGATCGGCTTCAACGACCGGCCGTTCCAGGTCTTCAAATTCCGCACCATGTTCGCCGACGCCGCCGACCATGATGCGCGGCGGCAGGTGCTGGCGGGCGATCCGCGCGTGACGCGCATCGGCCGGCTGCTGCGCCGCACTTCGCTGGATGAATTGCCGCAGCTGTTCAACGTGCTGCGCGGGGAGATGAGCGTGGTTGGCCCGCGCCCGCACGCCCCCGGCACCCGCGCCGGCAGCCGCCGCTTCGACGAGGTGGTGGCGAACTACGCCGCGCGGCACCGGGTGAAGCCAGGGTTGACCGGGTTGGCGCAGGTGCGCGGCCTGCGCGGCCCGACACCGGATGAGGAGATGCTACTGCGCCGGGTCGAGAGCGACCTGGAATACATCGCCCGCTGGTCGCCCTGGCTCGATCTGCAGATCATCCTCCGCACGCCGCTGGTGGTGCTGCGGGCGCGGAACGCGCTGTGATGCAGGACGGGGCACGCCACATCGCCGGCGCGCGCGGACCGGCGGCGGCGGTGGAGGCCGATGTCGTCATCCTCGCCCTCGACCGGGCGGAGGAGACGGTGGCGGCCATCGCCTCCGCCCGCGCGCAGCAAGGCGTCACGAAGCATGTCTGGATCGCGGACCAGGGCAGCCGGCCGGATGCGCTCGCGCGGCTCGCGGCGGCGGTGGGGGGCGCGCGGGATGCAACGCTGGTGCGGCTTGCGCGCAATCACGGCGTCGCGGGCGGGCGCAATCGCGCCAGCGCGCTCGGCCGCGCGCCCTTCATCTTCGCGCTCGACAACGATGCGGAATTCGCGACGCCGGACACGCTCGCCGCCGCCTGCGCGGCGCTGCGCGCCGATCCCAGCCTCGGCGCCATCGCGTGTCGCATCACGGTGCATGCGACGGGGCGGGACGATTTGTCGTCCTGGGGCTATCCGCTCGGGCTGCTGCCGCGCGCGGCGGGGGCCTTTGACGCGGCGACCTTCGTCGGCGCCGGCCATGCGCTGCGCCGCGCCGATTTCGAGGCAGCGGGCGGCTATGACGAGGCGCTGTTCTTCACCTGGGAGGAATTCGACCTCGCGCTGCGGCTGATCAATATGGGGCGGCGCATCCGCTATCGCGGCGACATCGCCGTGCGCCACAAGGTGAGCCCCGAGGCGCGCATGGCCTGGAGCGGGACGCGCTGGCACCACTTCGTGCGGAACCGGCTGTATGTGGCCCTCAAGCACGGCACGCATCCGGCGGCGCTGCTGCCGCGCTTCCTGGCCTATCAGGTCAAGGGCGCGCGCAACGGCGTATTGGCGCAGGGGCTGCGCGCCGGGCCGGCGGCGCTGGCGCTCGCGCGGGAATTCCGCCCGGCACCGGGCACGGCGCATCTCTATGGCCCGACGGACGCGGCACGCGCCTATCTGGCGCGAACCGATGCGGCGCATCGCGGCGGTTGGATCGCGCGGCTGCGGCGCGAGGTGCTGGGCGGGCTACAGGCGCCCAGCGCGCCGCAGCGCTGACCTTTCCCGCCACAGCAGGCCGATTATGGCGGGGTCGTCCACCAGATAGCGCCGCGCCAACCGCTTCGGGTCCTGCGCCAGCCGCCACGCCCATTCCATCCCCGCGCGCTGCACCAGGCGCGGCGCGCGCGCCTCCTCCCCCGACAGGAAGCGCAGCGACGCGCCGATGCAGAGCGCGGAGCCCCGCACGCGGCCGCGCCGCAGCAGCGCGCGCGCCACCATCTCCTGCCGCGGCGAGCCGACGCAGAGGAAGGTGAAGCGCGCGGCGGAGGCTTCCACGAAGCGCAAAGCGGCCTCGAAGGCAGCAGGGTCGGTCTCGAAGCCCATCGGTGGGTCGTGGTGATGCAGCGCGCGAAGCCCGAAGCGCGCCGCGATCGCCGCCGCCGTCGCCGCGCTTCCGCCCAGCATGGCCAGCGGCGTGCCAGGTTCGATCGCGCTGGCCAGAAGCCGCGCCGTCAGGTCGCTGCCCGGCACGACGGGCGGCGCCTTCAGGCCGAGCAGGCGCGCGATCCGCGCGACGACGCGGCTGTCCAGCAACCGCCAAGCCGCATCGCGGTAAAGCGGCCCGTAGCGCGCCGGATCGCGGGCGAGCCGGACCAGGTGATCGGCATTCGGCGTGACGAGATAGGCGAAGGGGGCGCCGGCCGGCCGCGCCGCCAGCAGCGCCAGCGCGGCATCCTCCCCCATCTCGTCGAAGTCGAGGCCTAGCAGGTGGCTCACAACGCCGCGCGCAGACGCACCAGCACCAGGTTGCGGTCGTATTCCTCGAGCCCCGCGCTCGCGTTCAGGCGCCACGCATACTGGTAGGACGCGACAAGCGAGAAGTTGCGGTTGATCAGCCAGCGTGCGGAGATGCCGGCATAGGCATCCGTGGCATGCTGGTCGGGCTGCTGGTATTCGTCGTACTCGACACCGGTCTCGGCGCCGAGGATAACGTTGCGAAGATATTCATGGTCCACCCGGACCAGCCCGGTCGTCGCGACATAGGACACCGCATTGCCGCGGATCGATTCCCGCACGTCGCGGCGCACCACGCCGCTCACCGTTGTCAGCAGCGTCGGCTGCCAGGTGAGGATGGCGCTGAAGGTGGGCGCGGAGAGCTCCTTCAGATCGGGGCTGGAGTATTCGCGCCGCAGGTAGCCGATCTCGCCGCTGAAGCCCCAGATGCCGTCGAAATCATAGGTGAAGCCGACCAGGCCGGCCCAGGTGTCGCTGTCGCGCCCGCGCTGGGTGCCGTCCTGGTAGACGATGTTCTGGTAGCGGATGACGCCGTTCACGAAGCGCCCCGGCGCCAATTCGTAGTTCAGGCCGAAGGCGGCGATGGCGCTGTCGAAATCGAAGACCGAGACATTGCCGGGCGGGATGCCCCCCGGCGTCGTCGCCGGCCCCGCATCGATGTCCGAGAAGCGGTAGCCGCGCCAATTGCCCAGCAGCAGCGCGCCGACGCGGTTCAGCCGGGTCCGACCCTGCGCCTGCACCTCGTTGTAGGTGTAGGGAACCGGGCGGAGGAGGCCGGCTTCCTGCACATCGACGCTGGCGCTGCTCAGATGCTCCTGGACGAAATTGTAGAAGGCCTCGACGCTGGTGTCGGGCGTCAGGTCGTAGCGGCCGGACAGGCCGACGGCGAAATCCGTCCAGTCCTGGTCGGTTTCGTTGAAGTAGCTGCGCTGCAGGATGCGGCCGGTCGCGCCAACGGCATGGGTGCTCCAGTCGCTGCGGATCGCCGCCTCCGCGCTCAGCGCGGCGAAGCCGTCGCTCAGCCGGTTGCTGCGCGTGCCCTGGATGTTGCTGTCGTAGCCAAGCCCCGCTTCCGCCGCGACGGTCGCGCGGAAGGCGCCGAGCCGGACGCCGAGCGGGTCGAAATCCGCCCGCGGGCGGTCCGCGACGGTCTGGCCGCGCTGGATCTCTCCGCGCGGCACCGCCTGTGCCAGGGCAAGGCCGGGCAGCAGCCCCGCCCCGAACGCCGCAACAATCCGCCACCGCCATGCCGCCACGCGAGACACTCCAGCTTCGAGAGGCCTGCGACGGTGCTAGCACGGCACCCGGAATGATCGCGTTCAACGAAACGACATCGCCACTCACGATAGCTTCATCAGATCAGGCGAAGATTCGTTCGCCATGACACGCCACGCGAGTGTTCCGGAGGCTGCTTCTGGACCGGCCAGCCGCCCGCGCCGGATCGCATCGCAGCCGCGCGCTGTCCGGCCGGGGCCGGAGCTTCAAAGCCCGCTGACCTTCGCCCTGGCGGCCAAGGCGAGGCGCACCCTGCCTGCGAATGGATCCGAATCCCACCAAAACAGACTGGAGGACGAATATCACGCAAGTTCGGATCATATATATCAGAAATTGATATGCATCTCGCGGAACAAGTCAATTTTGAATTGTATCGGACGGATTCCTTGCGGGCTCTCGTTTTCGAGATTTGTGATCGCCAACTTGGTAGCAATCGGCTTGGCGGGCATGCTAGCGCTGGCCGCGATATCGGGGCAGCCGCCGCTTCTCGACGCACTCCGTGATATACTAGCGCAGACTATCGCGCGATTTTTCGCAGGACCTTGAACGCCATGCTGCGTCCCATGCCGCTGAACATCGGGGGGGCCGACCTCCCGGCCGAGACGGTGCTGTCCAAGGCCGTCGCCGCCTGCCGGCGGCAGCTTGTGGCGGTGGCCGTGTTCAGCGGCGTGGTGAACCTGCTGCAGCTGACGGTCTCGCTCTACATGATGCAGGTGTTCGACCGCGTGCTGTCCACGCGCAGCCTCGACACGCTGTATTACCTGACGGCGATCGCGGTCTTCGCGCTGCTGGTGATGGCCGCGCTCGATGGGCTGCGGGGCCAGGTGATGCAGCGCCTCGCGAACTGGATCGAGGGGAAGGTCGCACCGGAAGCCTTCCTCCGCGCCATCGAGAGCCAGTTGCGCGGCCGCCCCTATCGGATGGAGGCGCTGCGCGACCTGGCCGCCTGCCGCAGCTGGATGGGCTCGCCTGCCTCCCTCACGCTGTTCGACGTGCCCTGGGTGCCGATCTTCCTGGCCGTGATCTTCCTGCTGAACCCGGTGCTGGGCTGGATCGCGCTGGTCGGCGCGGCGCTGCTGTTCCTGCTGACGCTCGCCAATGAATGGGCAACGGGGAAGCTGCTGCGCCAGGCCTCCACCGGCGCCATGGCCAGCCAGCGCCGGGCCGAGAGCATCGTCCGCAACGCGGAGGTGATCGACAGCATGGGCATGGGCCCGGCGGTGCTGCAGCGCTGGCGCGAAGGCCTCTCCGCCTCTCTGCCCCAGCAGGACCGCGCGGCGGATCGCGCCGCGCTGATGCTGTCGATCACGCGCTTCCTGCGGCTGGCCGTGCAGGTCGCGGTGCTCGGCGTGGGCGCGCTGCTGGTGCTGGAACAGCAGATCACGGCCGGCGCCTCCATCGCCGCCTCGATCATCATGGGGCGCGCGCTGGCGCCGGTGGAGCAGATGATCGGCGGCTGGAAGCAGCTGGTGCAGGCGCGGCAGGGCTATCGCCGGCTGCTCGCCTTCCTGGCCCTGCCGCGCCTGCGGCCGCCGGGGATGGCGCTGCCCGAGCCCACGGGCCAGGTCGCGGCGGAACGCGTGACCTTCGGTTTCCCCGGCCAGCCGGTCGCGATCATCAAGGGCGTGTCCTTCAACCTCGCGGCCGGCGAATCGCTGGCCGTCATCGGTCCCTCGGCGGCGGGGAAGACAACGCTGATCCGCCTCATGATCGGCACCTTGCAGCCTTCCGCCGGTACCGTCCGGCTGGATGGCGCCGATGTCTTCACCTGGCTGCGGGAGGATTTCGGCCGCCATGTCGGCTACCTGCCGCAGGATGTGGAGCTGTTCGACGGCACCGTGCTGCGCAACATCGCCCGGATGGCCGATCCCGACCCGGAGCTGGCCTTCGAGGCCGCGCGACTGGCCGGCTGCCACGAAATGATCCTGCGCCTGCCGCAGGGCTACGATACGGAAATCGGCGATGGCGGGCAGCATCTGTCGGGCGGCCAGCGCCAGCTGATCGGCCTGGCCCGCGCGCTGTACGGCGCGCCGAAGCTGGTGGTGCTGGACGAGCCCAATTCGAACCTGGACGGCGATGCCGAGCAGGCGCTGATCCGCGGGATCGAGGCGTTGAAGCGGCGGGGTGTGACGGTGGTCCTCGTCTCCCACCGCCCCACCTTGGTGCAGGGCGTGGACAAGGTGCTGCTGATGCGCGACGGCGCGGTGGAGGCCTTCGGCCCGCGCGCCGAGGTGCTGAAGCGCCTGGTGCAGCAGGCGAGGCCCGCGGAAGTGCCGTCCGGCCGCGTCGAGGGAGCCGGCCGATGAGCGACGTCACCCTCCCCCCCGGCCCCGCCGCCGAACCGCCGCGTGGCGCGCTGGCCCCCCGCCCCACTGGCGCGCCGCCTGCGCTGTGGCAGCCGGCCGAGGAAGCGCTGGTGCTGGACGCGCCGCGCCCACGCACCCGCGCCCCGGTGCTGTTCGGCTGGGTCATCGTGCTGGTCTTCGTCGTCGGCTTCGGCGCCTGGGCCGCCATCACCCCGCTGGCTGAAGCCGCGATCGCCGGCGGGCTGCTGAAGGTCGAAGGCACGCGCCGCACCGTGCAGCATTTCGAAGGCGGCATCGTGCGCGAGATCCTGGTGCGCGACGGCGACCAGGTGCGGCAGGGCCAGGTGCTGCTGCGGCTCGACCAGCCGCAGGCCGGCCAACAGACCGAGACGCTACGAAGCCAGCGCTGGGCGCTGGTGGCGCAGGATGCCCGCCTGCTGGCGGAGCTGGCCGGCAACGGCGACATCGCCTTCCCCGCGGAGCTGTCGGGCCATGAAGCCGCACGCGCGCAGGATGCGGTGGCGGGCCAGATCAATCTGTTCCAGGCCCGGCGCACCGCGCTGGACAGCCAGATGACCGTGCTGCAGGCGCGGATCGAGCAGTTCGAGGCGCAGATCCGTTCCTCAGAAGCGCAGCGCGAAGCGCAGTCGCAGCAATTGGTGCTGCTGCGCGCCGAGGAATCGAACACCCAGACCCTGCTGGCCCAGGGCCTCGCGCGGCTGCCGCAACTTCTCGCGATCCAGCGCCAGGTCGCGGCGACCGTCGGGAACATCGCCGACATGGGCAGCCAGATCGAACGGTCCCGCGCGCAGATCGCGGAATCCGAACGCGAGATGCGCCGCCTGCGCGACACCCGCATCCAGGAAGTCTCGACCGAGCTGCGCGAGGTGCGCGGGCGCCTGGCGGAGACCGAGGAACGCCTCCGCGCGGCGGAGGATGTCTCGACACGGCTCGAGATCACAGCGCCGGAGGCGGGGACGGTGATCAACCTCCGCGTCTTCACCCTGGGCGCCGTGGTGCGGTCGGGCGACCCGGTGATGGAAATCGTGCCGGTGCGCGACCGCATCATCGCCGAGGTGAATGTCCAGCCGAACGATATCGAGGTGATCCACCCCGGCCTGCTGGCGGAAATCCGCCTGCCCGCCTTCAAGTCGCGCCTGGTGCCCTACCTGCACGGGACGGTGATCTTCGTCGCTTCCGACGTGACGGAGGATGAGCGGCGGGGCACCGCCTATTACCGCGTGCAGATCGAGATCGACGAAAGCCAGCTCCGCGCGCTGGACGGCGTGCAGCTGCGCCCCGGCATGATGGCCGAAGCCCTGATCCGCACCGGCGAGAGGTCCTTCGCGCGCTACCTGCTTCAGCCGGTCTTCGACAGCTTCCACCGCGCCTTCCGCGAACAATAACCCAGCCGAACACAATCCCGCGCCCCCGCTGGCGGCCGCGCGGTGCCAACGCCATAACCTCCAGCATGGACGGAACCGCAGCATGACCGGCCCCACGATCTTCGCCGACGGCATCATCGATGTGCACATCGCCAATGGCGTCGCCCGCATCACGCTCGGCGCCACCACCGGCCAGAAGGACCAGCGCCCCGCCGCCTCGGGCACGCTGATCCTGCCGGTGGTGCAGTTGCCCACCCTCGTCCGGGTGCTGGGTGAGGTGACGCGCCAGATGGAAGATCGCGCGAAGGAAGCGATGGCGAAGGCGCAAGCCGGCGCGGCCGCGCCCGATGGCGACGCGGCGCCCGCGACCGGCGCCTTCCGCTTCAACGGCTGAGCTTGTGGCGGTGCAGCCGGATGAGCGCCTCACCGCCATCATCTGCACCCACGCGCGGCCGCACTACCTGGCCGCCTGCCTCGCCGGGCTCCGCGCACAACAGGGCGGGGCTTGCGACATCCTCGTGGTGGACAGCGCCTCTCCCGCCCCAGCGGCGGAGGAGATCGCGAGGCTGGCCAAGGCGGCGGGCGCGCGGCTGATCCGCGCCGAACGCGCCGGCCTGTCCCATGCGCGCAACCTCGGCCTCGCGGCATCCGGCGCCGCGTGGACCGCCTTCCTCGATGATGATGCGGTGCCCGCACCCGATTGGGCACGGCGGATGGCGGAGGCCATCGCGGCCCTGCCGCCCGACGCCGCGGCGCTCGGCGGGCGCATCCTGCCCGAATGGGAAAGCCCCCTGCCCGGCTGGTGGCCGCCTGCGCTCCGCGGGGTGTTGACCATCGTGGAATGGGACGGCGTCGGGGAGGACGGGCGGAACCTGCCGCCCGGTGTCGCGGTCTACGGCGCCAACATGGCCTTCCGCACCGACGCGCTCCGCCTGATCGGGGGCTTTCCGGAGGAACTCGGCAGAGTCGGACACCGCCTGCTGTCGGGCGAGGAGGTGGAGGCGCTGGACCGGCTGCGCGCGCGCGGCCTGCGCGTGTTCTACGACGGCCGCATCGTCGTGCGACACAGCATCCAACGCGACAGGCTCAAGCCCGGATGGCTGCTGTCGCGATTGCATTGGCAGGGGGCGACGGATGCGCTGCGCGACCGCCGGCGCGGCGGCGCCGGGCGCATGGCGCGGGCGGCGACAAAGCTTGCGGTGCAGGCGCCGCTGCTGCTGTTCCCGTCGCGCGCGACCAGTTTACTCCGCGCGCGCTGCGGCGCGGCCTACAACCTCGGCTATCTGCGCGGCGCGCTACAATCGGATTGACGCGCCCTGCACAAGCGGGGGAGTTGGGCATGCGGGGCTGCGTCACGCGACGGGCGCTGCTGGCGGCGGGGCTCGCGCCCGCTGTGCCGGCGATGGCGCAAGACAACTCCCTGCCTGATCCACGCGCGCGTTTCGCGGCGCTCGGCCTCGGCGCCAATCTGGAACGCTGGTTCCCGGTGGCGGCGGATCAGCGCCCGCGCCGGCTGGGGCGCGGCTGGTGGCAGGGGCTGCGCGCGCAGGGCTTCGACCATGCGCGCCTATTCCTGCCCCGCGAAGCGGGGGATGGAGAGGACGTGCCGCGCCTGTTCCTGACGGCGGTGGAGGATGCGAACGCGGCCGGCCTGCCCGTGCTGCTCGGCCTCGACGACCTATTCGAAGCGACCGATCCCTGGCCGGAGGCGCGGATGCGGCGCATGGCCGCGCGGGCGCGGATCTTCGCGCGCGCGACCGATCCGGCGCTGGTCGTGCTCGCGCCGCTGAACGAGCCCGCCTTCCCTTCCCCAGCCGCATGGCGGCCCGTGCGCGATCGGCTGCTCGGCCTGGTGCGCGCCGAGGCGCCGCGGCATGTGCTGATGTGGGGCGGGCATGAATGGTGTTCCTGGCGTTCGCTGCTGCCCATCGCGCCCCCCGCCGATCCGCTGACCATCGCGGAAGTGCATGACTACCAGGGCGGCGATGCCGCCTGGATCGCGCGGCGCTTCGGCGATGTGCGGGGCTGGAGCCAGCGGCACGGCGTGCCCGCGATGGTGACCGAACTCGGCGGCGCGCTGCCGCATGCCGAGGATGAGCAGGCCTGGGCCGAGGATCTTCTTCGCATCCTGCCGGCACTGCGCCGGCTGGGGCTGCCGGCGACGCTCTGGGCGGTGACGCATGGCGGCCATTGGCGGCTGCAGGCGGGGGGCGGCCCGGCGTTGCGCCCGGCGCTCGCCGCCGCGATCAGGCGTTGAGGCGGCGCGCCGCCGGCACCTCCACGCAGCGCCACGCCAGCCAGCCCAGCGCGGCGCTCGCCGCGAGGCCGCCGGCCATCAGCGCGATCCGCGCCCCCTGCCCCGGCTCCGCCACGCGCAGCACCACCACCAGCGCGGCTTCCACGAAAACCCAGGCGAGGTAGATGCCGAAGGACGCCTCGCCCAGCCGCCAGGCGAGATCCCGCGGCGCCGCCCGGCCGGGCGCTTCCATGCCGAGCCGGGCGACCAGCGCCGCAAGCCCCGCCACCGCCACCACATCCTGCCCAACCCAGATACCGAACGGGACAAGCAGCACCGCCGCCGCCGCGACGCCGCCCGGCACCACGCGCAGCGTGACCAGCCGCGCGAGGGCGAGGCCCAGCACGAACTCCAGCCCGAATCTGACGAGGCCGAGATGCAGCGTGCGGTTCAACTGCGCGCCATCCACCAGCGCCCCCAGCCAAAAAAGACCCGCCATCGACGCACCGACAATCGCCCAGCACGCCGGCGCGGCGCGCGCGGCCAGCAGCGGCAGCAGCAGCGGAAAGGCCAGCGTCCCCGCCCAGATCGCCGACAGCGCCCAGGACGGGTAGTTCCAGGCATGCTGCGCCGTCGTCTGCCACGCATGCAGCAGCAGCGCCTGCATCAGCAATTCGTAAGCGCCGAAGCGCTGCGGTTCATTGACGCGAAGCCCCGCCAGCATCGCCGCCCCCACCAGCAGCACCAGCGCGCCGAGCGCGGCCAGGTGCAGCGGAAACAGCCGCTCCGCGCGCCGCCGTACGAAGCCGGCATAGCCCGCGAGCCCCACCGGCGCGCGATGCCGGTAGCCGAGGAACAGCGCAAAGCCCGACAACACGAAGAAGCCATCGACGCCGAGATAGCCCTTCAGCGCCACCGCTTCCGCCACGTGAAACCCACCCAGCGCGCGCAGCGCGAGTTCCAGGTGGTAGACCAGTACCCAGGCGATCAGGAACGCCCGCAGCCGGGTCAGCGCCGCGAGCCGTTCGGGCTTCGCGCCCTGCCTCTCGCGCGGGGTGATCACGGCCGCCGTCATCCGCCTCTCCCGATCCTGATTGGGCCGCGCCGGGCCCCGCATGGCAGAACGCGGGTGCATGCGAACCGTTCCACCCGCGCTCCTGTTCGCCGCCCTCGGCTTGGCCTCGGTCACGGGGCTGCTCATGGCCGCCATCGTGGCGCCGCCGATGGCACTGGCGTTGCTGCCCGCGGTCGCGGCGCTGCTGGTCGCGCTGCTGTTCTACGAGGCGCCGGTGCTGGCGGTGGCGCTGCTGGCGGGCTGCTATGGCCTCGCGCTCGATCTCCAGCTCGACATCCTGGCGGCGAGCGGGGCGGGCGGCGGCGTGGGCACGCTGGGGGCGGCGGTGGTGAAGATCATCCCCTTCGGCATCGCGGCGATGCTGTGCCTGCGCCACGGCATCGCGCCCGCGATCAACTGGCCGTTCCTGGCCTTCGCGGTGGTGGCGACGGTCAGCATCGCCGTGCTGCCGATCGGCCGCGTCTCCAGCTTCGGAGAGATGGCGCGGAGCTTCGTCGGCTCCACGGCCCCCTTCGTGCTGGCCTTCGCCGCCGCGCCGCGCAGCTTCTGGTCGGCGCTGTGCAAGGCGGTGGTCTTCGTGCCGCTCATCAGCGCGGCGGTCGGGCTGTTCGTCGCGGCGCCGATCAGCTTCCACCCCGCCTTCGACATCAACTGGCGCTTCCAGGGCCTGCATTCCGCGCCCTTCCTGGCCGGGTTCTGCACCACGGCGGTCTTCGCCGCGACGCTGGAATATCTGCGCGGATTCAAGCTGCGCTGGCTGCTGCTGGGGGGAGCAGCGCTTGCGGTGCTGCTGGCCACCCAGGCGCGCGCACCGATGGCCGCCGTCACGCTGTTCCTGCTGGGCATCCTGCTGCTGTCGGGGCGGCATGTGCTGCCGGCGAAGCGCAAGCTCGACCTGGTGATGATCGGGCTGGTGCCAGCGGCGCTGCTGCTCGGGCCGCTTGTCGTGCTGGCGCTGGACCGCTTCCTCGGCGGCGACCAGTTCAGCCAATTCTCCGGCCGCGACATCATCTGGCCCTACTTCCTGCAGGCGATCGAGACGCGCCCGCTATTCGGCTATGGCCTGGGCGCGGGCAAGCTGATCGTGGACCCCGAGGACCCGCAGATCCGCCTGATCGGGTCGAGCGCGGCGCATAACGAATATCTCCGCATCGCGGTCGATGCGGGCATCGTCGGCACCGTCGCGGTGTTCGGCGCGATCATCGCCTGGGTCTGGGGCGGCACGCGCGGGGCGCGGCCGGCTGACCGGCTGGTGCTGCGCTGCGCGCTGGTCGCGGCGCTGCTGCATGCGGGCTTCGACAACACGCTGATCGCCAGCACGGCGGTGATCCAGTTCGGCTGGTTCACCGCCGCCCTGGCGCGCGCGCGGATGGAGCGGGCCGAGGCGCGGCGGGGCGATCGCATCCGCGCGGCCATCGCCCGCCGCGCCGCGCGGGCCGCAGCACCCAGCGAGCAAGGATGAACGCACCACTGCACATGGGGCAGGCGGCGCGCGAGCGGCGGCTCGACCTCGACCGCGCCAAGGGCCTGGCGATCCTGCTGGTGGTGGCGGGCCATATCGTCGCCGCCGCGCCGCCGCCCGGCGCGGAATGGTGGGATTGGCCGCGCAGCGCGCTCTACAGCTTCCACATGCCGTTCTTTCTGTATCTCAGCGGCTATGTCGCCTGGCTGAGCGGCGGCATCGCGGTCGCCACTTCGGACGCGCCGCGCCACGCCGCGCGCCGCGCGCAGCGCCTGCTGGTGCCCTTCTTCCTGCTCGGCCTGATCGTGCTGCTGGGCAAGCTGCTGGCGCAGGAGGTGGTCCATGTGGACAACCGCGCCTCCGGCCTTTTCTCCGGCCTGCGCAACCTGGTGGTGACGACGGAGGACAGCCCGGCGACCTTCATCTGGTTCCTGCTGGTGCTGTTCCTCTGCTCGGTGCTGGCGCCGCCGGTCTGGCGGGCGACGGGGCTGCCGGGGCTGCTGGGGGCGGGGCTGGTGCTGCTGGCGCTGGACCCGCCCGCGCTGTTCTACCTGGACCGCTTCGCACGCCATGCGCTGTTCTTCGCGGTCGGCGTCGCGGTGGCGCGGCACGAGGCATCGCTGCTGCCGTTCTTCGTCGCCTGGCAACCGGCCTGGTGGGCGGCCTTCACCGCGAGCCTGGCGGCGGCGCTGGCGGGATGGCTACCGGGGGATTGGTCTCTGCTGGCCTGCGGGATGGCCGCGATCCCGGCGCTGCACGGGCTGGTGCGAGGGGCAGGCTTCGCGCGCCTGTCCTGGCCGCTCGCGCTCGGCCGCTACACCATGGCGATCTACCTGTTCAACGTGATCGCGATCGGCGTGGTGAAGGCGGCGCTGATCGCGATGGGCGTGCCCTGGACGGGGGCGGGCTTCGCCATCCACGCCCCCGCCTTGCTGCTGGCCGGCATCGCGCTGCCGGTGCTGGCGAAACGCCTTGTGCTGCGGCGCGTGCCGGTCCTCGACCGCATGACGGATTAGGGACGGCCCGCAAAGCTAGGGCGAAGATACGCCTTCTTCTGGGTTCCCCCCTCACCCTGCCCTCTCCCCCCGTTGGGGAGAGAGGGTTTCGGGCGGCGCTTCTTCTCGGCAGCCTAGTGCAACAGCCCAGCCTCCGCGCAGGCGCGTTCGCAGCGGCGGCAGGCTTCGGCGCAGACGCGGCAATGGGCATGCATCCCCGCATGACGCTCGCATTCCTCGGCGCAGAGCCGGCAGGCGGTCTCGCAGGCTGTCAGCAGCTGCGCGGTCGCATCCTGGTTGGTGCCGGTGCGGCGCGAGGCGACGGCGCCAGCGGCCACGCAGATATCCGCGCAATCCAGGTCGAAGCGGATGCATTGCGCGAGCTTCGCGACATCCTTCTCCCCCAGGCAGGCATCGGCGCAGGCGGTGCAGGCCTGCGCGCAATCGTAGCATTCCTCGATGCAGCGGATCAGCACGTCATCGGTCTTGCCGCGCAGCTGCGGATGCGCGCGGATCATCTCCATCGCATGCATGGTCCAGCTCCTTCTTCCGTTGGGTGGCGGCGGGGCTGGCTGGGCGGCCCCCGCCACCGGGGAAGAACGCCGGGCGGGGCGGGCGGGTTCACGGCGGGCGGCGCGACACGTCCGAGTCTGACGCATCGGTCCCGTAGATCCCCCCCCACACCATGAGGGAGTGGGATCGTGCCATCCTACCGCACCAGCCCGCCACGCACGCGCAGCGCCCTGCCGCCCGCCATCCGGGCGCGCCTGCTGCGCTATGCCCGCGCCGCGCTGCACGGCATCCGGCCCAGCTCGCGCGAGGCCTGGGCGCTGATGCGCTGGCTGGCGAACCATGCCGGCCCGCTCGGCCTCGCCATGCCGCCCGCCCTGGTCGCCGAATGGGCCGATCCGCTGGACCCCACGCCACCCGGCGCCACAGCCTGGCGAGCCATGCGCGGCCTGCTCGACACCCAACCCGCCCTGAACCGCGCGCAGCGACCCTTTGCCGCGCTGGCGGAAGCGCTCGGCCTGGACCGGACGGAGGAAGCGATCCTGACGCTGGCCGCCGACTACCGCGCCTGCGCCGCCGTCGAATTGCTGTGCGACGAGATCGCCACCCATCGCGGCGGGCGCGCGGCGCTGGGGGCGGATGCCGGGCTGTTCGCGCTGCTGCTGCATGTGACCCAGGCCGAGCTGGCGGCACGGCTGCGGGCGGAAGCGCCGCTGCGCGCGACGGGTGTGCTGCGGCTGGATGAGGACGGCGAGATCAGCCTGCTGCCGCGCTTGCTGCGCCTGGCGGCGGACCCCGCGCCGCCGGGCGATCTTCGCGCCGCGCTGCTGGGCACGGAGGCGAAGACCACCCTGCCCTTCGAGGCCTTCGCCCATCTGGGCGCCGAATCGCTGCGCCTGCGCGACCTGCTGCGTGGCGCGCTGGCCGAACGCGCCATCGGCGTGCATGTGCTGCTCTACGGCCCGCCCGGCACCGGCAAGACCGCCTTCGCCGCCACGCTGGCCGAGGCCTGCGGCGTGCCGCTGCACGAAGTCGCAGTCCAGAGCGAGGAAGCGGAGGAGCTGGCTGGCGCCGAACGCCTCGCGGAATTGCGACTGGCGCAGCGGCTGGTCGCCGGCGGGCCGCCCGCGCTGCTGCTGCTGGATGAGGCGGAGGATCTGTTCGACCCGGGCTTCGAGCTGTTCCGCCGCACCCCGCGCCCCGGCAGCCGCGCCTTCATCCATCGCCTGCTGGAGGCCGCCCCCGCCCCGGTGATCTGGACCGCGAATGACCTGACCAGCTTCAGCCCCGCCGTGCTGCGCCGCATGGCCTGCTGCATCGAGCTTCGCATCCCGCCCCCCGCGGTGCGGGAGACGCTGTGGGAAGAGGCCTCCGCCCGCGAAGGCGTCGCGCTGCCGCCGGGGGAAGCCGCGCGACTGGCGCGGCTGCTGCCCGCCGCCCCGGCGCTCGCGCGGTCCGCGATGCGCGCGGCGCGGCTCGCGGGCGGGGATGCGGAGACGGTGCGCTGGGCGGTGCAGGGCGTGGCCCGCGCCATGGCCGGCGGCCGCCTGCCCCCGCCAGAGGGCCTCGGCGAAGCCTTCGACCCCGCTTTGGTTCAGGCCGATTGCGACCTTGTGGCGCTGGCGGACAGGCTGGCGGCGCCAGGCGCGCCGCGCCGCGTCTCGCTGCTGCTGTCCGGGCCGCCGGGGTCGGGCAAAAGCGCCTATGCGCGGCACCTGGCCGATCGCATGGGCCTGCCGCTTCTGGTGAAGCGCGCCTCGGACCTGCTCGGCATGTATGTCGGCCAGACGGAGCGACTGATCGCCCAAGCCTTCGCCGAGGCGCGGGAGGGGGCCGCGATGCTGGTCTTCGACGAGGCCGACAGCCTGCTGGCCGAACGCGGCCTCGCGACCCGAAGCTGGGAGGTCAGCCAGGTGAACGAGATGCTGACCTGGATGGAACGCCACGACTTCCCCTTCTGTTGCA
>JBIIRI010000167.1:0-7140 GCA_044341625.1 Roseomonas sp.
TCTGGGCTCTGAGGCGAGATTTGAGATCTGCAGGATCAGCGTCGAGACCGCGCTCCGCGACCCAGGCCCCGACGCAGGAGATGATGGCCGCATGGAAGCCGCCAGGGCCGATCCTGGCCAGGCGCTCCTCGAAGCCGCGCGCGGTGTCTGTCCCGTCACTGGGTTGCCCCGCGGACTGTGCCGAGCTGGACTTGTCCGAGGCGTCGCCCGACTTACGGGCGCGGCGTGGTCGCGGCGGCGCTTCAGGGGGGATGACGGGATCAGCCTCGGCATGCTGCCCCGGAAAAAAATGCGTCCTCTCGCCCGACAACGGGTCGGAGAGGCCACCCTCGAACCGCGGCGCCGCGGTCCAGATCGGCTGCACGGTCCCGACGACCGCCGCGTCCAGGATTGTCCAGCCGACGCGGGCATTCACAGTAGCGACCCAGCGCCGGAGCTCCGGCTCCTCACGGGGCGTTTTGAGCCAGATCCAGACGTGCCCCGAGAGGCCTGGTTTGGCGACGGCACTCCAGCGGCTGCGGCCCTCGGGATCGGCCTCCGCATGCGCCGCATCTCTGAGGCCCGCCGACGCTGAGAGCCGGACCACGCATGCGACGTCAGCAAGCTCAGGGACAGCGGCGAACAGCATATCCCGAAGCGCCCGCGCCATCTCGGTGGGGGTGGCGGGTAGGGGCAACTCCGGCGGCCGAGGCACACTGTCCAGGTCACAGACCAGCCACGAGCGCGCGACAGGCGCCAGCTGTACACCTTTTAGGCGACGGGTGCGCGCGGTATCCACAGCTGCCGTCAGCGCCCCCCGAACCACACACACGTCGTGCCGGGCCTCCAGGTCGCGCAGCAGCGCGTGCACGCTGTCTATCCCGTCCAGACGATACGATGCGGATTTGAAAAACATGCCGGCGCCGAAATCCGACCGCTCCACGAGGCCGGTTTGCGGGTTGAGAGCGTATTTTTTGCACAATGATTTGCCGCCCGTCGCACGCAGCAGCGTGATCACGCTGGGCTTCGTGCGGCAGTCCTCGGCTTGAGGCAGGCTGGAAATAAGTGACTGAAATTTTGGAATTTTAGGCACGGCAGGATACCTCCAGCCGGCCAGATCACCGCAACAATCGTGAACGCAAGCAAACCGCGCGCTCTACCGCGTAATCAGGCAGACATTCCGAAAGCGGCGGCTGCCAAGACAGATGCCGCCTCACCCCTGTCAAGCGCTTTGCAGGCAAATCTCTGTTTTGCCTACAAAGCAGACAGAACGGGGGGCAGCGGAGGCGCGAGCGCCAAACTGGAGATTGGGTTACCCACGCCCTTGAGCGAAGCATTAAGCCGCATCTGGGCGATGCATCACAGGGCTGCTACACACGGGAAAGGACACAACCAAATAGTAGTAGGTTTCTGGCCGATTTCGTGAAACTTTCTGGAAGTCCAGGTCCCCCAGCCACCGCCTTCTCTTCTCATCGAGATACGTTGAAGCCGCGGCCACTGCCGCAAGCCTCCGCGCGCTCGCCCGCTTGTGCGCCCCGCTCTCGCCCCGCCGCCGCATGATGCGCCGCAGGATCCTCGGCGCGCGACAGAGCCGCCTGGTGCGGGAGGCATGCCATGCCACAGGCGACCGAATGGGCGCTGATCGCCGATGCCGGCCATGCCCGCATCTTCGCCCGGCGCCCGCCGGCCGGCCCCTGGCGGGAACTGCCCGAGGAAGCGGTGGAGAACCCGACGCCGCCCTCACGCGTCCTCGGCACGGAACGCCCGGGCCGCGTCCACGAAAGCGCCAGCACCACCCGCCACGCGATCGAGCCGCGCACGGACCCGCATCGCGCGGCCCGGCGCGGCTTCGCCCGCCGGCTCGCCGAGTGGCTGGACGACGAGGCGGATCGCTTCGCCGCCCTGCTGCTGGTCGCCCCGCCGGCCTTCCTGGGCGAGTTGCGGGCCGAACTCGGCCCGGCCGCCGGACGGAAGCTGGCCGGCAGCCTGGACCGCGACCTCGTCAAGCTGCCGCTGGCGGAGATCGCCGAGCATCTGGACGCGATCGCGCGGGAGGAAGGCGGCCCGAGGTCCTGAAGCGCGGCCTCAGCCCTGCGGCGCAGCCTCGAATTCGCCGCGCAACTGCTCGGTCGTCAGCAGCAGCACCTTGCGGGCGTCGAGCACCTGCGGCGCCTGGTCGCGCAGCGTTGCCCAGCGTGCCTCGATGGCGTCGAGCGCGGCGTCAAGGTCGGCGAAGCGCTCCAGCTCCGGCGCCGGCGTGCCGGCCGCCCGCCAGCGCAGATAGACAGGTCCCGTCTGGCTCATCCTGATCCGTATCCCCGGTTGCGTTGTCAGCCCCAGCTATCGGCAAGCCGCCCCGCGGGATCAAGGGGGCGGCCGCGCGGCCCGAGGGATTGCGACGCCGCGCCGGGCGGCTGATGGTGCGCCGCCTGAGGGGGACGAGACGGCATGGATCTGCGAATCAAGGACGACCTCGCGCTGGTCGTGGGCGCGAGCGACGGCATCGGGCTCGCCACCGCCAAGGCGCTGGCCGAGGAAGGCGCACGGGTCACCATCGTCTCCCGCGATGCGGCGGCCGTGGCGCAGGCGGCGCACAGGATCGGCGCGGCCCATATGGCGGCGGATGCGACCGATGCCGCGGCGGTGGACGCGCTGGCGCGGGGCTGGGACGCCGCGCATGAGCGGCTGGATATCCTGGTCGTCGCGGTCGGCGGCAGCCACCGTTCCCCCTTCGAGGCGCTGTCCGACGAGGATTGGCGCCGGAACTGGGAGTTCAACATCCTCTCGACCGTGCGCGTCGTGCGCGCCTTCCTGCCGGCGCTGCGGCGCGGCGCGGGCGCGCGCGTGGTGCTGTTCGGCGCGGCATCTTCCCGCATGCCCTATCCGGAGCAGATCGTCTCCAACGTCCACAAGGCGGGGCACCTTGCCCTGGTGAAGACGCTGGCGGCGGAGCTGATCGGGGAGGGGATCCGCGTCAACGCCGTGCTGCCCGGCCGCACCGTGACCCGGCTCTGGCGCCGGCGCGCGGCGGAGATGGCGCAGCGCGACGGCACGACGGAACAGGAGGTGCTGGCCCGCTTCGCGGAGGACATCCCCCTCGGCCGCTTCGGGACGGCGGAGGAAGTGGCGGATGTCGCCGCCTTCCTCGCTTCCCCGCGCAGCGCCTATGTCGTCGGGCAGTCGGTCGCGGCTGATGGGGGCATCGCACGCGGATTGCTGTGACCGTTGCTGCCATGTGATACCAACGGCCGCTTTCAGCGGCTCGTTGGTTGTTTTTGTGCCCTCAGTCGCCGGGCGGCCGCATCTGCGGCCTTGGCTTTCGCCGCACTGGCGGCGGCGGCCATTCGGCCGCTCGCCCCTTCGGGGCGCAGGCCGAAGCTTTGCGCAGCGGGTATACCCTTCTCGCCGCAGCAGCAGGTGGCAGCACATGGCCGGCACGCCCTTCATCGAGCAGAACATCGTCTGGCTCTACACCGACGACCTCGATCGCCTGGCCGGGTTCTATCGTGATGTGATGGGCCTGCCGCAGGTGCTGGACCAGGGCGTGTGCCGGGTGTTCCAGGTGAGCCCGACAGGCTTCCTCGGCGTCTGCGACAAGCCGGGGCGGCCGCGCGGGACGAAGGGGATGATGTTCACCTTCCTCGTCGAGGATCTCGAAGCCGCCTATGCCCATTACAAGGCGCGCGGCGTGCCGTTCGAGGCGCCGCCCGACCTCAGCCCCGGCCGCGCCGTCTATTCCTGCTTCTTCAAGGATCCCGAGGGCTACTGGCTCGAGCTGCAGGAATTCAACGAGCCGCGCTGGCCCTACCCGCTGGGACGCGGGCCGCGGCGCGGATAGGGCGCGCTGCGCCCGGGCAGCGCGCGTTCCGCGTGGTGCCCCGCGCGAAGGAACCGGATGTCCGGATTTTGGGGAAAATGGTGGGCGCACTAGGGCTCGAACCTAGGACCCGCTGATTAAGAGTCAGACGGGGCTTCGCCCCGCCCTGCCGGTAGCCAGCCAGATATCCAATCTATCTATATGATAAGAAACCATATCTTGATGCGTCTATCCTGATCCCAGCAGGCTTGAACCAGGGTGTTCTGGCTCCCATGTCCGGTTAGTGTCCGGTTCGGATAGCCTCCGTCCGGTTCAGGAACCGCCGCCTTGTCCGTCACCATCGACCGCGCAGAACCCGCCCGGATCACCCGTGCCTCCATCGAGGCCGCATGGCGTCGCCGTGCCCCCAATACCCGGACGATCATCCCCGACCAGACCTGCCGGGGGCTCTGCCTCGTCGTCCACGCCCACTCGATGTCCTGGGTCTACGCCTACAAGCCGCGTGGCCTGGACCCCGTCACCGGCAGGCGCTTCCCCACCAAGTCCGTGACCATCGGCTCGCCCGACACCCATTCGCCGGACGACGCTCGCCAAGCCGCCGGCATCCTCAAGGGGCAGACCAAGGTCGGCCGCGACCCTGCCGCCGAACGTCGTATCGAGCAGGAGAAGGGTGCCGAACGCAGGGGCCAGACCATCGCCCGCCTTCTCGATCTCTACGCCAGCGTCCTCCCCCGCCGTCCGAAGCTCCGGGGCCGTGGCACACTCTCGCCCAAGGCCGTGGCCGACGAACTGGCCCAACTGCGCGCTGCCATGTCCCGGATGAACGCCCTCGACACGCCGGTCGCGGAGATAGGCACCCAGCACCTGCGCTCCCTGCTCCATGCCGAAGCCGAGCGGCCTGCCACAGCCCGTGCCCGATACGGCGCCCTCAACCGCTTCTTCGATTGGTGCCTCGACGAGGGCTTCGTCCCGCTCAATCCCTGCGTCACGGTATCCAAGGCCAAGCGACCGAAGCCGCCGAAGGACCGCGCCGTCTATCTCCACCTCGACCAACTGGCCGCCCTATGGCGAGCAGCCGGCACCACCGCGCGTCTCCGGGACGTCCACTGCGACCTTGTCCGCTTCCTGATCGCCATCCCCTGCCGCCGGGGCGAGGCCGCTGCGCTCGACTGGAAGCAGGTCGACTTGGCGCAGGGCGTCTGGACCCAGGCGAACACCGCCACCAAGAACGGTGAGCCGCACCGCTTCTCCCTGCCGCCCCTGGTCCTGGACCTTCTTAGGTCCCGCCACGCTGCCGCAGGCTTCCCAGTAACGGGCCTGGTCTTCCCTTCCCCTCAGGCGGGCCGGCAGATCGACACCTTCACCGACATCAAGGCGGCCCTGATCGACGCCACGGGGATCGATGGCTGGCGCTGGCATGACTTCCGCCGGTCCTTCGCCACTGCGCTTGCCGAAGCCGGGGTCGCCGAAAGCGTCGCGGACGCGATCCTGAACCACAAGCAGTCGGCTACGCGGGGCGGCGTCCTTGGCGTCTACCAGCGTGCCCAACGTTGGCCCGAACAGGTCGCTGTCATGAACACCTGGTCCGACCTTCTCAACAGTGCGCTGGCAGGCCGATCTGCGGTTGGCTCCATCGCGCATGAAGGTGGGAGGTCGACCTTTGCACGGTGATGACACGCAGATGCGGCCGGGCCTTGAGGGGCTCCCAGCAGGATCGCAGGAAAGCGATGTGGTCCGCATCCTCGCCACTCTCTCCGGGCAGGCTGAGCGGCTTGCCAGCATTAAGCGCCAGGTCGACTCCCTCACCTTTGCATCGCCACCGCAGCGCCGGGAACTGGTTGCCCTGCTGTCGGCGCTTCAAGAGGCTCTTGGCCCACTGCTCGACACCCATCACCGAGCGCCCGATGGCTTCGAGTGGGTGGCCCTGCACCCGACAACCGAAGCACTGGGGTTCTTGGCAGATGCGCTCAAGGACCTCGACCTCGGGGTGACGCCGCCTGTGCTGAAAGCCCCCCGGATTGGCGGAGCCATGAAGCCTACGGCCGAGCGCGACATCGCCGTCCAAGCTGTGGCCTGGGTGAAGGCAGTCGAGACCACAAAGGGCGTATCGCGGAAGGAAGCATGCAAGCGGGTCGCCACCGCCCTGACGAAGATGGGCGTGCGGGTCGGCCAGAAACCTATCGATGCGACCCGGGTGGTGGGGTGGTGCGCTGGCCGCTTGCCTGGGGTGAAGCGGTGACAATTGCCCGCGTCGAATGTCATCGCGCGCCGGATGATCTTCCTGGACGAGCGGCGGGAATGGTTCCCCCTGCTCACGGAGAAAAGATACGTTGCGTAGTTCGAATATCGAAGCGGCTGCCTTGCTCGATGAGGTGTCCACCGCATTCAGGCGGCATCTAGTCATCAGCAAGGAGCAGTCAGTGGTGATGGCGGCCTGGACCCTCCACACCCACGTCTACCCCTACTTCAAGCATACGCCCCGTCTGGCGATTACGTCGCCGGAGAAGGGCTGCGGGAAGTCCACCGTCATCAATCTGCTGGCAGAACTCTGCTGTGAGCCGATGAAGATGGATAACGCGACCGAGTCCGTCATCTTCCGGCTCATCGATGCAACAGAGAAGGGCGAAAAGCCTGGCCTTACGCTGCTGATCGATGAGGCGGACTCGTTCATGCCCGGCCGTGAAGGCATCCGAAACCTTCTCAACTGCGGCTTCGAGGCGTCCGGGATGGTCTGGCGCTCTGTCAGGTCGGGCCAGGACTTCGCCCCGCGCGGCTTCAAGGCGTTCGCGCCCGTGGCCATCGCAGGGATCGGCGTGCTGCCGGATACCGTCATGTCGCGGTCTGTCCCCATCTATCTGCGACGCAAGATGAATGGAGAGCGGATCGAGAAGGTGAAGGACTACCGCCCTGCCTTGGCAGAACTGCGCGGTAGGATCACGAAGTGGGCTGAGGCTGTCGACTTCAGCACGCGCCCGGACCCGGAAATCCCGGACGAATTTGGTGATCGGGAGGGGGACATCTCGCTGCCCCTGCTCGCCATCGCAGGCCTTGCTGGGGGTATCTGGCCGGATCTGATGCGTGAGGCCCTGCTTCAACTCTTCGCCTCGAATGAGACGGAGAGCACCAGCGGCATGCTGCTGGCGGCGATGCGAACCATCTTCACGCAGACTGGTGCGAGCAAGCTGCCTAGCAGCGACATCTGCGACCACCTCGGGAAGATGGAGGAGCAGCCTTGGCCTGAGTTAAACAACGGCAAGGTTATCACGCCGCCGCAGTTGGCTCGTTTGCTGAAACCCTTCGGAATCAAGCCTCGCGATATCCGGTTGGATAGCAAGGCTGGCATC
>JBIIRI010000168.1:0-7115 GCA_044341625.1 Roseomonas sp.
AAGACCCAGGGGATCCAGCGGCTGCGGTTCGGGTCGAAGTCGCGGGGTGGGGACAGGGTGTTGTCGCTCATGTCATTTCGGCCCCAGGAAGACGCTGGTGGTGCGGGTGACGGTGCGGCCGCGCGCATCGAGCAGGCGGAAGGCGACGGGGGTCGATTCACGCCCCGGCTGGCCCGGCGGCAGCGTGGCCAAGGCGCGCCATTCGGTGATGCCGTCGGCGCGTGTCGTGACGCGGAAGCGATTGGGCCCGATCGCCTCGGCTTCCTGCACGGTCAGATTCAGCGGCGCCGTGCTGTCCAGCACCAGCACCAGCTCCCCGGCCTCGCGCCGCTTGTTGGCGATCTTGAGCGTATAGGCGTTGCGGATGCCGCCATCGGACAGATGCACGAACAACGGCGCGCGGTCGCGCAGGACGGACAGCGTCACATCCTGCCGCAGCAGCCAGGCGCCGAGCATCACCGCCATCACGGCGCCGAGCACGCCGGCATAGATGATGGTGCGCGGGCGGATGAAGCGCGGCACCTGGCGCGCGCCCATCCCCGCTACCGTCCGCGCCGCGCAGGGCGGCATCGGCTTCGTCGCGGCTTCGGCAGCGGCGAGGTTGCCCAGCGTCTCGAAGGCGATCAGGCCGGTGGGCTTGTCCAGCCGCGTCATGATGTCGTCGCAGGCATCGATGCAGAGCCCGCAGCCGATGCATTCCATCTGCTGGCCGTCGCGGATGTCGATGCCCGTCGGGCAGACATGCACGCAGGCGCCGCAATCGACGCAGTCGCCGTGGCCCTGTTCCTTCAGCTTGCCGCGCGGTTCCCCGCGCCAGGCGCGGTAGGACACGACGAGGGAATTCTCATCCAGCATCGCGGCCTGGAAGCGCGGCCAGGGGCACATATAGGTGCAGACCTGTTCCCGCGCCCAGCCGGCCAGCAGATAGGTGGTGCCGGTGAACAGGGCGAAGAAGAAGAAGACCTCCTTGCTCGCGGTGCCGGTCAGCAATTCGACGACCACGGTCGGCGCGTCGCGGAAATACATAATCCAGGCGCCGCCGGTTGCCGCCGCGATGGCGATCCACGCGGCATGCGTCAGCGCCTTCTTGCGCCATTTCGCGGCGGTCCAGGGCGCCTTGTCGAGCTTCATGCGTTCGTTGCGGTCGCCCTGGATAAGGCGTTCCACCCACATGAACAGATCGGTCCAGACCGTCTGCGGGCAGGTGAAGCCGCACCAGACGCGGCCGAACAGCGATGTCGCGGCGAACAGCCCGATCGCGCCCAGCACCAGCAGGCCGGTGAGGAAATAGACCTCCTGCGGCCAGATCTCGAAGAAGAAGAAGTACAGGCGGCCGTGGCCCATATCGACCAGCACGGCCTGGTTCGGCGCATCCGGGCCGCGATCCCAGCGGATCCAGGGGATGACGTAGTAGAGGCCGAGGCAGGCGATGAGCACCGCCCATTTCGCGCGCCGCACCGTGCCGGAGACAGCCTTCGGATAGACCTTCTGGTGGCTGGCATAGAGCGGCTGGTCAGCCGCCGGAGTCGCGCGCCCCGGCGGCTGCACCTTCTCCTTCGCGCGGACGTCGTTCATGACGTCGGTCTCCCCAGACCGGTGCGATGGCGTCGGAGGCATCCGCCCGCCGTTCAATTCTCCCCGCCGCCAAGGGCGTGGACATAGACGGTGAGCATGTTGACGATGGCCGGATCCAGCCGGCCGCCCCAGGACGGCATCACGCCCATCCGCGGATTGGCGATGCTGCGCGCGATCGCCGCGCTGTCGCTACCATACAGCCACACGCGGTCCGACAGGCGCGGGGCGCCGACATCGCGATTCCCCTCCCCGCCATCGCCATGGCAGCTGGCGCAATTCTCGGCATAGATCGCCTGGCCGCGGGATGCGGCGGCGGCATCCGTCGCGCGGCCGGAGAAGGTCAGCACGAATTCCGCCGCGTCGGAGGCCTGGGCGTGGGTCAGCACGCCATCGGCCACGAAGCGCGGCATCATGCTCTGCCGTTCCTCCTCGCTCTCGCCCGCGCGGATGCCGTGCAGGATGGCGTGGCGGATGGCTTCATGCGTGCCGCCCCAGATCCAATCGTCATCCGCCAGCGACGGGAAGCCGCCCGGCGCACCCTGCCCGCCCGCGCCGTGGCAGCCGGCGCAGTTGTTGGCGAAGGCGATGCGCCCGCCCGCCATGGCGAAGGCGCGCAGCTGGCCATCGGCGGCGATCTGATCCGGCGTCGCGGCGCGGATGCGGTCCATCATCGGCGCCATGCGCGCCTGCGCCGCCGCGACATCCTGCGTCACCGCCTCTCGTGCCACCCAGCCCGTCAGGCCGGTCCAGCCCTTCACCGGGAAGGCCGGGTAGAGCACGACCCACACCGCCGAGAAGGCGATGGTGAGATACAGCAGATAGAGCCCCCATTTGGGCAGCGGCGTGTTGAGTTCCTTCAGCCCGTCCCATTCATGGCCCGTGGTCTCGGTGCCGGTGACGGCGTCCTTCTCGATCTTGGTCGGCATCTCAGCGACCTCCGCTGGCGGACGGCGGAGGGGGGTCGCGCCGCAGGCGCGCGGGTGGGTCATCCCGCAGCGGGATGTCGCCCGCGCGTTCGTAGCCGCGCTTCCGCCAGGGGGACATCACATAGAGGATGATTCCGGTGAACAGGACGAAGAACCAGACGACCCACAGCGTGGAGAGTGTGGATTGCATGGCGGCGAGGGTCTCGAACATCCGATGCCTCCTTACTGCTGCCGCAGCTGTTCGGGGGTCACGTCGCGGAACTGCACAAGCGTGCCGAGCATCTGCAGATAGGCGACCAGCGCATCCATCTCCGTGATCCGGTTCGGATCGCCGTCGAAGGTGGCCTGGCGGGCGCGGGCGTAGCGGCCCTGGAAGGCAGAAGCGTCGCGATCCGGCCGCGCCTGCGCTTCCAGATCGGCGCGGGCATTCGCCACCATCTCATCCGTGTAGGGCACGCCGATCGCGCGCTTGGCGCGCAGATGCTGCTGGATGTCCGTGTAGTTCAGCGGCCGGTCCAGGAATGCGTAGGGCGGCATGATGCTCTCAGGCACCACCGCGCGCGGGTCGCGCAGATGCGCGGCCTGCCAGTCATCCGAATACCGCCCGCCGACACGCGCGAGGTCGGGCCCCGTGCGCTTCGAACCCCATTGGAAGGGGTGGTCGTACATGCTCTCCGCCGCCAGGGAGAAATGCCCGTAGCGTTCCAATTCGTCGCGGAAGGGGCGGATCATCTGGCTGTGGCAGGTGTAGCAGCCTTCGCGGATGTAGATGTTGCGCCCCGCGAGTTCGAGCGGCGTGTAGGGGCGGATGCCCTCCACGCGTTCGATGGTGGACGCGACCGTGAACAGCGGGACGATCTGCGCGAGCCCGCCGATCGAGACCGTGATGAGCGTGAGCACGCCCATCAGGATCAGGTTCTTCTCGATCAGCCCGTGATTGAACCACTTCATCGCCGTGCCCCCTTCACGCGGCCGCGGCCGGCACAGCGGCGACAGGGGCGGGGGCGGCGACCGCCTCCGCCTGCTCGCCGCGGGTGACGGTCATCCACAAATTGTAGACCATGATCAGCGCGCCGCTGAGATACAGCACGCCGCCGAGGACGCGGATGGCGTAGTACGGGTACATCGCCGCCACCGTCTCGATGAAGCTGTATTGCAGGAAGCCGTTCTCGTCATAGGCGCGCCACATCAGGCCCTGCAGGATGCCCGACACCCACATCGCCGTGATGTAGAGAACGATGCCCAGGGTTGCGATCCAGAAGTGCCAGGAGACGAGCCGGTCGGAGTAGAGCGCCTTCTTGTTCCAGAGCCTCGGGAACAGGTAGTACAGCGCGCCGAAGGTGACGAAGCCGACCCACCCCATCGCGCCCGAATGCACATGCCCGATGGTCCAGTCGGTGTAGTGCGACAGGCTGTTCACGGCCTTGATGGACATGACCGGCCCTTCGAAGGTCGACATGCCGTAGAAGCCGAGCGAGGTGACGGTGAAGCGCAGCGACGGGTTGGTTCGCAGCTTGTCCCAGGCGCCGGACAGCGTCATCACGCCGTTGATCATGCCGCCCCAGGACGGCATCCACAGCATGATCGAGAACACCATGCCGAGCGTCTGCGCCCAATCCGGCAGCGCGGTGTAGTGCAGGTGGTGCGGACCCGCCCAGATATAGAGGAAGATCAGCGACCAGAAATGCACGATGGACAGGCGATAGGAATAGACCGGCCGGTCCGCCTGCTTCGGGATGAAGTAGTACATCATCCCGAGGAAGCCCGCGGTCAGGAAGAAGCCCACCGCGTTGTGGCCGTACCACCACTGGATCATCGCATCCTGCACGCCTGAAGCGAGGCCGTAGGATTTGGAATGGCCGAGCGTGACCGGCAGCGCCAGGTTGTTGCCGATATGCAGCATCGCGACGGTCACGATGAAAGCCAGGTAGAACCAGTTCGCGACGTAGATATGCGGCTCCTCACGGCGGAGGATGGTGCCGCCGAAGGCGACCAGGTAGTGCACCCACACCACCGTCAGCCACAGATCCACATACCATTCGGGCTCGGCGTATTCCTTGCCTTGCGTGACGCCGAGCACATAGCCGAGCGCCGCGGCGACGATCACGAACTGGTAGCCCCAGAACAGGAACCACCCCATCGGCTCCCCGCCGAACAGCCGCGCGCGGCAGGTGCGCTGCACGACATAGAGCGAGGTGCAGAACAGCGCGTTGCCGCCGAAGGCGAAGATCACCGCGCTGGTATGGACCGGCCGCAGCCGCCCGAAGGTGGTCCATTCGAGATCGAGGTTGAGCAGCGGCCAGGCGAGCTGGGAGGCGATCAGCACGCCCATCAGGAAGCCCACCACACCCCAGAAGACGGTCGCGATCGCGAAGGCGCGGATCGGCGCCTCGATGTAAGCCTCGCTCCGCACGGTGGCGCGCGATCCCGTCGCGGGTCCCGCCAGCGCAGCGGCAAAGCCTGTTACAGACATGAGGTCGGATCTCCCCTCCGCGCGCCGAGGTCGCGAGCCGACCAGCACGTTCCGGCAGAAAACCCTCCCACGAAGGTCACGTCCTTGATCCGGATCAAGTCCGGCGACGATGCATGGATTCTACTCTGCGGGCATGGCGGGCGGCCGTTGGGGAGGTGGCAGGCAGATGGACGAGACGACGGGACAGGCGACGGCATCGCAGGCAGTCCGCATCCAGCTGGTACCGAATGACCGCCCCTGGGCGTGGCTCGAAGCCGGCTGGCGCGACCTGATGGCGACGCCGCATATCGGCTTCTTCTATGGCGGCGCGGTGGTCGTCGCGGGCTGGTCGCTGGTGATGCTGCTGCTCGCGGCCGGGGCGACCTGGGCCGTGCTGCCGGCGGTGGCAGGGTTCTTCCTCGTTGCGCCCGTGGTAGCCGCCGGGCTGTACGAAACATCGCGCCGGCGCGAGCGGGGCGAGGCCACCTCGCTCGGCATCGCCTTCGGCGCCTTCCGCCGCAACGCACCGCAGCTGGCGCTGATGGGCGCGGTGCTGCTGGTCATCAACCTGTTCTGGGTGCGGATGGCGGGGCTGATCTTCGCGATCTTCTTCGGCATGGGCTTCGCGCCGACGCTCGAGCATCTGCCGGCGGCGATGCTGCGGTCGGATCAGCTGCTGCCCTTCCTCATCGTCGGCACGGGCGTGGGCTTCGTGCTGGCGTCGGTTGCCTTTGCTGTTTCCGCCGTGTCGATCCCGATGATCGTGGACCGCGACATCTCCGCCTTCGAGGCGATCGTGATCTCGATCCGCGCGACGCTCGACAATTGGCGCGCGATGGCGTTTTGGGCCGGGCTGATCGTGGTGTTCACCGCGATGGCGCTGGTGCCCTTCTTCCTCGGCCTCGCGCTGGTGCTGCCGCTGATCGGGCATGCGACCTGGCATGCGTACCGGGACATCGTCAGGTAGGCTCGAAGGGCGCCGCCCGCCTACCCGATAAGGATGTCAAAGGGCCGAACTGCGCCAGGGCCGACACCTTCGAACACCACCCCGCCACCGCCAGGAAAGGCGAGTTCAAGCCCGCCGCCCGGTAGCGCGCGCAGCGCCGCATGGGCCGCTGCGGGGGTGGCGAAGCCGCTGACGCGGATCATGTCGAAGCCGGTCTCGAAGCCGCGCACCACATCCTGGCCCTGGCCAGGGCCGAAGACGAAGATGTCGTCGCCCGCCCCGCCATGCAGCGTGTCGTTGCCGCCCCGCCCCTCCAGCGTATCCGCGCCATTGCCGCCCAGCAGGATATTGGGCAGGTCATTGCCGACGATCCGGTTCGACAGGCCGTTGCCCACCACCTGAGTCGCGCCGCCGAGCAGCACCACCGCCTCGACATTCGACGGCATCAGAACCCGCCCGCTCGGCGCCAGGGTGAAGATCGTGTCGATGCCGCCGCCAGCTTCCTCGATCACCAGATCGGCCGCGCCGCGCACCAGATAGGTGTCGTTGCCGATCCCGCCGATCAGCATATGGCCCGGCACGGCAGCCCCCCAGGCATCGAGCGTATCGGCCCCCTCCCCGCCGCGCAGTTCCGCCCCGCCATCCGGGCCGGCGCGCAGCAGGTCCTCGCCAGGGCCGCCATCCAGCCGGTCGCGGCCTGGCCCGCCTTCCAGCGTGTCGTTGCCCGCGCCGCCCGCCAGATTGTCGTTGCCGGCACCGCCGAGCAGCAGGTCCGCCCCGCCATCGCCGAACAGCAGGTCGTTGCCCTCACCGCCGTCGAGCACGTCGTTGTCGGCACCGCCCGCGATCAGGTCATCGCCGGACTGCCCGAGCACCACATCGGCGCCCAGGCCGCCGGCCAGCAGGTCGCGGCCCTCGCCGCCTTCCAGCCGATCGGCGCCATTGCCGCCTTCCAGCAGATCGTCCCCCGCCTCGCCGCGCAGCAGGTCGTTGCCGTTGACGCCCAGCAGCCGGTCCGGGCCGTCGCCGCCCAGCAGCAGGTCGTCACCCTCCCCGCCATCCAGCATGTCGCGATCCGCGCCGCCGGCCAGGGTATCGGCGTCCGCCCCGCCCTCCAGAAGGTCGGCGCCGGGGTCGCCGACCAGGCTGTCGGCGCCGGCCGCGCCGCGCAGCGTGTCGGCCTCCGCGCCGCCATCGAGCGTGGCGTGGCCCCCGC
>JBIIRI010000056.1:0-20751 GCA_044341625.1 Roseomonas sp.
ATCGCTGAACCTGCTGCGCTTCATTCGTCCGTCCCTTGCTGGATCGGAGTCTACCGAAAAATGGCGCCATTTCAGGGGAGCACGTCAGTGGCCAGGTCGTTCCCCAACCCCTCGTAGCGCAAGCAGATCTTCATGCGACGAGAGGGCGCCGCAGTCAGAGAGGGCGATGATCGGCTTGCTCCCGGCCGGTGGCAGAACTGACACGGTCAGTGTAGCTTAGGGCGCATCGAGTATGGCGTCCGGAAGCGGCAAGATTCTAGGCTCGCAGCCTCGTCCTATGAACATTTAAGGGTTCGCGCTGTGTTGGCTACAACTCGGATTATATTTTTTATATTAATATATTTTTGTGCCCTTCGCCCTTCGTGATGGGAGTAAGTGATGGGAGAAAATATCGCTGTTGCTGTGGTTGGGTGCGGCTTCTATGGGGCGCGCGTAGCCCTTGCCCTTGCGTCGTTGCGCATAGGCCGCATTATTGTTTTTGAGCGCGAGCGCGGAATTATGCGGCGTGCATCCTTCGTCAACCAAGCCCGAGTTCATAACGGGTATCATTACCCCCGCGCCTCGCGCACTGGCGCGTCCGCTCGCCGGAACTTTGGTCGCTTCATCGATGAGTACCGTGCCGCCATCCGCCGCGATATTCCTATGGTTTACGCTATAGCGCGTCAGTCATTGATATCGTCGGAACAGTTCGCGCGCTTCTGCGCTGAGATCGGAGCTTTTTGCGCTCCAGCCGAACCCAATCACGCGATGCTCTTCGACAGTACAACTATTGAATCTGTTTTCGCAGTCGAGGAGTTCAGTCTGGATGCTGCGCTGCTCGCCCATGAAATCGCAGATCAGCTGAACCGAGCCGGAATCGAATGCCGCTTCGGCACTTCGGTGCGCGTGGCGGGATTGATGCAGGATGGCGTAAAGCTACAAGCGGGCACCGACACGATCGTCGCGCGGCACGTAATCAACTGCACATATGCGGATCTCGATGGCATCGGTGTGCGGCTGGGCACGGAAATCAAGAAGGAAGTGGCAGAGATCGCGATGATCCACCCGCCGCCCACCCTGGCCGGGCTGGCGGTGACTGTTATGGACGGGCCCTTCTTCTCCGCCATGCCATTCCCACCGCTCGGCTGCCATTCACTGACACATGTGCGCTACACGCCTCACAGCGCCTGGATCGGTCCAGGCGAAGTATCGCCGCCCGGTCGATCGCGTGCAGCGCTGATGCTGCGTGATGCCGCGCGCTTCCTGCCCGCAATCGAGGGTGCGGAGACGCTGCGCTCGCTTTACGAGGTCAAGGCCGTGCTGCGCTCAACGGAGGACAACGATGCGCGCCCGATCTTGGTAGAGCCGTCGCCCGACAGCCCGCGCATTCTATCGGTGCTGGGCTCAAAGCTTGATCACGTCTATGACGTAGAGGCCCTGCTGACCGCGCGGGAATGGGATTGAACACGAATAGGGAACCAGGATGCAGCCGCGCATCGCAACGCTAACCTGCGTGGTCGTCGTCACAGATGATGACGTGCCAGCGGGGCCGATCGCCGCGCTTGCGGACTGCATCGGCAGGCTAGCCGACCATGGCGAGATCGTAGTCGTCGCCAACGGTGTCGGCCCCGGCACCGCGCGTGACTTAACGGCGCTAGCGGCACGCCTGCCAGATATGACTGTTCACTTCCTGGCCGACGGGGTGGAGCGCGACGTCGCGACGCTGATCGGCATGGACCGGGCGTTGGGGGACTGGGTAGTGGTGGCAACCCCGACCGAGGGTGAGGTCGCCTCTCTGCCAGCGCTGCTCGCTGCGACCGAAGGTTACCAGCTGGTTTTCGCCGTCGCACCCGCCAGCGGCGCGGGCACATGCGGGCTCTACTGTATGCTTGGACGGCTGTTCTTCGCCGTGTCCGGCCGGCTGGCGGGCGTCAGACTGGAATGGCCTACGCCACGCCTGCGCCTCTATAGCCGCGGGGCCGCCCGCTGGCTTGCTAACAGACTGGACGGGACCGTGCTGATGCGCTCGCTATCTTTCCGCGGCGCCTTCCCCGGCCGGCGCATTGAACTGCCGACGCTGGCCGACGATGCCGGTCCCAAGGCGCTCCGCGCTAGCGTCACGCGCGCGGTGCGCCAGCTCTGGCGGACCGGCACTGTGCCCCTGCGCATCGCGGTTTGGCTGGCGATGGGCGGTGTCGCTTCGGGGCTCGTCGCCCTGGCCTACACTGTGGCAATCTGGCTAACGCATACCGGAGTACAGGCCGGGTGGACGACGCTGGCGGGGTTGCTCTCCGTCATGATGATCGTCTTCTCCGCAATGTTCGCGCTGCTGACCCACTGCGTTCTGGCGCTTTACGCTTCAGTCCAGCCACGCGCGCGGATGCCGGTGGTGCGGGAGGTACGCAGTAGCGTGCGCCGGCTTGACCGCAGCCTTGACGTAATAGGCGGCGCCTTCGGCGCGCCGGCGGATGCGCTGCCTCAAATCCGTCCGGGCGAAACGACCCGGGAGATGCGTTGATGCGCCGCGCGCTAATCGGCCATACCGGCTTCGTCGGAGCTAACTTGCGGGCTGCGGGCGGCTGGACTGACCTGTTTAACAGCCGCAACTTCCACGAACTGCACGGCCAGCGCTTCGACGAGGTTGTATGCTGCGGTGTCAGTGCGGTGAAGTGGCAGGCTAATGCCGATCCAGCTCGCGACTGGGCCGGCATCGCGCCACTACTGGACGTGCTGGACACGGTGCAAGCCGCACGCTTCACGCTTATCTCCACTATCGACGTATATCCTGATCCTGCCGCAGGCTTCGATGAAGCGCATGCACCGAACGGCGCAGAGAACCACGCCTATGGCCGCCACCGTTTGGAAGTGGAGCGGCGCGTCATTGCGCGATTCGCCGACCACTCCATATTGCGCCTACCGGCGCTGTTTGGGCCTGGGTTGAAGAAGAATATCGTCTTCGACCTGATGCACGGCAACAGGCTCGATGCGATCAATCCCGCCAGCGCTTTTCAGTGGTATCCGTTGGAGCGTCTGCTGACCGACATGGTGCGCGCACGCGAACTGGGTCTGCCACTAGTGAACCTGTTCACGGAGCCACTGCCAACGCGCCGCATCGTCGAAATGCTGTTGCCCGGCGCCGCGGTGGGCGGGCCAGCGGAGCCGGCGCCCCGCTACGACACGCGTACACTGCACGGCCAAGCCTTCGGCGGAATCGAGGGCTATGTCATGTCCGCCGATGCAGTGCTTGAAAAGCTCGCGCGTTTCGTCGCTTTGGCGCGCCCGCGCTAATGCAGCGCCGCCGCGCCGCCGTCTCCGCCCTCGCCTGGCCCGCCGAGCGGGATGACGCGATGCTTGCCTTCGCCGCACGTCTCGGTTTCGAGGGGATCGAAGTGCTGCCAGTGCGGCTGTTTGGCCCACTGGCGGAAGCCAACCCGGATCAGATCGCCGCATGGCGCGCACGCTTGGCCAGTCTCGGCCTCGTCGTGCCGGCGATGCAGGGCGTGCTTTTTGGCCTGGACGGCCTGCACCTGTTCCGTTCCGCAGAGGAACGCGCTCGCCTGGTCGCGGCGCTAACAGTTGTGGCACGCGTCGCCGGGGCGCTCGGCGCAAAGGCGGCGGTGTTCGGCGCGCCAGCGCTGCGCGATCCGGGCGACCTCGCTCCGGCGCTCGCATTCGAGATTGCGGCGGAGACCCTAGCGCAGCCCGCAGCAGCCTTCGAGGCGGAAGGCGCGGCGCTCTGTTTCGAACCGGTGGCACCGGCGCTTGGCGGAAGGTTCGTCACTACGACGGCGGAAGCTGTTGCGCTCGTACGAGCGATCGGGCGCCCGGGCATCCGGGTGCAGGCAGACACCGGCAACCTGCTAACGCTCGGACACGACGCAGCTGCCCTGGCGGCGGCACTCCCCTTCGCGGGGCACCTGCACGTCAGCGAACCGAAGCTGGCACCGGTCGGTAGTCTTGCTTCCTGTCATGCCGCGCTGGCAAAGGCCCTGCGCGCGGGCGGGCCAAGTTGGGTCTCGGTGGAGATGCTGCCAG
This sequence comes from Roseomonas sp., assembly GCA_044341625.1. Classification (GTDB taxonomy): domain Bacteria; phylum Pseudomonadota; class Alphaproteobacteria; order Acetobacterales; family Acetobacteraceae; genus Falsiroseomonas. The sequence continues at coordinate 4,015 of JBIIRI010000056.1, forward strand.
CGCCCAAGCCGGAGGCCGCGCTGCGGCGAGCCTTCGCGTTGCTTTCGACCATGTATCTGCGCGACGAAGAGTGAGAGGCATGGAGGAGGTGCGGCTCGATCCGGCCTGGGGGGTACCTGCCTTCGAGACACGGACGTTGCTGCCGCGCAAGCACGACCATGCGCTAGTGATCCCCGTGCTGAACGAAGGCGATCGTATCCGCAGCCAGCTTGCGCGCATCCGTGCGCTGGCGCCGGCGTTAGACGTGATCCTGGCGGATGGTGGCTCCACCGATGGCGCGCTGTCGCCCGACTTACTGGCGGCTACGGGGGTCAACACGCTATTGGTCAAACTCGGGCCGGGCAGACTTAGCGCGCAGCTGCGCATGGCCTACGCCTACGCCTGCGCGCGTGGCTATCGCGGCATCGTCACCATGGACGGCAACAACAAAGACGGCGTCGAGGCAATTGCCGGCATGATAGCTAAGCTCGAAGATGGCTGCGACTACGTTCAGGGGTCGCGCTATCTGCAGGGCGGTTTGGCTGATAACACGCCACTAGAGCGTACGATTGCCAATCGCGCCATCCACGCGCCGCTTTTGAGCATTGCCGGACGGCATTGGTTCACCGACACTACTAACGGTTTCCGTGCGTACTCGGCGCGCTATCTGCAGGATCCGCGGGTACAGCCATTCCGAGACGTCTTCCAGCGCTACGAGCTCTTGTTCTACCTGACCGTACGGGCCGGGCAGATAGGCATGAAAATTGGCCATGTCCCGGTTGAACGCCGTTATCCGGCCAACGCAGCGACGCCCACCAAGATCACCGGCATCGCCGCCAAGCTTGACGTTCTAAAGCAGACCTTGGCCGCCGCTCTTGGTCGATACAACCCAGGAACGCAAGGCTAGTGGAAGTATGCTACTGGGAGAATCGTAAGCAGTAGCCATGATCGCAGACTTTGCGCGGGTAGAGGAGTAATATTTCGGCATCTAGCGCTCGGAAACGCTCTTTCATTGATCTGCCGTCTATAGCGTAACTCCAATATTCGGCACTGTAGACGATCACGGGCGGGGCGCTTCGGCGCAAGTCTTCAATTAGCCGAGCCTCATGCTGAGGGCCAGCATAGACCGGATAGGTGAATCGCGAGCACGCTGGCAGATTTGCCACCGCGTTGATCAGCCCGGTATTCACAAGATCGAACACACAGGGCGCGCCGTTCTCTACGAGGGTGCTAGCGCTCCACAATACGCCGGGGGTTACAGCTTGTGTTGCGATGGGTAGATCTGGAATGGCGCGCACCCAATCAAAAAAGCCGCGTTGTTCGGCAATATACGTTCTTCCCACGGTCAGAAATACGACTGCGATAGACAATGCCAAAGAGGCCGCGTTTGTATACAAACGGAATCGCTGACCAAATGCTGCGGCGGCCGTCATTACAATGATCGCAGTTAGCGGCCAATATTCCAGCTTACCCGAGGCAAAATAGGTGAATCCGACTGCCAACATCCCGGCGATTCCGACCACCGGCCATGACGGCACTTCTAACCAGTTTGATGGAAGAAGTAGGGTCACAACCAATACCGGTAGCCAGATACCCATCACTATATGCGTCCCGTCGATGCGCCCCAGCCCGATCTTGGCATAGACAGCGCAGCCGCTTAGCAGGGCAATGAGCAGAATAATGCGAGGTCCAGATAAAGCATTGCGGGACGACTTTAAGGTGAAAATAATAAAAGAAAATAGTGTGCAAACAATAATTAATGCGGCCCAAATATCTCTTGCTGGAGACCGGGGATAGCGCCACTGTGACGAGGTCTGTAAGAGCATAAGAAAGTTCTCAACATAGCTGACGACGCCGATCCCAGGAAGAGTCGCGCCCATCACGAGAAACCCCACAACAGCGCTGGTGATCGAAATTAGGAAACGACGATGCTGGACTGCGAGCCAGAGCGTGGGCGGAGCGAAGGCGGCGAGCGCCGCCACGCCTCGGTTGAAGCTCCAGTAGGTGCTTAAGGCGATGACGAGGCCGAACAAGATCTGTGCAGCTGCCCCCCCGCCCTGTCCGCGTTCGTCCGGGACAATGCGCGCGAACATATAGAGCGACAGCGCAAAGAAGATGTCGCGCCATCCCACACATAGGCCGGCTATCAAGATGAACGGCACCACTACAAGTGGGGCGTGGTCGAAACGCCGCGTGAGTTGTATCGCCGCGAAGGCAATAAGGACTACCGCCAGCATTGTCATCATTGGGTAGAGGACAAGAGTATTCGCGAGAAGCATATCGCGGGAAGGCAAAAATAGATTCACAACGATGGCCGGAAAAAAATCAACCGCACCGTGGATGGTATACGGGGGGCCTTCGAAGGGCGCGCCCTCAAGCACCGTTATAGCAGCGGCGAGGAACTCGCCATGGTGAAAGGCATCCTGTATCGGAAACCCAAACCTTCCATCGTTCTGTAGACTGAGCGCGGCGGCCAAAAAAATTGCTACAACAACAACGGCTAATTGTGTGGAATTATATTTTGATTGATTGTTTTGATTTCCAGAAAATATCAACATATTATATGCCGCCAATCTTGTTTCTGCGCTCGCGGTCGGCACAATAACATATTTTGCCTAAAATCTACAGGCGCGGTACATGCCGTTGATCTGCCACGAGCCACGGGGTGAACTCTCTCCGGACGCCATTCTCGATGCGCCCTAAGCTACACTGACCGTGTCAGTTCTGCCACCGGCCGGGAGCAAGCTGATCATCGCCCGCTCTGACTGCGGCGCCCTCTCGTCGCATGAAGATCTGCTTGCGCTACGAGGTGTTGGGGAACGACCTGGCCACCTCCATGGGGGCAGCAATCGTGACCACCCCTCCGGCGGATTGGACTGGTCGGCCTGCCAGAACTTCCTTCCTGGAAGATCTTCCGACTTCCCAGGCCACGACCGCGGCGACCTGGACGGGCCATGCGCCTGCGTCCCAGGCCCCCCCCCTGACCGGGAAGTGCCTGCGGTGATGCTTCCTGTTCTATTGCCGCAGGCCCGAGCCTTGGCTACCCGGCCGGGCGATCCGCGATCTTGAGCAACCCAAGATGCCGTCGCTGCTGCCTCACGCCCCGGCGACGACCACCAGCCCATCCCCGTCGATCTCGTAGCCGGCCAGGGCATGGGTGATGCGTAGCCGGTCATTGAGGTGGAAGTAGGTGCGCTCGATTTGCGTGATCGATGTGCCGCACATCTCGGCCACCTGCGCGTGCCCCAACCCGCCCATGATGCGCTGGGTTATGAAGTAGTGCCGGAAGCTATAGGGCACGAGGTTCCGGCCATCCCTGGAGATGCCGGCCAGTTCCATGAGCTTGCCGAAGCGGTAGTGCAGCGCGCGCTTGGTCATGGCCCGATGGCCATCGAGGCTGAACACCAGCGCGTCCTGCGAGGCATCATCGCCAAGGCAGGCCAGCGCGATGGCCTCCCATGATCGGAACAACCCCCCATCGCGGCAGAAGAACCGCTGCTGATCCTGACCTTGCTGGTCTCGGCCCGCACGCGGATGCAGACCAGCTCCAGATCGCCACGATGCCGGCGCGAATGGTGGCGCTGCCACGACACGTCGCCCCAACGCAGCTGGAGCTGCTCGCCGGTCCTCAGCCCGGTGGCCGCCGCGATGAGGAAGTAGTGCCCGGCGAGGCTGCGCTGCCGCCATTCATCCTCGTCCAGCCAGTTCGCCACGCGGTCGCAATATGCACCGACCGCCACGCGGAACGCGGCCACCTCCTCGGCCTCGAAGGTTGAGCGGCGGACTGCCTCGTCGTTCCGGTCCAGCCGGGGCATCTTGCGGAAGTCAAAGCCGTCGATCTGGCTGTCGCCCTGCCGGAACAGCCACAGCATCATGGCGTTGATGGTGCTCTGCTCGTTGGCAATGGTGACCTGGCGCGCGGCCGCACCACGCGCACCAGCGAGGCGGCTGCGGTGGTAGTCCTCGCAGCTGCCACGATCCAGCTCGGCCAGCCGCGTGTCGCGCCCGACGAAATCCAGCCAGTGATTGAGGTGGGTGCGCATGGTGGCCAACCGACCCGGCACGATCAGGCCTGCATCCACGTCGCGCTGGCGATGGGCGAGATAGCGCTCCACGGCCTGCTTGGCGTTGATGGAGAAGTAGCCCTTGCCGGCACGCAGCCGGGCCATGATGTCGAGGTCGAGATCGCGCCCGCGCTCGATGGCCGTGCCCTGATGGCGAGTGTTGAGGCTGCGCCGGGCATACTTGCCCTCACCGGGAAGCCACATGCGGAACTGCCAGTGCTCACCCCGGAGATAGATCACCGCCCCGTCGAAGATCGCGATCTCGTCCTCGGCGAACGCCTGTTTCCTCATGCCCCCGTGCCCGCCCTGGGCCACTGCGAAATTCCGCAGCCGCAGGAATGCGCTGCTGCACGGGCGTTTTAGTTGCCAAAATCCAACGAGGACAACCGCTTAGCGCAGCGCAAACTCACGAGTTGACTTGCTTTTTTACGAGCAATATCAACGGATCCCGTGGAAACTCGTCACTCCCACTCGATCGTGCCGGGCGGCTTGCTCGTGATGTCGTAGGTCACGCGGTTGATGCCGCGCACCTCGTTCACGATGCGGCCCGCGACGCGCGTCAGGAATTCCATGGTGAAGGGATAGACATCCGCCGTCATGCCGTCGGTCGAGGTCACCGCGCGCAGCGCGCAGGCCTGGTCATAGGTGCGGCCATCGCCCATCACGCCCACCGTCCGCACCGGTAGCAGCACCGCGAAGGCCTGCCAGATCGCATCGTACAGGCCGGCGTTGCGGATCTCCTCCAGGTAGATCGTGTCCACCTTCCGCAGCAGGTCGGCCTTCTCCCGCGTCACATCGCCGGGGATGCGGATCGCAAGCCCGGGGCCGGGGAAGGGGTGGCGGCCCACGATCTCCTCGGGGATGCCGAGCTCGCGGCCCAGCGCGCGGACCTCGTCCTTGAACAGCTCGCGCAGCGGTTCCACCAGCTGCATCCGCATGCCCTCGGGCAGCCCGCCCACATTGTGGTGCGACTTGATGGTGACGGAGGGGCCGCCGGTGGCCGACACGCTTTCGATCACATCCGGATAGAGCGTGCCCTGCGCCAGGAAGTCGGCGCCGCCGAGCTTGGTCTGCTCTTCCTCGAACACCTCGATGAACAGGCGCCCGATCGTCTTGCGCTTCACCTCGGGGTCCGTCACGCCGCTCAACTGGCCGAGGAACAGATCGGACGCGTCGCGGTGGATCAGCTTGATGTTGAAGCGGTCGCGGAAGGTCGCGACGACCTGTTCGCTCTCGCCCGCGCGCATCAGGCCGTGATCGACATAGATGCAGGTCAGCTGGTCGCCGATCGCCTCATGCAGCAGCACCGCGGCGACCGAGGAATCGACGCCGCCCGACAGCCCGCAGACCACGCGGCCCGATCCGACCTGGGCGCGGATCTTGGCCACCATCTCGGCGCGGAAGGCGCCCATGGTCCAATCGCCGGTGCAGCCGCAGACCAGGTGGGTGAAGTTCTTCAGCAGCGCCGCGCCATGCGGGGTGTGGACCACCTCCGGGTGGAACATCGTGCCGTAGTAGCGGCGGGCATCGTCGGCGATCAGCGCGAAGGGCGCGCCTTCCGAACTCGCCACCACCCGGAAGCCGGGGGGGAGTTCGGTGATGCGGTCGCCATGGCTCATCCACACCTGCTCGCGCGCGCCCTTCGCCCAGAGCCCCTGGGTCAGGGCGCAATCGCCGGTGACGTCGATGAAGGCGCGGCCGAATTCGCGCGCATGCCCGCCTTCGACCTTGCCGCCCAGCTGGTGCGCGAGCGTCTGCTGGCCGTAGCAGATGCCGAGGATCGGCAGGCCCATCGCGAAGACGCAATCCGGCGCGCGGGGGCTTTCCCCCTCCGTCACCGAGGCCGGGCCGCCGGAGAAGATGATGCCCTTCGGGCCGAAGTCGCGGATGCGCGCTTCAGGGGCGGCGTTGAAGGGCCAGATCTCGCAATAGATGCCCGATTCCCGAACCCGGCGCGCAATAAGCTGCGTCACCTGGCTGCCGAAATCGAGGATCAGGATCCGCTCATGGCGGATGGCGGGGCCGGGGGCGGGGGCGGATGCGGCGGGCGGCGTCATGGCGGGCTATGACCACACCGCAGCCCCGGCGGCAAGCGCCGGGGGATGTTGTGGGGCGCGGCGATGCGCGATTCGGACAAATAGGCCCAGGCCGCCCCAGGGCTGGAGCCGCCGGGGGGAGGAAGGGGGAGGGTTGAGGTTATGGGACATGAATCCTATCAACCATATCCGCCCCCCGCAGGTCCAGCGTTCCGCAAAACCTGCCGGGCTGCGGCACCGCGCGGCGAGACGCCCCGCTACGCTTCCTTCACCGAGGCCGTTGCCGACATCAGGATGTCGATCGGATCCCAGACATAGGCCGATTGCGCCACCGGCCGGCCCGCCACGCGGATTTCCTCCGTCATCACCGGCTTGCCGCCCAGGTGGCGGTAGAACCAGTTGGCCGGGTTGCCGGACAGCACCCAGACCAGGACCGAGTCGCAGCCGATGGCGCGCAGATGCGCGGCCATCGCGCGCATCAGGCGGCGCCCCACCGCGCGTTCCCGGAAATCGTCGAGCACGTAGAGCGTCTCGACCTCGCCCTGGGCCAGCCCCTTGCGCCTGGCCTTGCCGCCGGACCCGAAGCCGATGATCGAAGCCTCCGCCCCGGTCGCGTCATCCGGCCGGTCCTGGCCGCCGGCCGTCGCGACGAACACCGCATGCCCATCCCGGCGGTCGAGGATGGCGCTGTGGTAGAAGGCGGTCAGTCGTTCTTCCGACAGATGCGCCAGATAGGCCTCGTCCAACAGGCCGGCATAGGCGCTGCGCCAGGCCGCCACATGGACTGCGGCGATACCGGCTGCGTCATCCGCGCGGGCGCGGCGGACATTGATCATGGTCGTCTCTCCAGCACCGCGGCGAAGAAGCCATCCGTGCCCTGGCGCGCGGGCGACAGCGCCAGATACGGACCCTCTCCCGGCGCCGCCGCACCAGGACAAACCTCCGCCCAGATCCCCAGGGCGGGTACCACGACGAAATCAGAATGCCGCGCCAGGAAGCGCTCGATCTGCATCTCGTCCTCCTCCGGAAGGAGGGAGCAGGTAGCGTAGACCAATCTTCCGCCCGGACGCACCAATTCTGATGCGTCCTCGAGGATCGCGGCCTGCTTGGCCGTGAGTTCGGCCAAATCGTTCGCATTCGTGCGAATTCGCGCATCAGGATTGCGCCGCCAGGTGCCACTGCCGGTGCAGGGCGCATCCACCAGCACCCGGTCGAAGCTCCGCCCGCGGCGCTTGCGCCATTTGTCGCCTGCCTGCAGCAGGTGGCGCTCGGCATTGTCCACCCCTGCGCGCCGGAGCCGCCGCCCCGCGCCGTCGAGTCGCGTGGCGGAGACATCGCAGGCGACGATATGGCCGCGATTGCCCATGGTGGCCGCCAGCGCCAGCGTCTTGCCGGCCGCGCCCGCGCAGTAATCGGCCACCCGCATGCCGGGCCGCGCATCGGTCAGCAGCGCGATCAGCTGGCTGCCCTCGTCCTGCACCTCCACCAGCCCGTCCTTGAAGGCGGCGGTTGCGGAGACCGGCTTGCGGTCGGCGATCCTGAGGCCCCAGGGGGAGAAGGGCATCGGCTCCGCCACCAGCCCCTCCGCCGCGAGCGCCAGCCGCGCCGCTTCCCGCGTGGTGCGCAGCAGGTTGGCGCGCAGGTCGAGCGGCGCGGCCGTCTCCATCGCCGCGGCTTCCGTGGCCAGCGCGTCGCCGAAGCGGGCGCGCAGACCCGGCAGCGCCCAGCCCGGCAGGTTCAGCCGGACATCCTCCGGCATGGCGGGATCGACCAGCGTGCGGGCTGCGATGCGGCGCACCAGATCGATCTCGGCCGGCGTCAGGGCAGGGGGGGCGAAGCGGTCGCCGGTGAAATGCCCGGCCAGCTTCGGCGCTGTCCAGCCTTCCGCCAGCAGCAGATGCGCCGCCATCAGCAGCCGGGCTGAGGCCGGCTGGCCGAGCTCCGCCATGTGCCAGCCCAGCCGCATCCGCTGGCGGATCGCGCCCCAGGCGAGCTCCGATATCGCGCGACGGTCGCCGCTGCCGATGTAGCGGCGGGCGCGGAAGAAATCATTGGCGATGGCGTCAGCCGGGCGGCGGGCCGCGGCTTCAACGGCGGCGAGCAGATCGATCGACGCCTGAACGCGCCCGGCAGGCGTCATGATCCGGAAAGCTCCGATGGAACATCGTCACGCCCGGCCGCGAGGTCGGACGAGGGGGAGGATGCGAGGAAGAACACGCTGGAGCCGCCCCGTCCCGCGCGGGCAGGGCGAAGCGACGCCAGGACAGGCATGCTCGCCCTGGCCGCCGCCGCCCGCAAGCCCTGAAATCAGCCTTCCTCGATCCGAGCGGGTGTGTCTCCGCTGGTGGGGAAGGGGGAAGGGTTAGCCTTCCATGCGGTAGTTGGGCGCTTCGCGGGTCACCGCGACATCATGCACATGGCTCTCGCGCAGCCCCGCATTGGTGATGCGGCGGAAGCGCGCGGTCTTCTGCATGTCGGCGATTGTGGCGCTGCCGGTGTAGCCCATCGCGGCGCGCAGCCCGCCCACCATCTGGTGCACCACGCCGGCCACCGGGCCCTTGTAGCCGATGCGGCCTTCGACGCCTTCGGGGACCAGCTTCAGCTTGTCCGCGACCTCAGCCTGGAAGTAGCGGTCCGCGCTGCCGCGCGCCATCGCGCCGAGGCTGCCCATGCCGCGATAGGATTTGTAGCTGCGGCCCTGGTACAGGAAGACCTCGCCCGGCGCCTCGTCCGTGCCGGCGAAGACGCTGCCCATCATCACGCAATCGGCGCCGGCCGCGATGGCCTTGGCGATGTCGCCGGACGACCGGATGCCGCCATCGGCGATGCAGGGCACGCCGCGTTCGCGGCAGGCGGCGGCGCTTTCCATCACCGCCGTCAACTGCGGCACGCCGACGCCGGCGACGATGCGCGTGGTGCAGATGGACCCCGGCCCGATGCCGACCTTCACCGCATCCGCCCCGGCCTCGATCAGGGCGAGTGCGCCTTCGGGCGTCGCGACATTGCCGGCGACGACCTGGACGGAATTCGACAGGCGCTTGATGCGCTCGATCGCGCGCAGCACGCCGCCCGAATGGCCATGGGCGGTGTCGACGACGATCACATCGACCTCTGCCTCCACCAGCAGGCTGGCGCGGCGGAACCCGTCCTCGCCCACGCCGGTCGCGGCGGCCACGCGCAGCCGTCCCATCGCGTCCTTCGCCGCGTTCGGGTTGGCCTGCGCCTTTTCCATGTCCTTGACGGTGATCAGCCCGACGCAGCGATAGGCGTCGTCCACCACCAGCAGCTTCTCGATCCGGTGCTTGTGCAGCAGTCCGCGCGCCTCGGTGGGGGAGATGTCGCCCTTCGCGGTGATCAGATTCTCCCGCGTCATCAGTTCATAGACACGCAGATTGGGGTCGGTGGCGAAGCGGACGTCGCGGTTGGTGATGATGCCGACCAGCCGGCCATCATCCCGCTCCACCACGGGAATGCCGCTGATCTTGTGGGTGTCCTGCAGGGCGTGGACATCGGCCAGCGTCTGGTCGGGATGGATGGTGAGCGGGTTCACCACCATGCCGGATTCGAACTTCTTCACCCGCCGCACCTGCGCCGCCTGGTCTTCCGGCGAGAAGTTCTTGTGCACTACGCCGATGCCGCCCGCCTGGGCCATGGCGATGGCCATGGGCGCTTCCGTCACCGTGTCCATCGCCGCGGCGACGAGGGGGATGTGCAGCGAGATCTCCCGCGTCAGGCGGGTGCGGGTGTCGGTCTCGGACGGCAGCACGGTGGAATAGGCCGGCACCAGCAGCACGTCGTCGAAGGCATAGGCCTCCTCGAACCGCCCGCGCGGCAGGGAAGGGACATCGGAGGGTGAGTCGGGGGGAGCCATGGCGGGACCTCGTGCGGAGCGCGACCTTGGCGGCCCGCCCTACACCCGATCGGCGCGCCCCGTCCAGGGCAGAGGCCATGAAAGCGCGCGTGAAGACGATGCGACGATCCGCGCCGGGGCGCGTTGGCGGGGCTTGTGCCGAAGGAAACGGAGCACCCCCGCACAATGGCCTTCCCCTTTTCCTGCGACCTGTCTGACCTGCCCCGCCTGCTGGACGGGCGGGGGCTTGGCGGCCTCGACGAACTGGCGGCGCTGGCCGCGCGCTTCCCCGCCCCCTTCGCCGGCCCCGACGCGACCGGGGAGGTGCCGACCGGCGGCGGGGCCCTGCCCGATTTCGGGCGGGAGGAGTTGGCGGTCGCGGCCAGCCTCGCCGCCGCCCCGCGCATCGCCGCCGCGCTCGGCCCGCAGGCGCAGACCTTCCTGCTGCGCGGCGAGGCCTTCACCATCGCCGAGCGCTACGAAGACCCCGAGACCGGCTTTTCCGCCCTGCGCCTGACGCCGGCGGCGCCGGGGACCGAGATCTTCGCCATCGATGGGCTGCAGGTCGGCTCACCCGCCGATGCGGTGGCGGCGGCGACCCTCGGGCGGCTGCAGGTCGATTCCGATGTGTTCCGCGCGATGATCCAGGACGCGGCGAGCCTGGGTGCCGCGGGCGGGGAAGTGGCCTTCGTCGGCCCGAGCCTCGGCGGCGCCATTGCCCAGGTCGCGGCCTATGAGACGGCGGAGGCGCTGCTGGCGGCCGGCGCGGCGCCTGGCTTTGGTGATGTGCAGCTCGTGGCGGTCGATCCGCTGGGCGGCGCGGATGCGGCGCGGTCGATCAATACCGGTGCGCTGGACCCCGCCGCGCTGGCGGTGATCGAGGCGCTGAACCTGCGGACGGAGGGCGACGTCGTCTCTCGCATCGGCAGCCAGATCGGCCCGACGCTGACCCTGCCGGGGCGCGACGCGGCGGGGCAGGTGGTGACGCTGACGCCGGCGGAGGCGCATGTGAACGCGGTGTCGCTGCTGCGGAACCTGTCGGATGACAGCTTCTTCGCCAGCGGCGTGCCGGGCGCGCCGGCCGAGATCAGCGGCTTCGCCGCTGCCTCGAACGCCGCGGCGGATGAGGCGATCGCGCTGTGGCTGGTGCTGGGCGAGGCAGAAGACGCGAGGCCCTCGCCCTTGCAGATCCGGGGCAACGCGACGCTCGATCCGACGCGGACCATCTGGTCGCTGGATGCGGATGCGGATGGCGGGGTCGACCTCGCGGTCGCGCTGTCCTCCGCGCTCGATCCGGCGCGCGATGATCTGGTGTTGGTGTGAAGGCTTATCCCCGGAAGCCGGTCGCCACCACATACAGCTCCGCGCTGTCCTTGCGGCTGGCGGGCGGCTTGGCGTGGCGCACCTGGGCGAAGCGGGCCTTCAGCGTATCCAGGAAGGCCTTCTCCGACCCGCCCTGGAACACCTTCGCCGCGAAGGCCCCGCCAGGGGCCAGCACGCGCAGCGCGAAATCCAGCGCGAGTTCCGCAAGGCCCATGATCCGCAGATGGTCCGTCGCCGCATGGCCGGTGGTGTTCGGCGCCATGTCCGACAGCACCAGATCCGCCCGGCCGCCCAGCGCGTCCTCGACCTGCTTCTCGGCGGCCTGGTCCTGGAAATCGCCCTGGAAGATCGTGGCGCCCGGCACCGGATCGACCGGCAGCAGGTCGAGCCCCACCACACGCCCGCGTTCGCCGACCGCCTTCAGCGCCACCTGGATCCAGCCCCCCGGCGCACAGCCGAGATCGACCACCCGCGCACCCGGCTTCAACAGGCGGAACTTCTCATCCAGCTCCACCAGCTTGAACGCGGCGCGGGACCGGTAGCCGGCGGCCTTGGCGGCGGCGACATAGGGATCGTTCAACTGCCTCTCGAGCCAGCGCTTGCTCTGCGGGCTGCGCTTGGTGGAGGGGCGCAGCCGGGTGGAGAGCTGGCGCCCGCCGCCGGTGGTAGGGGATTTCGTCATGCGGGGGGTATCGGCCCTCAGCCGCCCCCTTGCCAGCCCGCCGCGCGCGGGTCCGGGCGGCGCGGCGCGGCGCGGTCGCCGCGAATCAGGCGCAGCAGCAGCCCTTCCCGCAGGCCCCGATCGGCCACGGTCAGGCTCGGCACCGGCCAGATGCGGCGGATGGCGGCATAGACGGCGCAGCCCGGCAGGACGAAATCCACCCTGTCCGGCCCGACGCAGGGATGCGCCGCCAGCCCGTCCCGCCCGAGCGCGAACAGGTCGCCGAGCGCCTGGTCGGCCTGGGCCGAATCCAGCGTGCAGCCATCGACCAGCGGCCTTCGGTAGCGCGGCAGCGAAAGGGCGACGCCGGCCAGCGTGGTGACGGTGCCGGAGGTGCCCATCAGCCGCACCCCGCCCGCCCGGATTTCCTGCCCGATGCGGTGGATGGCATCGAAGCCGGCCAGGCGTTCGGCCACTTCATCGACCACCGCGTGGAAGCCCGCTTCGGTGAAGCAGGACGGCCCGCCGCGCTCCGACAGCGTGACCACGCCCACGGGGACGGAGATGTAGCCGATCAGCTCCGGCGCGCCGGTCTGGGCGTGGATGCGGATCCAGGCGATCTCGGTGGAGCCGCCGCCGATGTCGAACAGCAGCGCGCGGCGGTCGCCGGGTTCGAACAGCGGGGCGCAGGAGTCCATCGCGAGTTCCGCTTCCTCCCGCGCCGAGATGGTCCGCAGCCTGAGCCCGGTCTCCGCCTCGACGCGGGCGAGGAAGGCGGGGCCGTTCTGGGCGCGGCGGCAGGCTTCCGTCGCCACCGCGTGGAAGCCGCGCACGGGGCGGCGGGCGAGCTTCTCGGCGCAGGCGTGCAGCGCCGCCATTGCCCGGTCCATCGCGGCATCCGAAAGCCGGCCGGTGGAAACAAGGCCTTCGCCGAGGCGGACGATGCGGCTGAAGCTGTCCACCACCCGGAACCCGCCCGGCGCGGGGCTGGCCATCAGCAGCCGGCAGTTATTGGTCCCGAGGTCGAGCGCCGCATAGCTCGGGCCAGCCGGCATCGCACGGCGCTGGGCCGTGTCGGTCAGCCGCGCTGCGGCGCAGGGCTCGGAAGGGGGAAGGACGTCGTCTGGCATCGCACTTGGGAGGCCTCCGGACGGAGGCGAAAGATCATGATCCGGTCATGTAGCCCCGGGGGCAAGGCATTTCCACGCAGGCCGGCGCGCGGGGGGCTGTTGCCCACCCCGGGGTGCTGTGGTAACCCCCGCGCCCTGCGCAGGACACCGGCGCGGCCACCGGCTGGTGGGGGATAGTTTAACGGTAGAACTCCCGACTCTGACTCGGGCAGTCTTGGTTCGAATCCAGGTCCCCCAGCCAGTTTCACCCTAAAGCCCCGGAGAATCAGGGGCTTAAGGCTCTCCACTCAGCCAGAAAGCCTGCTGCTGCACAGAGGTGCTGCACAGGCTGCCATGGCCTCCAAAAACGGCTTGCATCGCAGAGGCGGCGTCTACCACTGGAGACGCCGTCTGCCCTCGCTCCTCGCCCGGCCACTCGGGCGCATCTGGATCACGCGTAGCCTCAGAACCTCCAACTGGCAGGAGGCACGCCGGCGGGCCTTGCGGTTTTCAGCGGAGATCGAATGTTTGGCCCGAGCTATGGCGAACAGACATTTCTCCACGCTGGGTGATCAGGAACTCGCAGACCTCATCCAGAGGCACCTTGAGCGGCTCCTCGACGATGAGGAGAACCTCCGCGCCGAAGGCTGGGTGGTCGGCGACGACCGCCTTGAGGAAGCCCGCGCAGACCTGTTCAAGCTACGCGCGATGATCCGTCGGGACCTCCGCAACGGCAGGCTCGACATCGGTGAAGCCCACTCCAGAGGTATCCTCCAAATTGGAGAGGTCGAGAGGCCTGCGGAGGGGTGCGAGAACCCGCGATTCGCGCGCTTTCTCAGGGCCCTCATGCAAGGCCTTGATGCGTACATCGGGGTGGAGAGCGCCCGAGATGAGGGGCGCTACAACGTCAAGCTTGAGCCTGTCAGCTTCGGGGCTGCGACCGCGGCGCCCCCTGCACCAGCCGTGCAGACGCTCGCACCTTCACCCCCCAGGACCAACGCGCCAGAAGCTCATCGGCCGCTGTCCTTCGCTGCAGAGCAGTATCGCAGCGAGCAATTGGCGTCGGGGGTGACCATCAAGACGTCACACCAGATCGCCCAGACCCTGCGCTTGTTTCAGGACCTCCATGGCGATCTGCCGATGGGACGCCTGGGACGCGAGCACGTCATCGGATTCAAGGCGGCATTGCTGAAGCTTCCGCGCAGTTATGGGCAGTCGCCCCTTTATGCTGGCAAACCTCTGCCACAGATTCTTCGCATGGCGGCGGAGACGAGCGAGCAGGAGCCGACGATCAGCGCGAAGACCGTGAATCGTCATATCAGCATGATCAGTTCCTTCTACCGCTGGGCCGCTGGCCATGGCTTTGGCGCGCCAGAAGACGGCGCTGCCAAGCTCATGGTGAAGAAGCGGCGCAAACAGACGGCTAGGCAGGAACGGGACCCCTTCACCGCTTCCGAGTTGGCAACGCTGTTCGGAAGTCCGGTGTGGACAGGCTGCAGGTCGGAGGGGCGCCGCCTGGAGAAGGGCCCGTTGGTTATCAGGGACGCGAAATACTGGGTCCCCCTGATCAGCGCCTATGCTGGCTTGCGCCTTGAGGAGATCTGCCAACTTCGCCTGACCGACCTCAGCCTGTGGGAGGGCGATTGGTTCCTCAGGCTCCGGGATACGCCCGATACCCCGCTCAAAACCCTCGCGGCGATCCGCGACGTACCAGTGCATCCGACGCTGATCGCGCTGGGGCTGATCGAGTACCGCCAGCAGCTGATGGGAATGGCCGTGCGTCCAGCTCAGCTGTTTCCGGACCTATCGAAGCGGGACAAATTTGGCGATTGCAGCCCGCCGATCAGCAAATGGTTTACGCGTTATCGGCGGGATCTCGGACTGGAGCGTCCCAAGCTTTCCTTTCACTCCCTGCGTCACTCATTTAAGGATGCCCTCGAGCGATCGCGCGCACGCGCCATCGTCATGGATAGCCTGATGGGCCACGGCGAGGATCGGGATGACATGTCGAAGCGCTACGGCGGCATTGCAGATCGAGCGGAACTCATCGATGCCATTCAGGCGGTGCGATATGGGCTCTGGTTCGAAGAACCGCCCGTGGCGTGACCTGCCTCACGGTTTCTGGACCGCATTGTGAAGCGACCCCCAAGGGCGGGACAGGCCTACGCTGCAGCTGTGACCCTCTCCTGGGCGTGTTGTCGTTTCGATGAACACCGGGTTTAGCCTGAACTGGCCAAGCGCTCGAACTCCGCAGGGCTAAGATGGCCGGGTGGCGTCTCGTGTTCAGTAGATCTTGCGGGCAAGGCGCTCGGTCTTCAATGAAGCAGCCCCCGAATTGACCGGGCACGGTCTCCAACTCCCGTAAGGGTTAGGAGTATGACCGTGCGTATGACTGATGCTCCCGAGAAGGTGGAGGTCATCACCTCCGTGCAGCGTAAGCGTGCACTGACGGCTACGGCGTTGGCGGCTTGACGGCGCTCAGCCTGCGTCTGGTTGCAGGTTCCAGGGCGCGAGATCGCCGATGCGGTTGATGGGGTGGGCGGCGATGCGGTCCAGGAGCACGCGCAGGTAGGCCTGCGGATCCCAGCCGTTGAGCTCCGCGGTGCCGACCAGGGTGTAGATGATCGCTGCCCGCCTGCCGCCCTCGAGCGATCCGGCGAACAGGTAGTTCTTCCGCCCGAGGGCCATCGCCGCCTGCCGCCGACCCACAACAGCACTACGCCCCGCGCAGGCGCTGCGGCGGGGTCACCAGCACCCATCGCTGCCGCCGGCGTCGCTCCCCGCTCGCTCGCCATCTACGAGGCAATCGGCCGGCGTCTTGCTGCTGGGGAGCGCGCCCGATGACCGCGGCATCTGCCACCCTCGATCGCATCCGCCGCCATCTGGTCGGTCTCAGGATGCCGCGCTCCCTCGAGGTACTGGAGCATCTCCTCCGCCAACTCGAGCGCGGTGAGATCTCCGCCCTCGAGGCGATCGACCAACTGCTCGACGAGGAGATCAGCCTGCGCGAGGGACGCCGCGTCAAAGCGGCGCTCAAGATGGGGCGGCTGCTGAACATCAAGACGCTGACCGGGTTCGACTTCTCATTCCAGCCGTCCCTCGACCGCAACCGGATCCTCACCCTGGCCGGCCTCGACTTCATCACCCGCCACGAGGTCGTCCACTTCCTCGGCCAGCCCGGCTGCGGCAAGACGCACCTCGCCATCGCCATCGCCGTCGAGGCCGTGAAAGCCGGCCGTAGCGTCTACTTCACCACGCTCGCCGAACTCATCGGCTCGCTCGCCAAGGCCGAACGCGAGGGCACCCTGCGGGAGCGCATACGGTTCCTCTGCAGGCCGCAGCTGCTGGTCGTCGATGAGATCGGCTACCTCCCCGTCATCGCCGGCGGCGGGAACCTGTTCTTTCAGCTGGTCAACGCCCGCTACGAACGCGGCGCCATTATCCTCACCGCCAACCGCGGCTTTGCCGAATGGGGAGAGGTGTTCGGCGACACCGTGGTGGCAACCGCGCTGCTCGACCGCCTCCTGCACCATGCCATCGTCGTGCGCATCGAAGGCGCTAGCCCGGAAAATTCATCAGGGTTGGCGAGCATAGTGCAACCCGTTGAACGGCAATAGGCTTCGGCTGCGAACCCAGAACCCTGCCGTTTCCGGACACCATGCCCGCCGACGCACACGCTACGCTGCCCCTGCCGAGGCTGTCACCGGTCGCCGGC
>JBIIRI010000265.1:0-7095 GCA_044341625.1 Roseomonas sp.
CTGGGCGGTCGTGGCCTGCCGGTGAAGCCGGTGCTGTGGGTCGGGCGGCGGCATGTGGTGCTGGCGGGCCGGGCGGATGCGGCGGAGATGGCGCCGATCCGGATCAAGGCCGGCGCGCTGGGCCCGAACACCCCGAAGCGGGACCTGGTGGTCTCGCCGGATCACTGCCTCTACCTGGATGGGGCCTTGGTGCCGGCGCGCCTGCTGGTGAATGGCCGCAGCGTGGTGGCGGAGATCGGGATGGCCGAGGTCACCTGGTACCATGTGGAACTTGAGACGCATGAGGTGCTGGTGGCCGATGGCGCGGCGGCGGAAAGCTGGCTGGATTGCGGCAACCGGTCGTGGTTCGAGAACGCGCCGGTGACGCTGCTGACGGTGCCGGGGAACCTGGACACGGTGGGCACGGGCTGGGATGCATCCAGCGCCTGCGCGCCGCTGGTGCATGGGGGCGAGCAGCTGGCCCATATCCGCGCCGCACTCGAAGCCCGCGCTGACCAACTGGATAGGGCGACCGGGCAAGGGCTGGAGCGAGGCCGCGCCTTGCCCTGATCCCCGCGGGGGCGTGGGGCTGGACCCGTTTTGCCGCGATCCTCGCGGTGAGACGGGTCAAGTCTTTGTTGCCTCCCATTTCCCCAGTCGCCAGGCGCTTCCGTTTGGCTTGAAAAATGCTCCGAGGCCGTCGGGCTGTTGTGCCAGGCCGTGACCTCGACCATGCGGGCTTGGGTCGCGGCCCCTGGGGATCGATGTCTCCCTTCCCCCGGGACAGGGTTGAGGGCCGAGCGACGGATCGGCGTGTCGTACCGCGAAAATCTCCGCCAGGTTGCTCAACAATTCTCCACAACAACCTTAATGACTTACCTCCTCATGCCGTGGCATTGATTACGCGCGCGATCAAAAAAATTGGAGCGCCCGCGGCCATCCGCGAGACCCGCCCCCAAGCATGGTGAAGCATAGAGATGAGCGGTTGGACCCCACCCTCCGGTGCGACCTCCGGCAATGACAGCTTTGCGGGCACCCCCGGGGCGGATTCCGCCGATGGACTTGCCGGTGACGACTCGCTGGCCGGCAACCTTGGCCCGGATACCCTTTTCGGCGGCCATGGCGCCGATTCGATCAGCGGCGGAGATGATGCGGATTCGCTGATAGGTGGTCTCGGCGCGGACACCGTCTCTGGCGGGGAGGGCGGCGACACCATCAACTCCTTCGGCGACACGCTGGGCGATGTCCTGTTCGGCGATGCCGGTGACGATGTTATCACTGGCGGCCATGGCGCCGACACGCTGCTCGGTGGCGACGGCAACGACACCTTCCTGGGCAACGATGGCGCCGACTCGATCATGGGCGGCAATGGTGCCGATTCGATCGCCGCCACGGTGGGCGCGGACACCGTCTTCGGTGGGGAGGGCGCCGATACCATCTTTACCACTGCTGATGATATTGGCGATTACATCTCCGGCGATGCCGGGGCGGATAGTATCCAGCAGACCGGCAACGGCAACGATACCTTGTTCGGTGGCGATGACGCCGACACCATCTCCGCCGATCAGGGTTCCGACTCGATCAGTGGCGACGATGGCGACGATCACCTCGTCGCCGGCAGCGGCGCGGACACCGTCTTCGGCGGGGAGGGCAACGACACCATCTTCGCCCGTGGCGATACCCTCCTCGGCCCCTCCATCAGCGATTTCCTTGTCGGCGGGGCTGGTCACGATTCGATCTACAGCGCCCACGGCGCCGATACCATCGATGGTGGCGAAGGCAATGACACGCTCAACGGCGGGGGCGGAGCCGATTCTATCATCGCCGGCAACGGCAACGACTTCATTAATGCCGACGACGTCTCCAACAGCGCTACGGATGCCTTCCACGGCGACGACACGATCATCGCCGGCAACGGCAATGACAACATCTTTGCCGGCAATGGCGCCGATTCGATCGACGCCGGCAACGGCAATGACAGAATCGACGGCGGCAACGGCAACGACATAATCGACGCTGGCCTCGGTGCCGACAATGTCTCCGCCGGTGGGGGCAACGACACCATCATTGCAACTGCCGATGCCATGGCTGACAGCCTGGCTGGTGATGCCGGCAACGACAGCATCCTGGCCGGCGCGGGCAACGACACGATCGATGGCGGCGACGCCGCCGACACGATCAGCGGCGCCGACGGCAATGATAGGATCTTCGGCGGCAATGGCGCGGATTCGCTCAATGCCGGCAACGGGGCGGACAGCGTCTCCGGCGGTGACGGCGGTGACACCATCCTTGCCAATGGCGATAGCGTGGGTGACAGCCTGGCTGGTGATGCCGGCAACGACACTCTTTGGGCCGGTGCGGGCAACGACACCCTTGACGGCGGCGACGGCAACGACACGCTGTACGGTGGCGAGGGCAGTGACACCCTGAGCGGCGGTAGTGGCAATGATCACCTCCAGGGACACGACGGCGCTGACACAGTTGATGGCGGAGATGGGGACGATACCCTCGGCCAGCTGAGTGCCACCGACGCCGTGGGGAACCTCATGTTGGGGGGGGGCGGCAACGATAGCATCGTTGGTGGCAATGGGGCCGACACGATCGTCGCCGGCAACGGCAATGACAGGATCCTCGGCGGTAATGGCGCGGATTCGCTCGATGCCGGCAGAGGGGCGGACACGGTCTATGGCGGGGCTGACGGCGACACGATCATCGCCTCTGGCGATACCTTCGGCGATGTAATGTTCGGCGATGCCGGCGCTGACAGCATCGTGGGCGGTCATGGCGCCAACACGATCGATGGCGGCGCGGACAACGATACGATCATCGCCGGTGGCGGCGGCATGGGTGACAGTCTGTTCGGCGCTGCCGGCGCCGACAGCATCCAGGGGGGGCTCGCCGGGGACACCATCGATGGCGGCGAGGACGCCGACACGATCGATGGCGGCGATGGCGGGGACTCCATCCTCGGCGGCAATGGCGCGGATTCGATCAACGCCGGAACCGGCACCGGCGCGGACACCGTCTCCGGCGGTGCGGGCGACGACACCATCATCGCCACTGGCGATGCCTTGGGTGACAGCCTGGCGGGCGATGCCGGGGCCGACAGCATCCTGGCCGGCGCCGGCAACGATATGATCGATGGCGGCAATGACGCCGATACGATCGCTGCCGGCAACGGCAACGACACCATCCTCGGTGGCAACGGCGCCGATAGCCTGTCCGGCAACGACGGAGACGACAGCGTCGATGGCGGCGCGGGTAACGATACGCTTCCCGATGGCAATGGCAACGACATCTTGCTTGGCGGCGCCGACGCCGACAGCATCTTGGGCGGGCATGGCGCCGATACGCTGGATGGTGGCGATGGCGACGATAGTCTGACCGACGTTGGCGAAGAATCGTTCAACCTCATGCTGGGGGGGCTTGGGAACGACAGTCTCTTGTCCGGGAACGGGGGCGACAGCCTGGACGGTGGCGATGGCGTGGACACCGCCTTCGGGGGGGCTGGCGATGACACGATCCGCGGCGGCAATGGCGCCGATGTTCTGACCGGCGGCGACGGCAACGACAGGGTCTTTGGCGAGGAAGGCAACGACTTCATCTGGGGCGGCAACGGCGCCGATACGATTGAAAGCGGCAACGGCAACGACTCGCTGCGAGGCAACGCAGGCGACGACCGGATCGATGGCGGTTTGGGCATCGACACCGTCGGCTACGAGGATGCCGGGGCTTCCGTTGTGGTCGATCTCGGGGCGGAGTCGGCGAGAGGCGGTGGCGACAACGACACGCTCATTGGCATCGAGGCGGTTGTCGGCAGCAATTTCGATGACACGCTGACCGGCGGCAACGGCAATGAAACGCTGTCGGGCGGCAACGGCAATGACTCGCTGTCGGGCGGCAACGGTAACGACGTGCTGGCGGGCGGCGATGACGCCGATACGCTCGACGGCGGCAATGGGCATGATAACATCACAGGCGGTGATGGTATCGACATCGTCAGCTACGCGAGCGCGTCGGCCAGCGTGGTGGTCGATCTTCGTAACTCCAGCCAGACCACCGGCGGTGCGGGCAACGACACGCTGGTCACGATCGAAGGCGTTATCGGCAGCGACTTCGCCGACACGCTGACCGGCAACACCGACAATAATATGCTGTCTGGTGGCATGGGGGCCGACACGCTCTCCGGCGGCGACGGTCAAGACAGCCTGGACGGCGGCAATGACGCCGACACCATCGACGGCGGCAACGGTGCCGACAGCCTGCTTGGCGGCGATGGCAACGACAGCATCTTGGGCGGTGAGGACAACGATACCATTCTCGCCGGCCTCGGCGCCGACCAGGTCGTCGGCGGCAATGGCGCTGATTCCATCGAAGGCGGTAGCGGCGCTGATACGCTGGACGGTGGCGATGGCAGCGATACGCTGTCTGGCGGCACTGAAGGCGATATCGTCACCTATGCGGCGGCAACCTCCGCAGTGGTGGTCGATCTCGGTGCTGGCGCGGCGACGGTCAGTGCGGGCAACGACACGCTGGTCAGCATCGAAGGCGCGATGGGCAGCGCCTTTGCCGACTCGCTGATCGGCAGCGGCGGCGCGGACAGCCTGTGGGGCGGTGCCGGCAACGACACGCTGGCCGGCGGCAATGGCGACGACAGCCTCGATGGCGGGGCGGACACCGACATCGCCAGCTACGCGGGTGCGTCGGCCGCCGTTGTGGTGAATCTCAATACAGGCAGGGCGACCGGCGGCGCGGGCGCCGACACGTTGATCCGCATTGAAGGCGTGATCGGCAGCGACCACGCCGACTCGCTGGCTGGCAGCAGCGGCCCAGACAGCTTGTGGGGCGGCAACGGCGCGGACACGCTGACCGGCGGCGGCGGCAACGACAGCCTCGACGGCGGCAATGGTGCCGACAGCATCCTGGCCAGCGGCGGCAATGACACGATCGATGGCGGCGATCTCGCGGACACGATCAACAGTGAAGGTGGCGACGACCTGATCTTTGGCGGCAATGGCGCTGACTTTATCAACGTCGTCAGTGGCGCCGACACGGTGTATGGCGACGAGGGCGCCGACACAATTGTTGCTGGCAGTACCGATACCATCGCCGACAGGTTTTTCGGCGGTGTCGGCAACGATTCTATCGCGGCCGGTGCTGGCGCGGACACGATCTCTGGTGACGACGGCGCCGATACGCTGAGTGGCGGCGATGGCAATGACAGCCTCACCGGCGGCATCGGGAATGACCGTCTCGACGGTGGCAGAGGCGTCGACACGCTCCATGGCGGCGAGGGCGACGATACGCTCTCCAAAAATAATCTGGGCGACGACGGCCTCCTGCTGGGTGACGTCGGAAACGATCGTATCGTCGCTGGCCACGGCAACGACACGATAGAGGGTGGCGAGGGTGGTGATACGGTCATTGGCGGCAATGGCAACGACCTGATCTTCGGCGGCAACGGCGACGACGAACTCAATGCCGGGAACGGCGTCGATTCGGTCTATGGCGGCGATGGCGCCGACACGATCCTGGACCGCGCGGGCAACGATCTACTGGACGGCGGGACTGGCAACGATATCGCCAGCTACCTGCTCGCGCCGAACAGCGTTCTGGTCGATCTCGGGGCAGGCACAACGAACGGCGGTGACGGCAACGACACGCTGGTCAGCATTGAAGCGGTGATCGGCAGCGGCCATGCCGACACGCTGATCGGCAGCGGCGGCGCGGATACCCTGTGGGGCATGGACGGCGCCGATACGCTGACCGGCGGCAATGGCGACGACAGCCTCGATGGCGGCAATGGTGCCGACATGGCCAGCTACGCGGGTGCCGCGAACTCCGTGGTGGTGGATCTTGGTGCCGGCAGGGCGACCGGCGCGGCGGGCAACGACACGCTGATCAACATTGAAGGCGTGATCGGCAGCGACCACACCGATACGCTGACCGGTGGCAATGGCGACGAAACCTTGCTCGGCGGCAACGGCGACGACCGGGTCGATGGCGGCGAAGGCGCGGATAGCCTGTCGGGCGGTGATGGCGCCGACACGCTGACCGGCGGCAATGGCGACGACAACCTCGACGGCGGGGCGGACACCGACATCGCCAGCTACGCGGATGCGTCGGCCGCCGTTGTGGTGAATCTCGATACAGGCAGGGCGACCGGCGGCGCGGGCGCCGACACGCTGATCCGCATTGAAGGCGTGATCGGCAGCGACCACGCCGACTCGCTGGCTGGCAGCAGCGGCCCAGACAGCTTGTGGGGCGGCGACGGCACCGACACGCTGACCGGCGGCGCTGGCAACGACAGCCTCGATGGCGGCGAAGGCGCGGATACCCTGGGGGGCGGGAACGGCGACGACACGATCGATGGCGGCACCGGCAACGACAGTATCGCTGGCGAAAACGGCAACGACTCGATCAGCGGTGGCAATGGCGATGATCGCATCAGCGGAGGCGCCGGACACGACACCCTGGATGGCGGCGATGGCAGCGATACCCTCTCCGATAATCTCAGCGGCGATACCTTGGGGGGCCTCTTCCTGGGCGGCGCTGGGAACGATTCTATCGTCGGTACCAATGGCCACGATACCATAGAAGGTGGTGCTGATGCGGATACCATCTTCGCCATGCAAGGGGATGATTCCATCGACGGTGGCGATGGCGCCGACTCAATAGACGGCCAAATTGGCGCCGACACGATCTTCGGCGGCAATGGCGATGACCAGATCGGCGGCGGCCAAGGCGCGGACAGCCTGTCGGGCGGTGATGGCGCCGACACGCTGACCGGCGGCAATGGCGACGACCAGGTCGATGGCGGTGCGGGTGCGGACAGCCTGTCGGGCGGTGACGGCACCGACACGCTGGCCGGCGGCAATGGCGACGACCGTGTCGATGGCGGCGAAGGCGCGGACAGTCTGTCGGGCGGCACGGGCGCCGACACGCTGACCGGCGGTAATGGCGACGACAGTATCGCGGGTGGGGATGGCAACGACATCGCCAGCTACGCCGATGCCTCGGCTGGCGTGGCGGTGGATCTCGTCGCGGGCACGGCGACGGGCGGTGCGGGCAACGACACGCTGTCCGACGTCGAAGGTGCGGTGGGCAGTGGCTCCG
>JBIIRI010000169.1:0-7087 GCA_044341625.1 Roseomonas sp.
GGACAGGATCGGCCCGCCCGGCGGCAGGGGCCACTCGATGCTGAGCGCCGGGTCGTTCCAGGCGATGCCGCCATCGGAATCCCGATCGTATTCGGCATCGACCTTGTAGAGCACCTCCGTATCCGGCTCGAGCGTGATGAAGCCATGGGCGAAGCCGCGCGGCACCCAGATCTGCCGCCAATTGGCCGCCGAAAGCTCCGCGGTCACATGCCGCCCATAGGTCGGGCTGCCGTCCCGGATATCGACCACGACATCCAGGATGCGCCCCCGCACCACCCGCACCAGCTTGCCCTGCGCATGCGGCGGCCGCTGGAAATGCAGCCCCCGCAGCACGCCCGCGTCGCGGGAGACGGAATGGTTGTCCTGCACGAAGTCCACCGAGATCCCGGCGGCGGCCAGCGCGCTGCGCTTCCATACTTCGCTGAAGAAGCCGCGCGCATCGCCATGGCGGGCTGGCTCGATCACCAGCACCTCGGGGATGGCTTGGGGTGTAACCTTCATTGATCGTGCAGGCCCTGGGATACCGCGATCAGGTAGCGCCCGTACTCGGTCTTGCCCAACCGTTCCCCGCGCATCCGCAATTCCTCCGCGGTCAGGAAGCCTCGGCGGAAGGCGATCTCCTCCGGCGCCGAGACGAACAGGCCCTGGCGTTCCTGCACCGTCTGCACGAAGGTCGCGGCCTGCAGCAGGCTGGCGGGGGTGCCGGCATCGAGCCAGGCGCAGCCGCGGCCGAGCCGCTCGCAGGCCAACGCGCCCTGCTGCATGTAGAGGATGTTGAGGTCGGTGATCTCAAGCTCGCCACGCGCCGAGGGGCGCACCTGCTTGGCCAATTCCACCACGCGCCGGTCGTAGAAATAGAGCCCGATCACCGCCCAGTCAGATTTCGGCGCCTTCGGCTTCTCCTCGATGGAGATGACGCGGCCGGCGGCGTCGAATTCCGCGACGCCATATCGCTCGGGGTCGGCGACGCGGTAGCCGAAGATGGTGGATTGCCCGGCTTCGGCCCGCTGCCCGGCCTCGAACAGCATGGCCGACAGGCCTTCGCCGTAGATGATGTTGTCGCCGAGGGCGAGCGCGCAGGCCTCTCCGCCGATGAATTCCTCTCCGATCAGGAAGGCCTGGGCGAGGCCGTCGGGGGAGGGCTGCTCGGCATAGGACAGGCGGATGCCGAAGGCGCTGCCATCGCCCAGCAGGCGCTGGAAGGCCGGCAGGTCCTGCGGCGTCGAGATCACCAGGATGTCGCGGATGCCGGCCAGCATCAGCGTGCCCAGCGGGTAGTAGACCATCGGCTTGTCATAGACCGGCAGCAGCTGCTTCGACGCCGCCAGCGTCATTGGATGCAGCCGCGTGCCGGACCCGCCGGCGAGAATGATGCCCTTCATGCCTTCACCCCGAGCCGTTCGCCGGCATAGGCCTTGTCCCGGATCGGCCGCCACCACGCCTCGTTGTCGAGGTACCAGCGGATCGTGTGTTCCAGCCCGGTTTCGAAATCATGGCGCGGCCGCCACCCCAGCGCCGCCTCGGCGCCGGAAGGGTCCATCGCGTAGCGGAAATCATGCCCGGGGCGGTCCTTGACGTAGGTGATCAGCCGCTCCCGCGCCCCCGCCGGGTCGGGGCGCAGCCGGTCGAGCGTCGCGCAGATCGCGCGCACCACCTGCAAATTCGTGCGTTCCTGGCGCGGGCCGATGCAATAGGTGGCACCGGGCACGCCGCGCATCAGCGCCAGCGCCAGCGCCTCGGCATGGTCTTCCACATGCAGCCAGTCGCGCACGTTGTCGCCCTTGCCGTAGACAGGAAGCGGCTTGCCTTCCAGCGCGTTCAGCGTGACCAGAGGGATCAGCTTCTCGGGGAATTGCCAGGGGCCGTAGTTGTTCGTCGTGTTGGAGACGAAGGCGGGAAAGCCATAGGTGTGGTGCCAGGCCCGCACCAGATGGTCTGACGCCGCCTTCGACGCGCTATAGGGGCTGCGCGGGTCATAGGGCGTCTCGGGCGTGAAGGGCGGATCGCCGGGATAGAGCGAGCCGAATACCTCATCGGTCGAGACATGGTGGAAGCGGAAGGCGGCCTTCGCTTCCGCACCCAGCGCCGACCAGTATTCGCGCGCGGCTTCCAGTAGCACCTGCGTGCCGACGACATTGGTGCGGATGAAGGCCGCCGGCCCGTCGATCGAGCGGTCCACATGGCTCTCCGCCGCCAGATGCATCACACGGTCGGGGCGGTGGTCGCGGAAGGCGGCGCGCATCGCCTCCGTATCGCAGATGTCGGCGCGGATATGGATGTGGCGCGGATCGGCGGCCTGCATCGCGAGCGAGGCCGGGCTCGCGGCATAGGTCATGGCGTCGATGTTGACGATGCGTGCGCCGGTGGTCGCCAGCAGGTGGCGCACCACGGCGGATCCGATGAAGCCGAAACCGCCCGTCAGCAGGATGCAAGACATCCAAGATCTTCCTTCAAGCCCCTGATGGCCGCCACCATCACGATAAGATTTCAGTTCGAGTATATCATGTCCTGGGCCGGCCGTGCAGAGCGCCCCCGGCAGGTCACCGCCCCGAGGTCAGCGCGCCGGTCGCGGCCCCGGCCGCGCCGCCGATCAGCGCGCCGGTCACCGCCGATCCGCCGGTGATGGCGCCGATGGCGGCGCCCCCCGCCGCTCCGATCGCGCCGCCCGACAGGGCGCGCTGCTGCTGGCGGTTCAGGCCCTCGCAGGCGGCAAGCGGCAGGATCAGCGCCAGGGTGAGTGCGCCACGGGTGATGTGACGCTGTATCGGAATACGCACCTGGCTCTCCTCCGGTCGGGTGGTCCGGGTCGTATATCATCATACGGTTGTGGCGTTCCCATGGCAGTCTCGCAGGGCCGCTCAACGCCGCCGGCCGCGACCGCCCTTGCCCTTCTTCGGGTCGTAGCCGCCCCCGCCGGGCCCGAGCGGCTTCGGCTTCCATTCCTCCCCCCGCTTCGGCGCGCTGGCCTGGAGCGACCGCCCAGCCTGGTTCGGCTGCAGGCCGAGTTCCAGGGATTCGAGCCGCTTGATCTCGTCGCGCAGCCGCGCCGCATCCTCGAATTCCAGGTCGGCCGCGGCGGCGCGCATTTTCTTCTCGAGCTCCGCGATGGTGGCGCCGATATCCTTGCCGACGAACTGTGCCGTGTCGTCGCCCTCGACCGCATCGACGGTCACATAGTCCTGTTCATAGAGCGATTGCAGCACGTCCGAGATGTCGCGCTTGATCGTGGTCGGCGTGATGCCGTGTTCCGTGTTCCAGGCGATCTGCCGGGCGCGCCGACGCGCGGTTTCCTCCAGCGCGCGCTTCAGGCTGTCGGTCATCACATCGGCATAGAGCACCACGCGCCCCTCGGCGTTGCGCGCCGCCCGCCCGATCGTCTGGATGAGGGAGGTGGTGGAGCGCAGGAAGCCTTCCTTGTCCGCATCCAGAATCGCCACCAGCGCGCATTCCGGAATGTCGAGGCCCTCGCGCAGCAGGTTGATACCGATCAGCACGTCGAACACGCCCTTCCGCAGGTCGCGGATGATCTCGATCCGCTCCAGCGTGTCCACATCGGAATGGAGGTAGCGGCAGCGTATGCCGGTCTCCGTCATGTAGTCCGTCAGATCCTCGGCCATGCGCTTGGTCAGCGTCGTCACCAGCACGCGCCCGCCTTGCTGCGCGACCATGCGGCATTCGGCCAGCAGGTCGTCCACCTGCCCTTCGACGGGGCGGATCTCGGTCACGGGGTCGACCAGCCCGGTCGGGCGGATCACCTGTTCGGCGAAGCTGCCGCCGGTGCGCTCCATCTCCCACGGGCCGGGGGTCGCGCTGACGAAGACGGTGTCGGGGCGATAGGCGTCCCATTCTTCGAATTTGAGGGGGCGGTTGTCGGTGCAGGACGGCAGGCGGAAGCCGAATTCGTTCAGCACCGATTTCCGCGCGAAGTCGCCGCGATACATGCCCCCGATCTGCGGCACCGTCACATGGCTTTCGTCGACGATCAGCAGCGCGTTCTCGGGCAGGTATTCGAACAGCGTCGGCGGTGGTTCTCCCGGGTTCCGGCCGGTCAGGTAGCGGCTGTAATTCTCGATGCCCTTGCAGCTGCCCGTCGTCTCCAGCATCTCGATGTCGAAGGTCGTGCGCTGGTCCAGCCGCTGCGCTTCCAGCAGCTTGCCCTGGCCTTGCAGGACTTCGAGCTGCTGCTTCAGCTCCGCCTTGATGTCGCGGATCGCCTGCTGCAGCGTCGGGCGCGGCGTGATGTAGTGGCTGTTGGCGTAGATGTTGACGCGATCCAGCTCTCCCGCGATCTCGCCGGTCAGCGGGTCGAATTCGCGAAGCGCGTCGACCTCGTCGCCGAACAGGCTGATGCGCCAGGCGCGGTCTTCCAGGTGGGACGGCCAGACATCCACCGTTTCGCCGCGGATCCGAAAGGTGCCGCGCTGGAAGGCGGTGTCGTTGCGGCGGTATTGCTGTTCGACCAGGCCTTTCACCAGCATGTCGCGGTCGATCCGCCCGCCGCGTTCCAGCTTCACCACCATCCGGCTGTAGTTCTCGACCGATCCGATGCCGTAGATGCAGCTGACGGAAGCGACGATCACCACATCCGGCCGTTCGAGCAGCGCCTGCGTCGCGGAATGGCGCATGCGGTCGATCTGCTCGTTGATCTGCGCGTCCTTCTCGATATAGGTGTCGGTGCGCGGGACATAGGCTTCGGGCTGGTAGTAGTCGTAGTAGCTGACGAAGTATTCCACCGCATTGTCGGGGAAGAAGCTCTTCATCTCGCCATATAATTGCGCGGCCAGCGTCTTGTTCGGCGCCAGGATCAGCGCAGGGCGCTGCAAATGCTCGATCACCTTCGCCATGGTGAAGGTCTTGCCTGAGCCGGTGACGCCGAGCAGCACCTGGTCGCGCTCTGCCTTCCCGAGCCCCTCCACCAATTGCCGGATCGCCGCCGGCTGGTCGCCATTCGGCTCGAAGGGGGAGACGACGCGCAGCCGCTGCCCGGGCGGCGGCGCCGGCCGCTTCTGCGGGTAGAACAGCACGGGCGTCGGGACCAACAGGTTCATGCCCCCTATTTGGGCGCGGCGCCGCGCGGCGTCGAGGCTGGGGGAGGCCGCGCAGCGCCGTCGCGCCGTGCCGCGGCCTGTTCTAGACTCCACCCCCATGGGCATCGAGATCGAGCGCAAATTCCTGGTCGCCAGCGACGCCTGGCGCGGCCTGGCCCGCCAGCCCGGCACGGCGATGCGCCAGGGCTACCTGGCGGCCGGCGGCCCCGGCCTGCCGACCGTGCGGATCCGCATCGCCGGTCCCGCCGCCATGCTGACCGTGAAGGGGCCGGGGCAGAAGGTGCGGGCAGAATTCGAATACCCCGTCCCGGTGGCGGATGCGGAAGCGATGCTCGCCCTGTCGCCTATGCCGGTCCTGGCCAAGACCCGCTTCGAGATCACCCATGCGGGGCATCTCTGGACCGTCGACGAATTCCATGCCCCCGCCGCGCTCAAGGGGCTGGTGCTGGCGGAGGTCGAACTGGACACGGAGGAGGTGGACCCGCCGCTGCCCGATTGGCTGGGCGCGGAGGTGACCGACGACCCGCGCTACAGCAACGCGGCGCTGGCCGCCGCGCTGTCCGCCGGCTGAGAGACCGCAGCGGGTCTGGATGAAGCCCGCCGCCGCGCGCAGTCTGGCCCCGGTTTCGACTCGGGACAGGGAACAGGATCGATGAGCGATCTGCGGCAGGGCGGGCAGGGCGAGTATCGCCTGGCGGGCAAGGTGGCGGTGGTAACGGGCGGCAGCAGCGGGATCGGCGCGGCGGCCGTCCGCCGGCTGGCCGCCGCCGGGGCGCGGGTGGTCGTCGGCTACAATGCCGGCGCGGATCGCGCGGCCGCGCTGATCGCCGAATTGCCGGGCGCGGGTCATCTCGCGCTCCGCATCCCGATGGAGGACAGCGCTGCCATCGCCGCCGCCGCCGCCGAGGTCGAGCGCGCCTGTGGGCGGGTCGATATCCTGGTGAATTCCGCCGGCGTCACGCGCGCCGTGCCGCATGCCGACCTCGACGCGATGGACGACGCCAGCTTCGACCGCATCCTGATCACCAATGTGCGCGGCCCCTTCGCCACGATCCGCGCCTTCGCGCCGCTGCTGAAGCGGAGCGGGGATGGGGTGGTGGTGAATGTGTCGTCCCTCTCGGCCTCGACCGGCCTTGGCAGTTCCATCGCCTATTGCGCGTCCAAGGGCGCGCTCGACACCATGGGCCTGTCGCTCGCCCGCGTTCTGGCGCCGGAGGTGCGGGTGATCGGCGTCTCCCCGGCCGCCGTCGCGACCGATTTCGTGCCCGGTCGCGACCGCGCCGGCGTGGCGAAGCAGGCGGCGACGACCCCGCTCAAGACCGTGGCGGAGGCCGATGACGTCGCACTCGCCATCATGGCGGCCGTCACGCATCTGCGCCTGACCACGGGAAGCAATCTGGTGGTCGATGGGGGCCGCCACCTGTAGCCGGTTGCGGCTCACCGGCAGCTTTACCCTCTCCCCCCGACGGGGGGAGAGGGGAGGGTGAGGGGGGCAGCGCTGAAGGTGGCGCGCTCCCACCCATCCCGCGACACTCCCCATGACAGCCCAGACGCGCCGCAACTTGACGCCGGGTCGGCCAATGCCGGATTCTGCCGGCCCATGCCGGATGTCCTGACCCTCCGCGAAGCCGCCGCCTTCCTGCGCCTGTCGGAGCGGTCGCTCTACGAACTCGCCCGCACGCAGCGCCTGCCGGCGGCGCAGATCGGGGGCAAGTGGCTGTTCCCGCGCCGACAACTCGAACGCTGGCTTGCCGCCCAGGCCGAGATGCCGGAGGCCGAGCCGCGCCTCGATCCGCCGCCCATCCTGGCCGGCAGCCACGACCCGCTGCTCGACTGGGCGGTGCGGCAATCCGGTTGCGGCCTGGCCTTGCGGGCGGGCGGCAGCCTGGACGGGCTGGCGACGCTGGCCGCCGGCGACGCGATGGCCGCCGCGATCCATCTGCGCGACCCCGATACCGGCGAGTTCAACGAACCCGCCGTCCGAGAGGCCCTGCCGCGTCGCCCCATGGTCGGCATCGTCTGGGCCTGGCGGGCGCAGG
>JBIIRI010000057.1:0-20617 GCA_044341625.1 Roseomonas sp.
CGCATCCATCTGGTGGATGGGCGGATCGTGTCGGATGGGCCGACGGCGCGCGGCGTCGACGGTGTCCCGACGGGCTGATCGCGGCCTGCGCCGCGCGCGTGTCCGTGAGTGGATTATGGCAGGATCGTGGCCCATATGCCCCGATCATGACACAAGCCACCACAGCCGCAGCGAAAGGGCATGCCTTGCTGACCCTGCTCTGCTTCATGGCCGGCCTCGCGGCCCTGGCGGGCCTGGCCGCCGTCGCGGCGGCGCTGCTGTTCGGCATCGGCCCGGGCGGGCTGGTCGCGGCGCTGCTCTGCGGCGCGCTGGCACTGGGCGCGGCCGGCTGGGCCGCGGTGCTCGCCTGCGGCGCCCCACCCGGCGCGGGGGCGGCTGCGGCACCGGGATCCTGAACGGCGCCGGCGCTCCGGCCCGGACCGGACGCCGCATTTCCCCCCCGCGCGCCGGCATGCTACGGGCGCGTCATGACGTGCCTCCTGCCGCGGGACCGATGCGCAAGCTGATCCGCCATCCCGCCGTGCAGGCGGGCCTGGCGCGGATGATCGGCGCCTATCTGGCCTTCGCCCTGCGGACCACCCGCTGGCGGGTGATCGGCGCCGACCCCGCCCTGGCCGAGGTACGGGAAGGCCGCCCGCTGATCATTGCCTTCTGGCACGAACGGCTGCCCGTCATCCCCATCCTGTTCCGCCTGGCGGCGGAGCGAGAGCCGGCCGCGACGGGGCTGGTGCCGCATGTGCTGGTCAGCCAGCACCGCGATGGGCGCTTCATCGGCGCGGCGGTGGCGCGGTTCGGGTTCCGGATGGTCTATGGCTCCTCCAGCCGCGGTGGCGCCCAGGCGCTGGTGGAGATGCTGCGGGTGCTGCGGGCGGGGAACCCGATTGCGATCACGCCTGACGGCCCGCGCGGCCCGCGCCGCCAGCCGGCGCCGGGGCTGGTGCAGCTCGCGGCACGGTCCGGCGCGGTGATCGTGCCGGTGGCGGGTGCGACCAGCCATCATCGTATCCTGCCCAGCTGGGACCGGATGATGATGCCACTGCCCTTCGGCCGGGGCGTCATCGCCTGCGGGGCGCCGGTGCAGGTGCCGCGCGACGGGGCGGAGGCCGCGCTGCCCATCGTCGCCGCCGCACTGGATGCCGCCTGCGCCACGGCGGATGCGGAGGTCGGGATCGGCCGATGAGCGCCGCGCTGCGGGCCTGGCGACTGGCCGCGACGCTGCTGGCGCCGCTGCTGCCCCTTCATCTGCGCCTGCGGGCGCGGCGGGGGAAGGAGATCGCGGACCGGCTGGGCGAACGACGCGGGCTCGGCGCCGCGCGGCCGCCGGGGCGGCTGTTCTGGCTGCACGCCGCGAGCGTGGGCGAGACGCTGTCCTCCCTACCAGTCCTGGATGCCATGGCGCGGCGCGATCCGGATCTGCGCTTCCTGGTCACCACCGGCACCGTGACCTCCGCCGATCTGCTGGCGCAGCGCCTGTCGCCAGAGTGGGCGGCGCGGGTGCAGCACCGTTTCGCACCGCTCGATGTGCCGGGCTGGGTGGAGCGCTTCCTGGCCGATTGGCGCCCCGATGCCGGCGCCTTCGTGGAGAGCGAGCTCTGGCCCAACCTGCTGGCCGCCGCCGCCACCCACGGCGTGCCGCTGGCTCTGGTCAATGCGCGCATGAGCCCGCGCAGCGCGGCGCGCTGGGCCCGCGCGCCGGGGCTGGCGCGGGCCATCCTCGGCGCCTTCCGCCTGGTGGCCGCACGCTCGCCGGAGGATGCGGGGCGGCTCGGCGCGCTCGGTGTCGCGGGGGTGCGAAGCTGGGGCGACCTGAAGTCCGCCGCGCCGCCGCTGCCGGCTGATCCGGCGGCGCTGGCGGCGCTGCAGGCCGCGATCGGCACGCGGCCTGTCTTCCTCGCCGCCTCGACCCATCCGGGGGAGGACGCGATGGTCCTCGGCGCGCATGCCGCCCTGGCGCGGGATATCCCGGAGCTGCTGACCATCATCGCGCCCCGCCACCCGGACAGGGGCGCGGCCATCGCCGCGCTGGCCGCCGGGGCCGGGCTGGTGACGCGGCGCCGCGCCGAGGGCGCGCTGCCGGGGCGGGAGGCAGCGGTCTATGTCGCCGACACGATGGGGGAGCTCGGGCTGTTCTACCGGCTGGCCGGCGCGGCGCTGGTGGGCGGGTCCCTGGTGCGGCATGGCGGGCAGAACCCGCTGGAGGCCTCGCGGCTCGGCTGCCCCATCCTGCTCGGCCCCCACACCTGGAACTTCGAGGAACCGGTGGCGCGGCTGCTGGAGGCCGGCGGGGCGATCCGGCTCGACGGGCCCGCCGCGCTGGCGCCGGCCATCCGGGACGTGCTATCCGATCTCGGACGGGCGCGGGCTTTGGCCATGGCCGCCGCCTCCGTCGCCCAGGGCCAGGCGGGCTTGCCGGACCGGCTGGCCGGGGCGTTGCTGGAGCTGCTGGAGCCGGCTTTGCCGGCCGAGACACGGCCGCAGAAGCCCGTGACAGGGCCTGCGGCGGGTTTGAACTGAAGAACGAGGCCTGATGCGAGCTCCCGGCTTCTGGGTGGGTGGTGGCGGGGGAATTGCGCCCCTTCTCCTCTCCCCCTTCTCGGCGATCTATGCCGGCGCGACGGCGCGGCGCATGGCGCGCAGCGGCTGGCGGGCCCCCTTGCCTGTCATCTGCTGCGGCAATGCGACGGCCGGCGGGGCCGGGAAGACGACGGTCGCGCTCGATCTCGGCCGGCGGCTGGCGGAGCGTGGCGTGGCCTCGCATTTCCTGCTGCGCGGCTATGGCGGCAGCCTGAAGGGCCCGGTCCGCGTCGATCCCGCCAGCCATGACAGCACCCAGGTGGGCGACGAAGCGCTGCTGCTTGCGGATGTGCGGCCGACCTGGGTCGCGGCAGATCGCGGCGCGGGCGGGCAGGCGGCGGTCGCGGCCGGCGCGCAGGCGATCGTGATGGATGACGGGCTGCAGAACCCGACGCTGGAGAAGGACCTCTCGCTACTGGTGATCGATGGCGGCTTCGGCTTCGGCAATGGTCGGGTGATCCCGGCCGGGCCGCTGCGCGAGCCGGTCGCCAATGCCGCCGCGCGGTGCCAGGCGGCGGTGCTGATCGGCACGGATGAATCCGGCGCCCTGGCGCAACTGCCGAAGGGCCTGCCGGTGCTGCGCGCCCGTCTGGTCGCGGGGCCCGAGGCCGCCGCGCTGGCCGGCCAGCCGGTCTTCGCCTTCTGCGGCATCGCCAGCCCACCGAAATTCTTCGCCACGCTCCAGGAAGCCGGCGCGGTGCTGGCGGGGCGGGAATCCTTCGCCGACCACTACCCCTATGACGATGGCGACCTGAAGGACCTGCTGGCCCAGGCCGATGCCCTGCGCGCCGTGCCGGTAACCACGCGCAAGGATTTCGTCCGCATCCCGCCCGCCTACCGCTCGCGCGTCACCGTCATCTCCGTGGCCCTGGCCTGGGAAGAACCCGCCGCCATCGAGAGCCTGCTGGACCCCCTGGTGGCGCAGGTGCCGACCGCCATCTGACCGGATCGACTGTACCGGCCGGACGGTTTGCCTTGACAGACCGTCCAGCCGGTATAGTTAGGGCGCATGACCGACGCCCCCCAGCCAGCCCAGCCCGATGCCCGCACCCGGATCCTGGATGCGGCCGAGGCCATCGTGCAGACCCGCGGCGTCGCCGGCCTGACGCTGCAGGCCGCGGCCCGCGACGCCGGCGTGTCCAAGGGCGGGCTGCTGTATCACTTCGCCTCCAAGGAAGCGCTGCTGGCCGCGCTGATGGCGCGCCTCGCGGATTTCATGCGCGCCGAATACCTCGCCTGCGTCGCGGCGCAGCCGCCAGGGCCGGGGCGCGTGGCGCGCGCCAACCTGGAATGGGGCTTCGGCGATGGCGAGCGGTCCTGCAACGAGAAGCATGACCGCGCGGCCGCGATCTTCCTCGCCGCCTTCCACCACGACCCTGCCCTGCTCGACCCGGTGCGGGCCGTGATCGCACAGATGCGCGCCGACAACGCGGCTGACGGCCTGCCGCCCGGCATGGGCGAGGCGATCCACGCCGCCGCCGACGGGATGTTCACGGCCCGCATCTTCCGCCTCTATGCGCCGAGCGACGCCGAGCGCGCGACGATGCGAAGCGTGCTGGAACGGCTGCTGGAGCAGGCCCGATGACACGCCGCACCAAGCTTCTTCTCGGCGCCGCGCTGCTCGCGGCCGCCGGTGCCGGCTTCGCCTGGATGCGCCCGGGCGAGGCAGAGCGCACCCCGGCGCCAGCCGCCGCCACCGCCCCGGCGGGCGTCGGCGCGCTCGGCCGGGTCGAGCCTGCCTCCCGCATCCTGCGGCTCGCCCCCGCCCCGTCGCAGGACGGCGCGCGGATCGAACGCCTGCTGGTCGCGGAAGGCGACCGCGTCACCCAAGGCCAGATCCTGGCGGAGTTCAGCGACGCCGGGCTACGGGACGCGGCACTCCTGCAGGCGCAGGCGCAGCGCGCCCAGGCCGGCGCGCGGCTGGACCGCACCCGCGCCGCCGGTCGCCCGTCGGAGATCGCGGGGCAGCGCGCGCGGATCGAGGCGCTCCGCAACGCCGAGGACAGCGCCCGGCGCGAAGCGGACCGCGCCGAGCGGCTGGAACGCGCCGGCGCCGGCGCGGAGGCCGTGGCGGAACGCGCCCGCTTCATCGCGAACCGCACCCGCGCGGAACGCGCGGAGGCCGAGGCGACGCTCGAGACCCTGTTGCGCCCGCGCCCGGAAGACCTCGCGCTGGCCGAAGCCGAACTCGCCGCCGCCGAGGCCGCGCTGGCCCGCGCCGAGGCCGAGGCCGCGCTGGCCAGGCTCCGCGCGCCCATCGCCGGCACCATCCTTCGCGTGATGGCGCGCAGCGGCGAGCGCGCCGGCGCGGAAGGCGTGCTGGAGATCGCCGACCTGTCGCGCATGGACATCGTCGCCGATGTCTATGAGACCGACCTGCCGCGCCTGCGGTTGGGCGCCGCGGCGGAGGTGCTGGTGCCCGGCGAGGCCACGCGCTTCCCCGCCACGGTGCGGGAGATCGGCTGGCAGGTTCGCCGCAACACCCAGGCGACGACCGATCCCGTCGCCGCGGTCGATGCGCGCACCGTGGAAGTCCGCCTCGCCCTGCCGCCGGAGGCGGCGGCGGCGCTGGCGCGCCGGTCCAACATGCAGGTGCAGGTGGCGATCAGGCCATGAACCGGATCGTCCCGCCTGAGAAGCTGCTGCCCTGGGCGCCGGAGCGCGGCGGGGAGGCCGACCGCCCGGTGCTGCGCCAACGCCCGGGCTTCGCCACCTCCACGCTGCTGGCGATCCGGCTGGCCTGGCGGCAGCTGCGGTCGGAGAAGGCGCGGCTCGCCTCGGCCATCGCCGGCGTGCTGTTCGCCTGCGTGCTGGTCTTCATGCAGCTCGGCTTCCGGAGTGCCTTGTTCGAAAGTGCCACGAACCTGATCGGCGCGATGCGCGGCGACCTGTTCCTGATGCACCCGCTGACCACCGCGAGCTTCCGCCCCGAACCCCTGCCACGCGTGCGGGCGCAGCAGGCGCTGGCCCTGCCGGAGGTCGAGCGCGCCGTGCCGGTCTATCTGGCGCAGGCCTCCTGGCGGAACCCGGTGGATGGCAGCCGCCGCGCGGTGCAGCTGATCGGCGTGGACAGCGCGGCGGGCGTGCTGGAATTCCCGGGCCTGGGGCCAGAGCTGGTGGCCGCGCTGCAACGCGCCGACGCAGTCGCCTTCGACACCCGCTCCCGCCCCGAATTCGGCCCGGTCGGACGGCTGCTGGCGGAACGCGGCAGCCCGATCGAGGCGGAGATCGGCGGGCGTCGCGTCGATGTGGTGGGGCTGATCGAGATCGGGCCTTCCTTCGGCGCCGATGGCAACGTCGTGCTGTCGGAGGTCAATTTCCGCCGGCTGGTCAAGGAACGGCAGGTGGCGGCGGTGGATCTCGTCGCGATCAAGCTGCGCGAAGGCGCCGATCTGCGGCAGGCGCAGGCGCGGCTGCAGGCGCTGCTGCCCGGCGATGTGATGGTGATGACCCAGGCCGAGCTGCGCGCGCATGAACGGCGCTATTGGGAAGAAGCGACGCCGATCGGCTTCATCTTCGCCTTCGGCAGCGCGATGGGCCTCGTGGTCGGGATGGTGATCGTCTACCAGATCCTGTTCAGCGATATCGCAGGGCACCTGAAGGAATACGCGACGCTGAAGGCGATGGGCTATTCCGGATCCTACCTGGCGCGTGTGGTGCTGGGGGCGGCGCTGATCCTGGCGGTGGCGGGCTTCATCCCGGGGCTGCTGCTGTCCTTCCTGCTCTATGATTTCGTCGGCAGCGCCACCTTCCTGCCGCTGCGGCTGGACGCCGCCATGGGCATCACGGTCTTCGTGATGATCTTCGTCATGTGCGCCGTCGCGGGGCTGCTGGCCGTGCGCAAGCTGCGCGACGCCAACCCGGCAGACATGTTCTGATGGACCCCGTCCTGCTGCGCGGCGTCACTTACGCCTATGGCGAAGGGGAGTTGCGGCGCCCCGTGCTGCGCGATGTCGACCTGACGGTACGGGAAGGCGAGATCGTGCTGCTCACCGGCCCGTCGGGCAGCGGCAAGACGACGCTGTTGACGCTGATCGGCGCGCTGCGTGCGATGCAGGACGGCAGCGCGCGCGTGCTGGGCGAAGAATTGTCAGGCGCGGGAGAGCCAGCGCGCGTCAGCTTGCGCCGGCGCATCGGCTTCATCTTCCAGAACCACAATCTGCTGGGCTTCCTGACCGCGCGGCAGAATGTCGCGATGGCGCTGGAACAAGATGGCAGCCTGGATGAACGCGCACGGATGGCCCGCGCCGGCGCGCTGCTGGCGGCGGTCGGGCTGCAGGGCCATGAGGATCGCGTGCCGGCGAAGCTCTCAGGCGGCCAGCGCCAGCGTGTCTCCGT
Source organism: Roseomonas sp. (assembly GCA_044341625.1). GTDB lineage: Bacteria > Pseudomonadota > Alphaproteobacteria > Acetobacterales > Acetobacteraceae > Falsiroseomonas. The sequence goes on from JBIIRI010000057.1 coordinate 6,913, forward strand.
CGCGCGCGCGCTGGCCGCCGATCCGGGGCTGGTGCTGGCGGATGAGCCGACGGCAGCCCTCGACAAGGCCAGCGGGCATGAGGTGGTGCAGCTGCTGCGCGACCTCGCGAAGTCGCGCGGCGTGCCGATCCTGCTGGTCACGCATGATCCGCGCATCCTCGATATCGCCGACCGCATCGTGGCGATGGAGGATGGGCGGATCGTCGACACCGACGCCAGCCGCAATGCCGCCGCCGGCTGATAAGGGGCGCTGTCGCGGCGGGGATTGAGCCGCCGCCCCGGTGCTGCGAAGCTACCCCCTCGACGAGACCGGGTGGACGCGTTGGAAACGGCACAGGCGCGCAGCATCCTGACGGTGCCGGATTACCGGCGCCTCTGGCTGGTCGGGCTTTCGGTCTCTGTCGCGCGCTGGCTCGAGATGCTGGTGGGCGCCGTCGTCGTCTTCCAACTGACGCAATCGGCCTTCCTTGTCGCCCTGATGATGCTGCTGCGTCTGGCCCCGATGGGGCTGTTCGGCGCGCTGCTCGGCGTGCTGGCGGATCGGGTGCCGCGGCGGCATTCGCTGCTGGGCGTGCTGCTGCTGCAAGGCTCCGCCGTGGGCGGACTGTCGATCCTTGCCTTCTTCGGCGCGCTCGAGGTCTGGCACGTCGCGCTGGCCTCCTTCTGCAGTGGGCTGGGCTGGGCCAGCGACAATCCGGTGCGGCGGATGATGATCGGCGAAGCGGTGGGCGCGGCGCGCATGGGCACCGCGATCTCGCTGGATGTCATGGGCAACAATGCGAGCCGCGTGGCCGGCCCGGCCGTGGGCGGGACGCTGCTCGCGGCCTTCGGCGCGGGGGAGGCCTTCGGCCTGGCCTGCCTGCTGTACCTGCTGGCGGTCGGGCTGGCGGCGGGCCTTACCATCGGCCGCACCCGCGCACCGCCCCGCGCGGCGGGCGTCCTGCGGGAAATGGGCGAGAGCCTCGCCCTCGGCTTCCGCCTGCCGCGGCTGCGCGCGGTGATGGTGGTGACGGTGATCTTCAACCTCTTTGCCTGGCCCTGCACCAGCATGATCCCGGTGATCGGCGAAACCGCGCTCGGCCTCGGACCAGAAGGGGTGGGCGTGCTGGCGGGGATCGACGGGGTCGGCGCGCTGGTGGGCGCGGCGCTGATCGGGCTGCTGGCGCGGCCGGACCGCTACGCGGTGATCTATGTGGGCGGCACCACGCTGTATCTGGCGATGATGATCGGCTTCGCCCTGTCGCCCGGCCCGATCACGGCGGGGCTGGCGCTGCTGGTCACCGGCATCGGCGGCGCGGGCTTCGCGACGATGCAGACGACGCTGACCTACCTGATGGTGCCGCCGGAGATGCGCGGGCGCGCGCTCGGCGTGCTGTCCACCGCGATCGGCACGGGGCTGCTGGGCTTCCTGCAGATCGGGCTGCTGGCGAATTGGCTCGGCGCGCCCGCTGCCACCGCCCTGGTCGGCGCGCAAGGGCTGCTCGCGCTGCTGATCACCTGGCCGCTGTGGCGGCCGATGCTGGGCCCGGAGCCGCGCGGGACACTGCCGCAGTCGTGACCATCCCCCGTGCCGGCCATTCGGCCTCGGCGCGCAGAGCCTGCCATCCCATCCGCGCCATCAAGCGCTTGTCATGCGCGCATCGGTGGAACGCAGGCCCTGTTGGCGCATTCGACAAGGCGACCAACACCGGGGCAGGGATCGGGCAGGATGATCACCACCGAGACAGGACACCGCGCCGCCGCGGGCGCATCGGCGGAACGGGTGGGGCAGCGGGCGAATGCCGCCGATCGCCATGTTGGCGCCCGCATCCGCGAGCGGCGCGTGATGATGGGCCTCTCACAGCAGCAGCTGGCGAAGATGATCGGCGTCACCTACCAGCAGGCGCATAAATACGAACGCGGGCTGAACCGCATCTCCGCCGGCCGGCTGTTCGAGATCGGCCAGGTGCTGGGCGTCCCGGTCTCCTGGTTCTTCGAGGGGCTGGGCCCAGATGCCGCGGCGCAGGAAGCCAGCCCGCGCCAGCGCATGTGCCTCGAACTCGCGCGGAACTTCGCGCTGATCGACAATGAGAAGCACCAGGAAGCCCTCAGCCAGATGGCGCGCGCGCTGGCCGCCCAGTCGCAGGCGGAGCGCGAAGGCGCCGCGTGACGCCCGCGGCGCGCGGCGCCGGACGGGGATTGGAGCCGATGCAGATGGAGCGGCAGGCCATCGGCCCGCGGCGTCTGCACCGGGCGCGGTGGCGCGGCTGGCTTCTGGCGCCCGGCGTCGCGCTGCTGCTGGGCCTTGTCCTGTGGGGCGCGCTGAGCGGTCCGGATCGCCGGCCGTCCGAACGGCCCTTCGGCGCCGGCCTGCCGCCCCGCGTGGCTGAACGCGGTATGCCGCCCACGTTGGCGCCCGAACCCGATCCCACCATCATCGCCCGCCGCGCCGAGATCGCGGCCGAGGAAGCGCGGCTGGCGGCGCTCCGCGCGGCCCGGCTGGAGCTGGAGCGGGAGGTCGCGGCGCTGGAGCAGGAGACGGCAGCGCGCCGCAGCCTGCCGCCACCGCAGGAGCCAGGCATGCGCCCCATGCGCGTCGTGGTGCATCATCGCGCCAATTCCACGGCCGCGTCAGGCGCGGCGGCGGAACTGGCGCAGAGCCTTCGCGGCGGCGGCTTCGAGGTGCAGGGCGTCCGAAGCGCCGCCTTCGTGCCCTCCACCCCCGTCGTGCGCTTTTTCCACGAGGAGGATCAGGCTGCGGCGGCGCGGCTGGCCGCGCGGCTCGGGCGCGGCTGGGCGATCCAGGATTTCCGCGCCTTCCTGCCCCAGCCCGCGCCGCAGACGCTGGAGGTCTGGCTGGCGGCGGAGTGAGCGGGGGCGGCAGCGCCTGCATCCTAGCCGCCCTCCCGCAGCCGGGCCAATACAGGCGGCGGGTGACGCCGGATCGACGGATATGTGACATCACTGCCGCAGGACGCGCGGCAGCACCCGGCGCGCCAAGACGAAGGAGACCCGGGATGATCGCCGACCTCAGGATCTACACCACGCTGCCGAACCGCATGGCGGAATTCGTGGCGCTCTACCAGGACAAGGCGTGGCCGCTGCAGCTGAAGTACCTCGAGAATTGCCTCGGCTGGTACACGACCGTGGAAGGCGCGCTGAACACCGTCGTGCATCTCTGGGGCTATGCGGATCAGGGGGACCGGGAGCGGCGCCGCGCCGCCATGGCCGCCGATCCGGCCTGGGGCGACTACCTGCAGGAAGCCGGGGCGCGCGGCCTGCTGATCAAGATGGAAAACCGCATCCTGCGCCCCACCGCCTTCTTCGAGGCTTTTCGGGCCGCAAGGCGCGGCTGAGGCGGCCCCCCCAACCCACCGGGCAGGGCGGCCATTGCCACCTTGCCCGGCGATCTCCGATGACGATATAGCTATACTATAACATTCCAAACGGCCTCGTCATGCATCGCCGCCTGTTGCTCAGCCTGCTCCCGGCCCTCGCCATGCCCGGTCTTCTGCGTGCGCAGGAACCGCTGCGGGTCGTGGCATCCTTCTCCATCCTCGGGGACATGGTGCGCGAGGTGGCGGGGGAGCGCATCGCGCTGCGTACCGTCGCGGGGCCGAATGTCGATGCCCACACATTCCAGCCCCGCCCCTCGGATGCGGAAGCCCTGCGCGGCGCGGCGCTCGCGGTGCGGAACGGGCTCGGCTTCGATGGCTGGTTCGACCGCATGGTGCGTTCGGCGAATTGGCGCGGACGTATGGTGACGGCGACGGACGGCCTCACGCCACGCCGGATGCCCGCGCATTCGCACGGGCATGGCCACAGCCATGGCGGCCAGCAACAGGCGGGCCAGCAGCAGGGGCAGCCGCGCATGGTGCCGGACCCCCATGCCTGGCAGGATCTTCGGCTCGGCATCCGCTACGTCCAGGCCATCGCGGCGGCGCTCGGCGCGGCGGACGCCGCCAACGCCGCGGCCTATGCGACCGCCGCCGAGGCCTATGTCGCGCGGCTGACAGACCTCGACACCTGGGTGCGCGCGCAGATCGCAGCCGTTCCCGAAACGCGGCGCGTGGTCGTCACCAGCCACGACGCCTTCGGCTATTTCGGGGCCGCCTATGGCATCCGCTTCCTGGCCCCGCAGGGCGTCTCGACGGAAGCCGAGCCCAGCGCGGCGGAGGTCGCCCGCCTGATCCGCCAGATCCGCAGCGAGCGCATCACCGCCGTCTTCATGGAAAATATGGGCAACCCCGCGACGCTGCAGCGCCTGGCGCAGGAAGCCGGTGTGCGGGTGGGCGGGCGGCTCTACGCCGATGCGCTGTCCGCCGCCGATGGGCCGTCGGCGAGCTATGAGGCGATGTTCCGCCACAATGTCACGCTGCTGGTTCCCGCCATGCGCGGGGATGCCGCCTGACCGATCCGGGCGCGCCCTTCCCCGGCCTGCCCACACCCGCCACGGCGGCGGAAGCCCGCGCGATGGTGCCGGAGCTTGCCGCGCGCGTGGTCACGGAAGACCGGATCGGCCCCGTGGCGGTCATCGGCGGCGCCGATGCCTCCGCGACGCGCTTCGATCCGGACCGGGCCGTGCATGCCGCGCTCATCGCGCTGTCCTGGCCCGATCTGCGGCCGCTGGGGCAGGCCGGGGCCGTCCGGCGCGGCGGCCTGCCCTATATCCCCGGCCTGCTCGGCTTCCGGGAAGTGCCGGCGCTGGCCGAGGCCTGGGGGCGGCTGCATCCCAGGCCCGACCTCGTGCTGGTCGATGGCCATGGGATCGCGCATCCGCGCGGCCTTGGCATCGCGAGCCTGTTCGGGGTGATGCTGGATGTGCCGACGATCGGCGTCGCCAAATCCATCCTGGTCGGCCGGGTGGAAGGCGAGCTGGGCGCGGCGCCGGGCGCGCAGGCGCCGCTGGTCTGGCAGGGGCGGCAGCTGGGCGTCGCGCTGCGGACGCGGCTTGGGGCCAATCCGGTCTATGTCTCGGCCGGGCACCGCGTTTCGCTGGCGACGGCGCTGGATTGGGTGCTGCGGACCGGTCTCGGCCACCGCCTGCCGGCGCCAACGCGCGCGGCCCATCTGGCCGCCGGGGCGTTGCGGCGCGGCGGATGAGCACCGCGCGCCCGGTGGCGCCAGCCGGCGCGCTGGGCTAACGGCTGGGGGGATGCTGTCCCGCCTCTGGATGATCGCCGGTGCGCTGTTCGGCCTGATGGCGGTCGCCATGTCGGGCTATGCGGCGCATGGGCTGCCGGCCGACCGCGCCACGCTGGCGATGACAGGCGCGCAGCTGGCCGCCTGGCACGGGCTGGCGCTGCTGTTCACAGGGCTGCTCGCGGAACGGCGGCAGGGACCCCTGCCGCATCTGGCCGCCGCCTGCTTCACCCTCGGCGCAATCGGCTTCTGCGGCGGGGTCTGGCTGCGGGCGCTGACGGAGCATTCGATCGGCGCGGTCACGCCGGCGGGTGGCGCGATGCTGCTGGCCGGCTGGGTCCTGCTCGCTCTCGGCGCGCTGGCGCGCAGCCGATGATCCGCAGCGCCTATCTCGCCGCCGAGGGCTTCGAGGGCGACCTGGCCGAGGAATTGCGCCGCGCCAGGTGCCGCGTTTCGGCCTGGCACGGAAGGCTGGCGCTGTCGCCGGACGCGCCGCGCCACATGGCCTGGGCGCTCGACATCTGGACCGCACCGCAGGAGATCGCGGCGCCATCGGTCAAGGCGGCCGCAGATGCGCTGCGCGGCATCCAGCGCAACTGGGCCGGCTATGCCGCCGCGCATCACCGGCGCAGCACGCTGGTCACGGAACGCCTGCCCCCGGTGAAGGCCCGCCCGCTGGTCTTCCCGGAGCCCGCGCCGCAGGGCCATCTCGGCGCGTGGACGCTGCTGACGCCGGACCGGCTGCTCGCCTCCCCCACCAAGACAAGCCCCTTCGTGAATGGCGAGGTCACCTTCGTCGAGGACCGGGAGGGCCCGCCATCCCGTGCCTATCTGAAGCTGTGGGAAGCGCTGACGCGGCTGGGCCGCCATCCGCAGCCGGGGGAAAGCTGCCTCGATCTCGGCGCCTCGCCGGGGGGCTGGACCTGGGTGCTGGCGCGGCTCGGCGCGCAGGTGGCGGCGGTGGACAAGGCGCCGCTCGACCCACGCGTCGTCGCCATGCCGGGTGTCTCGGTGCGGCAGGAAAGCGCCTTCGGCATGGAGCCACGGACGGAACCGCCGGTGGATTGGCTGTTCAGCGACGTGATCTGCTACCCGGCGCGGCTGCTGGCGCTGGTGCAGCGCTGGATCGCGGCCGGGGCCGCCCGCAACCTGGTCTGCACCATCAAGTTCCAGGGCGAGACCGACCACGAGGTCGCCGCCGCCTTCGCCGCGATCGAAGGCGCGGTGGTCTTCCACGGCGCCCACAACAAGCACGAGTTGACCTTCGCGCGGCTCGCGCCCTGAAGCGCATTGCGCGGAGCCGGGCAGCGGCTATACGCCGCTGCGGGTTTGCCCGCCTGGCGGAATGGTAGACGCAGCGGACTTAAAATCCGCAATCCGTGAGGGTGTGCCGGTTCGAGTCCGGCGGCGGGCATCTTCTCAGACCCAGCGCACGAAGGTTTCACCTTCGTGCCCCTCAGTCGCCGGGCGCCGCGCATCCGCGCGGCTTGGCTACGCGGTATAAGCCGCGGGCCGCATTCGCGGCCTCGGCCCTCCGGGCCGCAGGTCAGTCCTTTGTGAGACGGGTATCAACGCTTGCCGATCAGCCGCTCCGTGATCCGCAGCGCCATTGGCCGGCGCGGGAGGTCGAACAGGCGCGACAGGCTCCATCGGCCATGCCGTACCCGCGCCCGCATGTCGGAGAAGGCCAGGAACCCCGCCTGCCCATGGTAGCGCCCCTGGCCTGACGCGCCGACGCCGCCGAAGCCTAAGGACGGGAAGGCCGCGTATTCCACCGCGCGGCCGCTGACGATGGCGCCGGACCGCGTGGCAGAGGCCACCGCCGCCTCCTCCGCCGCCGTCGCGCCGAACAGGTAGATCGCGAGCGGCGGCGTGCGCGCCGTGATCCAGCCGATGGCGGCGGCGAGGTCGGCCACGGGCTCCATCAGGATCAGCGGGCCGAAGATCTCCTCCCGCTCCAGCGGCGAACCGGGCGGGGCCTCCACCAGCGTGATGGCGCGCTGGCGCCCAGGGCCGTCCGGGCCGAGCGGCGTCAGCCGCGCGCCTTCCGCCAGCGCGTCGAGCCGCGCGGCTTGAGTGGCGGAAGCGATGGCCCCTTCCGGCAGGGCGATGCCGGTCGCTTTACAGGCCGCGGCGAAGGCGGCGGGCGCATGGCCCACCAGCAGCACTGTATCCGGGGCGATGCAGGTCTGGCCGGCATTCACCGCCTTGCCCACAAGGATGTTCCGCGCCGCCTCGGCCAAATCGGCGCCCGGCAGCACGATGGCGGGGCATTTGCCGCCGAGTTCGAGCGTCACCGGCACCAGGTTGCGGGATGCGGCTTCCGCCACCTTGCGGCCGGTCGCGGTGCCGCCGGTGAAGACCAGGTGATCCCAGGGCTGCGCGGCGAAGGCGGTGGCGACGCTCGCATCGCCCGTAACGGTCACGGCGATGTCGGGGCCGAGCACCTCATCGAGCAGCGCCGCGATCAGGGCAGTGGTGCGCGGCACATGCTCGGACGGCTTCACGGCCACGCGGTTGCCAGCGGCAATCGCATCGACGACGGGCCAGAGCGCGAGTTGCACCGGGTAGTTCCAGGGCGCGATGATGCCGATGATGCCCTTCGGCACCGGTTCCTCGAAGGCGGTGGCGGGCCAGAAGGGATAGGGCACGGCGGCGCGGCGCGGGCGCGCCCAGCCCTTCAGCTTGCGCCGCGAATACCGCGCCGCATCGGCCACGACGAGGATATCGGCCAGCAGCGTGTCCATCCGCGACCGCCCGCCGTAATCGGCATCGAGCGCGGCGGCGAAGGCCTCCGCCTGCCGCAACAGCCCGTCGGCCAGCCGCCGCAGCAGCTCGCGCCGCGCATCGATCCCGATGCGGCCGTCGCGCGCCTCGGCGGCGCGGAGATGGGCCAGGGCTTCGGCCGGGGTCATGCGGTATCCTTCGGCACGGGCGCGCTGAGCAGCGCGGCGGCGGCGGCCTCGCCGGATCGGATCGCGGCCTCGATGGTCGCGGGCAGTTCCGGCAGCGTCCAATCGCCCGCCAGGGCCAGGTTCGCCAGCGGGCGGCGCGGCGGGTGGGGCCGCGGGCCGATGCCGTGGCGCGGCGTGGCGCGGCGTTCGCGCACCGCGCGTGCGGGGGGCGGCGCCACCGGCCAATCGCCCGGCAGGCCGAAGCGCAAGGCGGCTTCCCGCAATTCGGGCCAGATGCGGCGGGCCGCTTCCTCCTCCGACAGGCCGACGCTGTCATCGGCGGCGCTGACGGTGACGGAGACGCCACCCGGCCGCACCAGCATCCACTGCGCCAGCCCACCCAGCAGGCCGATGAACCGCACCGGCCCGTCCGTGACATGGGCGAAGTGCAGGTTGAGGATCGGCGCATGCTGCTGCGGCGCCGGCACACCGGGCAGCAGGCGGATTGCTTCCCAGGGCGGCACCGCGAGCAGCACCGCTTCCTCCGGCGGCAGGGCCACGGCGTGATCGCCGAAATCCAGCGCGGTCACGCGATCCCCCTGGCGTTCGAGGCCGCGCAGCCGCATCCCCGCCCGCAGCGTCGCGCCATGGCAGCCCAGCGTCGCAACCGCCGGGGCGACAAGGTCCGGCCCCAGCCCGCGCGCCGCGACGAACAGCCGCGCCGCGCCGGGCGCGGCCAGCCGCCGCAGCACAACGCCCAGCAGCCGGGCCGAGGCTTCCGGCGCCGGGGTGTTCAGCGCGGCCACCGTCAGCGGCTCCACCAGCGCACGGAGCAGGGCGGGATGGGCCGCGAAGACCTCCGCCACCGTGCGATCCGCGCCGGGCAAGGCGAGCTTCATCAGCGCCATCACCCCGCCCCAGGACAGCCCCGCCGGCCGCCTGGCGGCCCGCGCCCAGCCGAGCGGCGACAGCGCCACCTGCCGGGCGCTGCCATCGGCCAGGTCCAGCACCGGCAGCCCCTGCGGCTCCGGCTCCACCCATCCCTCCCGCGCCCCGATGGCCGATAGGAAGCGGAAGGCGACGCGGTTGGTGCCGAGCAGCGCATGGGTGCCGTTGTCAGTGCCGTCCGGCAGCGCGCGGGCCCGCCCGCCGGGCGCGGGCGTGGCCTCGTAGAGGATCACGCGATGCCCGGCGCGGGCGAGCAGCAGCGCGCCCGCCAGCCCCGCCACGCCGGCGCCGACGACATGGAAGGTCATGCCGGCATCAGGGCGAGGACCGCCATGCGGAGCCTCTCCCCCTTCGTCAGCCGCGCGCGGATGCGGGGCGCGGCGAAGCCAGTGGCCATCATGCGGTCCAGCAGGCGGCGATAGCCCCACATCATCACCCGCGCCGGCTTCAGCGCGCTGGTGTCATGCGCGGCCAATTCCTGTTCAGCGCGGCGGAAGCCATCCAGCGCCTGATCCGCCAATTCGGCGCAGCAGGCGGCGAAGCCCGGATGGGCGACGATCTCCCGCGCGTCATCTGTGTGGACGCCGTGGCGGTCGAGCAGGTTGCGCGGGACATAGACGCGATCCAGCACCGCATCCTCCTCCGCATCGCGCAGGATGTTCACCAGCTGGAAGGTGCGGCCGAGCGCGAGGCCGAAACCCTCGGCCTGCGGCGCGCCGAAGATCCGTACGGCCATCGCGCCGACGCTGCCCGCGACGCGACGGCAATAGAGATCGAGCGCCGCCTCATCCGTCACGCGCACGCGGGGCTCGGCATCGGTTTCCATCCCCGCGACCATCTCCGCGCATTCAGCCGCCGGCAGGCCATAGGCACGGCAGGCCCAGGCGAGTTCGGCGGACAGCGCGCAATCCGGCGCGTCCAGCTTGCGGCGCCATGCGGCCAGGAAGCGGCGCTTCTCCGGCAGCGGCATGGTGGCGTCGGCGATGTCGTCCACGGCGCGGCAGAAGCCATAGACCGCGAAGAGCGCACGGCGCCGTTCCCCCTTCAGCACCGCCATGCCGCGCGCGAAGGAGGATCGCGCCCGCGCCACGCGCGCCCGCACCACCGCGGCATCGGAGGGCACCGGGCGCGCCAGCGCCGCGAAGGCCGAAGCGACATCCAGCTTCGTCAGCGCGACGCGCCCCTGCACCGGATCGGCGGCGCGCAGCCGGGCCAAAAGCCGCCAGGCAAGATCGAGCGTGACCGCCGCCTGCCGGCGCAGGCCGGATCGCAACAGGCGCGGCAGCGGCGCCGCGACCTCCAGCACCGCTTCCACCCGGTCGAGCGCAGCATCCAGCACGGCGCGGCGATGGGGATTGCCGGGGGCGAAGAAGGCGTCCTCCCCACCAGCCAGCTCCATCCAGGGCAGGGGCAGGTAGACGCGGTCCATCGCATCGCGGTCGGGCACCAGGTCCTGCAGGTGATTCAGGATCTGCAAGCCAGTGCAGAGCGCGTCGGAGGCCGGATAGGCCGCCGCATCCTCCCCATGCACGCGCAGCAGCATGCGCCCAACAGGGTCGGCGGAGCGGGTGCAGTAGCGTTCGAGATCGGCCCAATCGGCGTAGCGGCGCTGGGTCGCATCCTGGCGGAAGGCGCCGAGCATGGCGCGGGCTTCCGCCGTGCCGACATCCCGCAACGGGCCGTCCGGCGCATCCAGCAGCGCGTCCAGCGCATCCAGACGCCGCAGCTTTTCTGTTGCGTCCAGGTCAGCCGAATCCGCGATGTCGTCGGCGGTGCGGACGAAGCGGTAGAAGGCCAGCACCTTGGGGCGCGCCGCCCGCGGCAGCAGCAGCGAGGCGACGGGGAAGTTCTCGGAGGTATGGTCGCGCGTGGGTGGCCCGACCGCGATCCCCTGGGCGCCCTCCATCGGTCGCCTCAGGCAGCCCCGCCCTGGTAGGCGCGGCCCTTCCAGCCCTCGCGCTTGCCCATCAGGCCGCGCACCAGCGCCGCCCATTGGATCGCCAGCGCGACCAGCACGGCTAGCGGGTGCAGCGGGATGGTCCACCACGGTTCCCGCACGCGGAGCGTGACGGCGGCGCGCAGCGCGAAGCCGAGCCCGATCGCCAGGAAGGCCCAGGCTTCCGGCAGCAGCGCGATCGGCCAGAGGAAGGCGCCCGCCAGCATCACCGTCCAGATCGGCAGCCCGACCGGCGTGGCCATGCCTTCACGCGCATTCTTGATGAAGCCGCGCCAGCTTTCGGCGAAGCCGGTGTACATGCGGCAGCTGGCCAGCGGCGCGCCTTCGACGACCTCGGTCCCGAAGCCGCCGGCCCGCATCTTCCGCGCCAGCTGCAGCGCATCATGCAGCACGCCGCGGATCGCCGCATGGCCGCCGGTGGCCTCGTAAGCCGCGCGTTCCACCATCATCAGCTGGCCGCAGGCCGCCGCCATTTCGGGGCGCTCGGTGAAGGCGCGGCCGCCGCCGGGCAGGTAGCAGAGCAGAAGAAAATTGATCATCGGCACCGTCACGGCTTCGCCGAGCGAGCCGATCAGCTGGCGCGGCACGCCGGTGACCATCGCGCTGCCGGTGCGCTGCGCGTGGCCCGCCATCGCGGCCGCCGCCAGCGGGTCGAGCCGGACATCGGCATCGATGAACAGGAAATGCGTGCCCTTCGCCGCGGCGGCGAGGTTGGCGCAGGCATGCACCTTGCCCGTCCAACCCGGCGGCAGGGGCGGGCAGGTCTCCAGCCGCACGCGCGGATCGGCGGCGGCGATGCCGCGCACGATCTCTGCCGTGCGGTCGGTGGAGCCGTCATCCATCACCACCACCTCCACCGCCACGCCGCGCGCGGCGAGGGCGGCTTCGATGCAGCCGGCGATGTGCGCTTCCTCGTTGCGCGCGGGGATCAGGACAGAGACCAGGGTTCCCGGCTGCGGCGTGCCCTGGGCGGGGCGGACGAAGACCAGGTTGGCGACCGCCATGGTGGCCGGGAAGCTCGCCAGGAACAGCGCGATCCAGGCCCAGGTGAAATCGAGATCCATCGCTCAGCCGGCCTCCTGCCGGGAATCATGCCGGGCGTCGAAGCGCTCGCCACGCAGCGCGGCGCGCAGGCGGCGCCACAATTCGTAGATGCCGCCCATGCCCTCTCGGCCCCGATGCAGGGTGACGAAGCGGGACGGATCGCGGGCGATCGCATCCTCCGCCAGCCGCTCCATCGTGGCGGCCAGCGCGGCGGACAGCGCTTGCGCCCGCGCATCCCGGTCCAGCGCCGCGAGCGCTGCGCCCTCGATCGGTTCGCCGAAAGCGCAGAGCATCTCGGCCTTCCGCTCGCTCCAGAAGGGGTAGTCGAGCGCGAGGGGGACGAAGATCGCATCGGGCGCCAATTCGGGCAGGCGGGTCATGCCAGGGGCGATGGGCACCGGGCGCTCGCGCACATCCGCAAAGCGGCCAGGCGCGTTCATCCAGAGCATCCTATCGGGCGCGGCGAGCACGATCTGCGCGGTGCGAAGGAAGGCCACCGCGCCGCGCGGCGTGCCGCCCTCCACCCCGAAGACGCCAAGCCGGCGCATGAAGGCGTATTTGTCGAGCGCGCCCTTATCCATCGGCGTGAACATCCGCCGCCCCGGGAACAGCGCGACCGAGAGCAGCATGAAGGCGACGCCGTCCCACCAGCCGGGATGGTTCGCGAAGACCACCAGCGGCCGCGCGCCATGGTCGCGCGGCATGCCCCAGGCGGCGACGCGCCCGGCCCGCATGTGCTTGCCGAAGAAGCGCGAGAACATGAAGTGGAAGAACGCCATGCGCCGCGGGTCGTAGCGGCCCACCGGGTCTTCCGGCGGCGCCTTGGGCCCGGTCGGCGCGGTGGCGTTCACGGCAGGCCTATTCCGCCGCGGCGGCGAGTTCCGCGTCGCGCCGGCCGGCTTCGCGCGCGAACTCGTCCATGCCACGCCCGCCGCGATCCTGGTCGAGGCTGTCGGCCGCGATCCAGCCGGACATCATCACCATCGGCATGCCCGGCCCCGGATGCGCCGCGCCGCCGCAGAGATAGAGGTTCTTCACGACCTTCGACCGGTTGCCGGGCTTGAAGGCGCCCATGAAGGTGCCGTGGCTGGCCAGCCCATAGATCGCGCCGTCCAGCACCTTGTAGCGGTTGTGGATATCCACCGGCGTCAGCTGGCTTTCGACCACGATCCGCTCCTCGATATCCTCCATCCCCGCCGTGCGCTTCAGCTTGTCGAGGATCTTCTGGCGATAAGCCGGGAACATCTTCGACCAGTCGTGATGCGGGCGCAGATGCGGGGTGTGGACCAGGATATACAGCGCCTCCCCGCCCGGGGGCGCGGTGGTGTCGTCGCTGCACGACGTCGCGGCGAGATAGGCGGTGGGGTCGGGCGCGGGCTCGCCGCGCTTGTAGATCGCGTCGAACTCCTCCTCCGCATCGCGGGAGAAGACGAAGCAGTGATGCGCCAAGTGCTCGTAGCGCTTCTTGAGGCCCAGATAGAGCACCACGCCGCTGCAAGCGGGCTCGAAGCCCTTGCGGTCGTATTTCCGCGCCGGCTCCCCGCCCACCAATTCGCGATAGGTGCGGATGGCATCCATGTTGGAGATCACGGCATCGCAGGCGATCTTCTCGCCCGACGCCGTGACCACGCCCTTCACCGCGCCGTCCTGGATGTCGAAGCCCGTCACCTCGACGCCCGGGCGCAGATCAGCGCCGAGATCGCCGGCGAGCTTCGCCAGCGCCTCCGCCACCGCACGCGTG
>JBIIRI010000059.1:0-20064 GCA_044341625.1 Roseomonas sp.
TTGGAGGCGCGGAGCAGCCACCAGCCATCCTCGGTCAGCACGCGCACGCCATCCACGTCCTGCACCTTGGCGCCGGCGGCGGCGAGGCGATCCTTCACCTCTGCCACCACCTGGAACTTGCGGGTGTCGGGGCAGTCGAAGCGCAGCTCCGGCGTGTTGATCACCTGCGGCAGCGCGGCGCGCACGGCCGAGAGCTTCTCCTGCATCCGCGCGACGATGCCGAGCAGCCGGACAGCGGAATAGGGCGCGTCGTCGAAGCCGTACCATTTGTCGGCGAAGAAGATGTGACCCGACATCTCGCCGGCCAGCGGGCTGCCGGTCTCGGCCATCTTCGCCTTGATCAGCGAATGGCCGGTCTTCCACATCAGCGGCGTGCCGCCGGCCTTGGCGATCTCGTCGAACAGGACCTGGCTGGCCTTCACATCGGCGATGATCGTCCCGCCCGGCCTCGACTTGAGAACGTCGCGCGCGAGGACGACCAGCAGCTGGTCGCCGAAGAAGATGTTGCCCTGGTCATCCACCACGCCGATGCGATCGGCGTCGCCGTCGAAGGCGATGCCGAGATCGGCGCCCTGGCGCGCGACCTCCGCGATGATCTGCTCCAGGTTCTTGGCAACCGTCGGGTCCGGGTGATGGGCCGGGAAAGTGCCGTCGATGGTGCCGTTGATGACGTAATGCGTCCCCGGCAGCCGGGCGGCGAGCATCTTCACGATCTCGGCACCCGAGCCATTGCCCGGATCCCACACGACCTTCAGCTGCCGGTCACCGCCATCCCAGTCTTCCATCATGCGCGCGACATAGCGCTCGGCCACATCCACCTGCCGGTCGGAGCCGATAGCGGCGGGCACCACATCGCCCTCCGCCGCCATGCGGCCGATCTCCTGGATCTGCTTGCCGTAGAACGGCTTCTTGCCGAGCATCATCTTGAAGCCGTTGTAGTTCGGCGGGTTGTGGCTGCCCGTGACCATCACGCCGCCATCGGCTTCCAGCGCATAGGTCGCGAAATAGAGCATCGGCGTCGGGCCGCAGCCGACGCGCAGCACCTCGAGCCCGCAGGCGCGGAGCCCCGCCACCAGCTGCGCCTCCATCTCCGGCGAGGACAGCCGCCCGTCATAGCCGACCGCGACCTTGGACCCGCCGCCGCGTACCACCATGGAGCCGAAGCAGCGGCCGATGGCGAAGGCGTCTTCCGGATGCAGGGTCTGCCCGACGATGCCGCGGATGTCGTATTCGCGCAGGCTCGTCGGGTCGAAACGGTGGTGGAAGGCGGTCATCGGCTGTGGTGCTCCCGGCTCACTCATCATGCCCGCAGTCGCAGGTGTCGGCTTGCGGCCGGCATGGCCGGCCGAGCGCCCGAATGGGCGCCGCCAATGCGGCGAAGCCAAGCGGCCGGATGGCCGCGCCGGCGACTGAGGCACACAAAAGATTACTCAGGCGTATCGCGAAAGGATGTGGCGCATTGAAGGCGCCAGGTCCTCCCGCGCCAGGGAGAAGGCCACCTGCGCCTCCAGCCAGCCGGCCTTGTCGCCGCAATCGAAGCGGCGGCCTTCGTAGCGCAGCCCGTGGAAGGGCTGGCTGCCGATCAGCTTCGCCATGCCGTCGGTCAGCTGGATCTCCCCGCCCGCGCCCTTCTCGAACTTCGCGAGATGGCCGATCACCTCCGGCATCAGGACGTAGCGGCCGATCACGGTCAGGTTGGATGGCGCCTTTTCGACCGGCGGCTTCTCGACCAGCCCGGTCACCTCCACCAGCCGGCCCCGCGCAGCGCCCGGCGCGATCACGCCATAGCGCGAGACCTGCGCCATCGGCACTTCCTCGATCGCCACCACATTCCCGCCCGTCTCGGCATAGGCGTCCGCCAGCTGCTTCATGCAGGAGACGTCACACAGCATCAGGTCGTCGGGCAGCATCACGGCGAAGGGCTCGTCGCCCACGAAGCCCCGCGCGCACCAGATGGCGTGGCCGAGGCCAAGCGGCACCTGCTGACGGGTGGAGACGATGGCGCCGGGCGGCAGCGACTGCGCGCGGAGCATGTCCAGCTCCCGCTGCTTGTTCCGCTCGGTCAGGGTGCGTTCCAGCTCATAGGCCAGGTCGAACTGGTCCACCAGCATGGTCTTGCCGCGACCGGTGACGAAGCAGAACTGCTCGATACCGGCCGCGCGCGCCTCCTCCACCGCGTATTGGATCAGGGGCTTGTCCACCACCGGCAGCATTTCCTTGGGCATCTGCTTGGTGGCGGGCAGGAAGCGGGTCCCGAGGCCGGCAACCGGCAGCACGGCCTTGCGGAGCGGCTTTGGCACGGGCGATGAATCCTCCGTTAGGTTGCGGCAGGAGTGCCACGGCGGCGCAACAGCGTCCATCGGCCCGCCGAGCAACCTCCCGCCAGTTTGTGGGCCAAGGGGGGGATCACCCCAGCAGCACGTCCCGCGCTTCATTGAGGCGGGAGGCGAGCCAGTCGGAGCCCCCCTGGTCCGGATGCGCGGCGCGCATCAGGCGGCGATGGGCGCCGCGGATCGCCGTCTCATCCGCGCCTTCGCCGAGGCCCAGCACCTCCAGCGCCTCCGCCCGCGTCATGCGCCCGCCCGGCGGGCGGGGTGGCGGCGTGGCGGGCGCGGCGTCCCGCCAATCGGGATGGGCGCGGTCGAGCCAGGCTTCCAGCAGCGGCACGCCTTCGGGGTCGGCCGCCGCGAGCTCCGCCAGCAGGTCGAACAGCAGCGGCAGGTCGAGATCGGCCAGATCCTGCCCCGCGAAGCGCCCCGCCTTCACCCGCCCGGTCATCCGCCCGCTGTCATGGTCGAGCCCCATGCCGAGATAGGCGGTCTCCACATCGCTCGCCTGGCCGGGGCTGGCCTGGCCGCCGCGGGCGAAGGTCCGCGCGGCGCGCATGCCCTGCACGGCGCGCCAGATCGCGGGCCCGACCAGCAGCAGCGTCCAGAAGGCCTGCGGACCGCGCCCGCTGGCCAGGAAGGCGATGAGCAGCACCACGCCCAGCAGGCCGCCACCCCAGACGATGGCGGTCTTGACCTGCGCGGGCTTGGCATCGGCGAACAGGCGCAGCAGCCCGAGCACCGCGACAAGGCCGAGCAGCCCGAGGATGATCCAGACCATCCCCCTCAGCCCCCGCGCGGCGCGGGCAATTGCCCCGCGATGGCGCGCGCGGAGGCCGTGCCGAGCCGCGCCAGCGCCTGCCGGCCGCCAGCCGCGAAGACCGCGACCGCGCGCAGCAGGTCGCGCAGCGCCCCGGCGCTGCCGGCGTCGAAGGGCGCCCAGGCGCCGCCCGAGAGCTTCGCCACCTGGCGGAAGGCGGTCTCGGCGATCGGATTATGCCCTTCCTGGAAGCAGAAGACCGGCGTGCCGCGCAGGCCGAGCTGGCCGGCCACATGGCAGATCGGGTCCACATCCTCCTCCAGCGCGTCGCCGATGAAGATCACGGCGTTGACCTTCTCCGCCTGCGTCTCCGCCAGCGCATGCTTCAGGGTCCGCAGGATCTGGGTGTGCCCGCCGAGGCAGGCGACGCCGGTCATGCGGCGCGCGAGGTCGTCGGCATTGGTCAGAAAGGGGGTCGCCGCGAATTCCTGGAAGCCCCGGTAATAGGCGAGGCTGACGGCCAGCCCCCCCACATCGCGCACCGCCAGGAACATCTCCCCCTGCAACTGGCAGGCGCGATCCCAGCTGGGCTGGCGGGACGCAGTGGCGTCGATGGCGAAGATCAGCCGCCCCGGCCGACCGGAGGCGGGGCGCGCGGCCGGCATGGCCTCGACCTTCCGGAGGAAGGCGGCAACGGCGGGGTTGCCCAGCCTGTCGGGCAGCTTGGTCATGCGAAGCAGATGGGCGCGCGACGCCGGCGGCGAAAGGGGCGGGCCGCCCTAGCCCGCCTTCAGCCCATTCGCCTGCGCCGCTGCCAGCGCCGTCATATTGACGATGCCGCGGGCGGTCACGCTCGGCACCAGCACATGGATGGGCTTGGCCATGCCCAGCAGGATGGGGCCGACCTGCAATCCCTCGGCCGCCGCCTTCAGCAAGTTGAAGGCGATGTTCGCGCTGTCGAGGTCGGGCATCACCAGCAGGTTGGCCGCATCGGTCAGCTTCGAATCGGGCACCGCCCGCGCGCGGATGGCCGGGACCAGCGCGGCATCCGCGTGCATCTCTCCATCCACCTCGAAATCCGGGTTGCGCGCGCGCAGCGCCCGCAGCGCCGCGCGCATCTTCTGCGCCCCCGGGGCGCCAGAGGCGCCGAAGCTCGAATGGCTCAGCAGCGCCGCCTTGGGGGCGATGCCGAAGGCCCGGATCTGCTCGGCCGCCAGCAGCGTCATGTCGGCGATCTGGTCCGGTGTCGGGTCCACCGTCAGGTGGGTGTCCACGAAGAACAGGTGCCCGCTGGGCAGGATCAGCGCCGACAGCGCATAGACGCGGCTCAGCCCCGGCTGCTTGCCGATGACGTCATAGGCATGGTGCCAATGGCTGAGCCAATCGCCGGTGCCACCGCAGAGGCAGGCATCCGCCAGCCCCGCTTCCAGCAGCAGCGCGGCGGCCACCGTCGGGCGGTTGCCCACCCGCCGCGCGGCGGCATCCGGCGGCACGCCGCGACGGCCGACCTTGCCCTGGTAGAGCGGCACGAGCTTGCCGAACACATCCGCATCCTGGGTCGGGTCCAGCACCCGCACGGATTGGGAGAAATCCATCCGGAGGCCCATCGCCGCCGCCCGCGCCGCGATGGCGTCCCGCCGCCCGATCAGGATCGGCTCCGCCAGCCCTTCATCCAGCACGGTCTGGACGGCGCGCAGCGTCCGCTCATCCTCGCCTTCCGCGAAGACCACGCGGGCGGTGTTGCGGCGCGCCACTTCGAAGACCGGGCGCATCAGGTTGCCGGAGCGGAAGACGAAGCGTTCCAACTCCCGCCGATAGGCATCGAGATCGGCCAGCGGCCGGCGGGCGACGCCGGATTCGGCGGCCGCCTTCGCCACCGCCGGCGCGATTTCCAGGATCAGCCGGGGGTCGAAGGGCTTCGGGATGATGTAGTCAGGCCCGAAGACCGGCGCCTGCCCGCCATAGGCCGCCGCCACGACCTCCGACGCCTCCATCCGCGCCAGCGCCGCGATGGCGTCGGCGGCGGCGATCTTCATCGCCTCGTTGATCGTGGTCGCCCCCGCATCCAGCGCGCCGCGGAAGATGAAGGGGAAGCAGAGGACGTTGTTGACCTGGTTCGGATAATCCGACCGCCCGGTCGCCACGATCGCGTCGGGGCGCACGGCGCGCACGGCTTCCGGCAGGATCTCGGGCTCGGGGTTGGCCAGCGCCAGCACAAGCGGCTTCGGCGCCAGCTTGTGCAGCCATTCGGCCTTCAGCACGCGCGGCGCCGACAGGCCGAGGAAGACATCGGCACCCTCCAGCACCTCCGCCAGCGTGCGCGCCTGCGTGTCCTGGGCGTAGGCCGCCTTGAAGGGATCGGTGTTCGGGCGGCCCTTCCAGACCACGCCGTCGATGTCGCAGATGGTCACGTTCTCGCGCCGCAGCCCCATCGTCACCAGCAGGTCGAGGCAGGCGATCGCCGCCGCGCCGCCGCCGGTGTTGACCAGGCGCACATCCTCGATCCGCTTGCCCTGCAGCAGCAGCCCGTTGCGGATGGCGGCGGCGACGATGATGGCGGTGCCGTGCTGGTCGTCGTGGAAGACCGGGATCTTCATGCGGGCGCGGAGTTCCCGCTCCACCTCGAAACACTCGGGCGCCTTGATGTCTTCCAGGTTGATCGCGCCGAAGCTCGGCTCCAGCGCCGCGACCACCTCGATCAGCTTCTGCGGGTCGCGTTCATCGACCTCGATATCGATCGAATCGATGCCGGCGAATTTCTTGAAAAGGACCGCCTTGCCTTCCATCACCGGCTTCGAGGCCAGCGCCCCGATGGCGCCGAGGCCGAGCACGGCCGTGCCATTGGTGATGACGGCGACCATGTTGCCGCGGGCGGTGTAGTCCCAGGCCTTGTTGGGGTCGCGCGCGATCTCCTCGCACGCCGCCGCGACGCCGGGGCTGTAGGCGAGCGCGAGGTCGCGCTGCGTCGCCATGCGCTTGGTCGGCTCGACCGAGAGTTTCCCCGGCCGGGGCAGGCGATGATAGTCGAGGGCAGCTTTGCGGAAATCGTCGTCCATGGAAGGGTTTTAACCCCAGCCAGGGGCGGTCGGCTACAGCGCTCTGGCACGGTGGCCGCCAGTGCGGCGACGGTAGCTTATTGTTTGTAAGCCATAATCAGCACCACCGCGCCGAGGCTGGCGCTGGCCTGTGTTTCGCTGATCCGGGGGACAGGGAATGGTGCGGTCGAGAAGATTCGAACTTCCACGGGGTTGCCCCCACCAGCACCTCAAGCTGGCGCGTCTACCATTCCGCCACGACCGCACATCCTACTTCCGCGCGCCGCGCGCCCGTCGTAGGGGAGCGGCGTATAACCCATGACATCCGACCCGACAACTCACCCCGGCGACGCGCCCGTCGAATGGATCGCCGCCCGCGGCCTGACCCCCTATGCGGAGGCCATCGCCGCCATGGAGGCGCGCGTCGCCGCCATCCGCGCCGGGACGGCGGGGGAAGCCATCTGGCTGGTGGAACACCCCCCGACCTACACCGCCGGCACCTCCGCCCGGCCCGAGGATTTGCTGGAGACGCGCTTCCCCGCGGTTGCGGCCGGGCGCGGCGGGCAATGGACCTATCACGGGCCGGGCCAGCGGACGGGCTATGTGATGCTCGACCTTGGCCGGGCGCATGGCACGGTGCGGGCGCGCGATGTCAGGGCCTATGTGCACGGTCTTGAGGAGTGGATGATCCGCGCGCTGGACCGCTTCAACATCCGGGGCGAAAGGCGGGACGGCCGCGTCGGCATCTGGGTGGTGGACCGCGCCAGGGAGACCGAGGACAAGATCGGCGCCATCGGCGTGCGGGTGACGCGCTGGGTCAGCTGGCACGGCGTGGCGCTGAATGTGGACCCGGACCTGTCCCATTTCGGCGGCATCGTGCCCTGCGGCGTGGCCGAGCACGGCGTGACCAGCCTGCATCGGCTGGGCGTGCTGGCCACGATGGAGGAAGCCGACAGCGCCCTGATGGCCGCGTGGGAAGAGGTGTTCGGGTAGAGCGCCGCAAAACCCTCTCCCCCCAACGGGGGGAGAGGGCTGGGTGAGGGGGGCCTCGCAGATCATCGAACGCCCGCATCAACCTCGGCGCCCCCCTCACCCAAACCCTCTCCCCCCGTTGGGGGGAGAGGGCTCAGCCGCCCCCCTCAGCTCATCCCACCCCGCGCCGCGACCGGCCAGAGGCTCTCCACCCGTCCCTTCCGCACGCCGACATACCAGTCGTAGCGATCGACGGTCGGGTCGCAATGGCCCGGCACCAGCCGCACCTTCTGCCCCAGCGCAGGCAGCCCCTCCCCCTTCAGCGTGCCATGCTCATCCGACGCGCCGGCATAGGTCGCGCCGGGGAAACCCTGCACCATCGGGAAGCCGCTGTCGGTCGGCACCGCCTTGTGCCCCGCATCCAGCACCGCAAGCCCGCCGCGCGGCGCGCTCATCACCTGCGACAGCACGAACAGCGCGTGGCGGAAGGGCGGTGGATCCTCGTTGCGGGCGTAGTCGGCATCCATGAAGGCGTAGGACCCCGCCTGGATCTCGGTCCAGACGCCGGAGGCCGCTTCCATCGCGAAGGTGCCCGTCCCGGCGCCGCCGACAATGGCGCAGTCCAGCCCGCGCTGGCGGCATTGTTCCACCGTGCGGCGCGTGCCCTCCGCGGCGGCGGCAATCGCGGCCTGGCGCTGCTCCATCGTGCGGCGATGCTGGGCGCTGCCGTGATAGGCTTGCAGCCCGCCGAAGATAAGATGCGGGCTGGCGGCGATCCGCTCCGCCAGCGCGACCGCCGGCGGACCCGGCTCCACGCCGCAGCGGCCGGAGCCGACATCGATCTCGACCAGCACCGTCATGCGAAGCCCAGCGGCCTCGGCGGCCTGTTCGGCCAGCGCGATGCCGCGCAGGTCATCCGCGCAAAGCGCGACCTTCGCGATGGAGGACAGCGCGGCCAACCGCGCCAGCTTGCGCGGCGCGATCACCTGGTTGCTGACCAGGATGTCCGGCACGCCGCCCCAGGCCAGCGCCTCGGCCTCCGACACTTTCTGCACGCATTGGCCGATGGCGCCGCGCCGCATCTGCTGCAGCGCGACCACCGGCGATTTATGCGTCTTGGCATGGGCACGCAGCTTCGTGCCGGTCGGCGCCAGCAGCGCCGCCATGGTGTCCAGGTTATGCTCGAAGGCATCGAGGTCGAGGACCAGCGCGGGGGTGTCGATCTCCTCCTCGCGCATGCCGATCTCGGCGGGCGGGTGCTGCGGCATCGTCTGGTCCTTAGGGCGCGCGCGCGGGGCGGCATGGCGCAAGGTGGGGTTGCGTTCCGCGCCGAGACTGGCACGGTCGGATCAGGGGAAGAACAGGCCAGCATGGATTTTTCGGAAACCGACACCCAACGCTCGATCCGGGAAGCGATGGAGAAGCTCTGCGCCCGCTTCGGCGATGCCTATTGGCTGGAAGCCGACCGCGCCGCGCGCTTCCCGCATGACTTCCACCAGGCGATGGCGGCGGAAGGCTGGCTCGGCATCTGCATGCCGGAAGACGTCGGCGGCGCGGGATTGGGCGTGACCGAAGCCGCGGTGATGATGCAGGCCATCGCGCAATCGGGTGCGGGAATGACCGGGGCGTCCGCCGTCCACATGAACATCTTCGGCCCGATGCCCGTGGTGGTCTTCGGCACGGCCGAACAGAAGGCGCGCATGCTGCCGCCCCTGATCGCGGGGCGGGAGAAGGCCTGCTTCGCGGTCACCGAGCCCAATACCGGGCTCGACACCACGAAGCTCCGCACCTTCGCGGAACGGCGCGGGGATCGCTACATCGTCCACGGCCAGAAGGTCTGGATCAGCACGGCACAGGTCGCGGACCGCGTCCTGCTGCTGGCGCGCACCACGCCGATCGAGCAGGTCCGCAAGCGCTCCGAAGGCCTGACGCTGTTCTACACCGCGCTCGACCGCGCCCGGGTGGAGGTGCGCGAGATCCCGAAGATGGGCCGCCACGCCGTCGATTCGAACCAGCTATTCATCGACGGCCTGGACGTCCCCGCCGAGGACCGGATCGGTGAGGAAGGCAGGGGCTTCGACTACATCCTGCACGGGCTCAATCCCGAACGCATCCTGGTGGCGGCGGAAGCGGTCGGCATCGGGCATGCCGCCATCGCGCGTGCTGCCTCCTACGCCAAGGAACGCGTGGTGTTCGGCCGCCCCATCGGCCAGAACCAGGGCGTGCAGCATCCGCTGGCCGCCTGCTGGATGAAGCTGGAAGCCGCGCGGCTGATGACCATGCAGGCCGCCTGGCGCTACGATCAGGGCCTGCCCTGCGGCGCGGAAGCCAATGCCGCGAAATGGCTGGCCGGCGAAGCGGGGTTCGAAGCGGCGGAGACCGCCGTGATGACGCTCGGCGGCTATGGCTATGCCGAGGAATTCCACCTGGAACGCCTGCTGCGCGAAAGCTTCATCCCCCGCATCGCCCCCGTCAGCCCGCAGCTGATCCTGTGCCACATCGCCGAGCGCGTGCTCGGCCTGCCCAAGAGCTATTGAAAGTCATTCGA
Source organism: Roseomonas sp. (assembly GCA_044341625.1). Lineage (GTDB taxonomy): Bacteria > Pseudomonadota > Alphaproteobacteria > Acetobacterales > Acetobacteraceae > Falsiroseomonas. Next base: position 9,643 of record JBIIRI010000059.1, read on the forward strand.
TGGATATCCTGCACGCGCTCGACACCGCCGCACGCCGTGTCGAGACGCCTTGCGGCGCCGGCCACATGGTCTGGCGCATCTGGAACGAGGATGCGAGCAGCCCGCTGCTGCTGCTGCATGGCGGCAACGGGTCCTGGCGGCATTGGGTGCGCCAGATCCCCCATTTCGCCGCGACCCGCTGCGTGATCGCGCCGGACCTGCCCGGCCTCGGCGAAAGCGCCGATGCCCCCGACCCCGCCGATCCGCCGACTATCGCGCGCGTGATTGCGGAAGGGCTGCGGGAGATCGTGGCAGATACCGCAGCGCTCGACCTCGTCGGCTTTTCCTTCGGCGCCAATATCGGCGGGCATGTGGCGGTGGAGCTGGGCGCGGCGCTGCGGAGCCTGACCATCATCGGCGCCGGCGCGCTCGGCGTGGCGCGGGGCGAGACACCGCTGGTGAAGGTGCGCGACAAGGACGGCGCCGAACGCATCGCCGCGCACCGGCACAACCTGGCGGCGCTGATGATCGCGGATCCGGCACGGATCGACGACCTCGCGCTCACGATCCAGGAATGGAACACGGTGCATGCCCGCACCCGCAGCCGCGGCTTCACCCACACGCCGATGCTTCGCGACGCGCTGCAACGCAGCCCCGCGCCGCTCGGCGCGATCTGGGGCGCGGCGGACCAGGTCGCCGCCCCCAACCTGCATGAAAGGCTGGAAGCGCTCGCCGCCGCGCGCCCCGATGCGGTGCGAGAGGTGATCCCCGGCGCCGGCCATTGGGTGATGTATGAGGCGCCCGAGGCCTGTAACGCCGCCCTGTCGCGCCTGCTGGCGCGCCAAGTTTAGAATGTGACGAGAACCGGAGACCGCCCCATGCGCCGCCGCAACCTTCTGGCCCTGCCCGCCCTGGCCCTTCCTGGCCTCGCCCTTCCCGGCCTCGCCCGCGCGCAGGGCGCCTGGCCCGCCCGGCCCATTCGCGTGATCGTCCCCTTCCCGCCCGGCGGGACGACGGATGTGGTGGCGCGGCTGGTCAGCCAGCGCCTGTCGGTGACCCTCGGCCAGAGCGTCGTGATCGAGAACCGTGCCGGCGCCGGCGGCACGCTCGGCTCCGACCTGGTGGCGAAGGGCCCGCCCGATGGGCTGTCCTTCGTCATCTCCAACATCGCCTCCCACGGGGTGGGGCCGAGCGTCTACCGGACCATGCCCTATGATTCGGTGCGGGACTTCACCCATGTGGCGCTGATGGCGGAAGTGCCCTCGGTGCTGGTCGTGAGCGCGAGCAGCCCGATCCGGACGCTGGCGGATTTCATCGCGGCGGCGAAGGCGCGCCCCGGCCTCGCGGTCGGCTCCCCCGGCAATGGCACGTCGAGCCACGCGAAGCAGGAGATCCTGAAGCGGGCCGCGGGGATCGAGACGACGCATGTCCCCTATCGCGGCAGCGGACCGATGATGAACGACGTCACGGCCGGCAACCTCGAATCGATGATCACCACCCTGGTCGAAGCCGGGCGCAACGAGCGCTTCCGGCTGCTGGCCGTGACCTCCGCGCAGCGCGTGCCGGGCTGGCCCGACCTGCCGACCTTCCCCGAGCTTGGCTTCCCCGACCTGGTGGCCTCCACCTGGTTCGGCATTTCTGGCCCGGCGGGGCTGCCGGAGGCGATCACCACGCGCCTGAACGCGGAGGTGCTAGCGGCGCTGGCCCATGCGGATGTCGCCCCCCGGCTGGTCGAGGCTGGCGCGACCCCGCGCCGGATGAGCGCGGCCGAATACCAGGCCTTCGTCGCCGCCGAGGTCGCGCGCTGGTCGGCGGTGGCGCGGGCCGCCGGCATGCGCGCGGACTGACCATGGCCGCCCCCCCGAATGCCGCCGCGGAGCGGGAAGCGCGGCTGGCGGCCGCGCTGCGGGAGAATCTGCGGAAGCGCAAGGCCCAGGCCCGCGCCCGGGACCAGGTGGCGCGGGCCGAGCCCGGGAAGCCGGAGGCAGCCCCGAGCCCTGGTGCGGGGCCGGACCAGACGGACAAGGGGGGCGCGTGATTGTCCCCCCGGCCCGCATGGGCTAACCCCGGCTGCCGCCTACGGACCCACGCGAGGCCCCTGCCCCATGCCCATCATGCCCGACACCTGGATCCGCCGCATGGCGACCGACCACGGCATGATCGAGCCTTTCGTCGAATCGCAGCGACGAGAGGGCGTGATCTCCTTCGGCCTGTCATCCTACGGCTACGACGCCAGGCTGGCGGATGAATTCAAGATCTTCACCAATGTCGACAGCGCCATCGTCGATCCGAAGGTCTTCAACGAACAGGGCTTCGTCACCCGCAAGGGCGAGACCTGTATCATCCCGCCCAATTCCTTCCTGCTCTGCCACACGGTGGAGTATTTCCGCATCCCGCGCGACGTGCTGGTGATCTGCCTCGGCAAATCCACCTATGCGCGCTGCGGGCTGATCGTGAACGTCACGCCGCTGGAGCCCGAATGGGAAGGCCAGGTGACGATCGAGATCAGCAACACCACACCGCTGCCCGCCCGCATCTATGCGAATGAGGGCATCTGCCAGTTCCTGTTCCTGAAGGGCGATGCGCCGCCCGAGGTCAGCTATGCCGACCGCAAGGGCAAATACATGGGGCAGCGCGGCGTGTCCCTGCCCAAGCTGTAAGCCATGGACCGCATCCGCATCCGCGGCGGCAAGCCGCTGCACGGCACCATCCCGATCAGCGGCGCGAAGAACGCGACGCTGCCGCTGATGACCGCCGCCCTGTTGTCGGACGGCCCCCTGGTGCTGGAAAACGCGCCGGACCTGGCCGATATCGCCACCATGCGCGCGCTGCTGGCGCAGCACGGGCTGTCGGTCGAACACGACAAGGTCGCGCGGACCATCACCCTGGCTGGCGCGGCAAACAACCTCGAAGCGCCCTATGACATCGTCCGCAAGATGCGCGCGAGCGTGCTGGTGCTCGGGCCGCTGGTCGCACGCTTCGGGCGGGCCAAGGTCTCGTTGCCCGGCGGCTGCGCCATCGGCACGCGACCGGTGGACCTCCACCTGAAGGGGCTGGAGCAGATGGGCGCGGCCATCACGCTCGACAGCGGCTATATCGAGGCTACCGCGCCGCCCGGCGGGCTGAAGGGCGCGAAGATCATCTTCCCCCAGGTCAGCGTCGGCGCGACCGAGAATTTGCTGATGGCCGCCTGCCTCGCGGATGGCACGACCGAACTGGTCAACGCGGCGCAGGAGCCGGAGATCGGCGACCTCGCGATGTGCCTGATGCGCATGGGCGCGCGGATCGAGGGCATCGGCACCGCGAAGCTGGTGATCGAAGGCGGACGCAGCCTCGGTGCCGCGACGCACCCCATCATCCCCGACCGCATCGAGGCCGGCACCTTCGCCTGTGCCGCCGCCATCACCGGCGGGCAGGTGCTGCTGCAGGGCGCGCGCATGGTCGATTTCGGCGCGGTCGCGCGCGTGCTGCGCGATGCCGGCGTGGATGTGGTGGAGCGCCATGACGGGCTACAGGTCTCGCGGCTCAACGGCCTGCACGGCACCGATGTGATGACCGAGCCCTTCCCCGGCTTCGCCACCGACATGCAGGCGCAGTTCATGGCGCTGATGTGCCTGGCCGATGGCGCGAGCATGATCACGGAGACGATCTTCGAAAACCGCTTCATGCATGTGCCCGAACTCATGCGGATGGGCGCGCGCATCAAGTATCACGGCCAGAGCGCCATCGTGCGCGGCGTGCCGAGGCTGTCGGGCGCGCCGGTGATGGCGACCGATCTGCGCGCATCCGTCTCCCTGGTCCTGGCCGGCCTCGCCGCGCAGGGCGAGACCATCGTCAACCGCGTCTATCACCTCGATCGCGGCTATGAGGCGGTGGAGCGGAAGCTCGCGGCGGTGGGCGCGGATATCGAGCGGCTCTAGCGGCGTACTCCCTTCCCCTGCCATGCTGACAGCGGGAGGGCACATGCGATGATGATTCAGCCAGTCGATCGCCTGGAGATCCAGGTGCTGGTGGACAACGTCACCGACAGCCTCTCGCGCGCGCCGTCCTTCGTGACGCGCGAATGGAACATGCTGCGCCGGAACGGGCTGAAGCGCAGCAGCGGCGCCGCGCTGTGCTGCGCGAATCACGGGCTCGCCCTGGTGCTGACGCTGCACCGTGGCAGCGCGCGCCACGCCTTCCTGTTCGATGGCGGCCCCGATCCCTACGCCATCGCGCGCAACGGCCCGAAGCTCGGCGTGGATTTCGGCGCGATCGAGGCGGCGATGCTCAGCCACGGCCATTGGGACCATGCCGGCGGCATCCCGCAGGCGCTGGACTTCATCACGGCGGCGAATGGCGGGCGGAAGGTGCCGCTGCATCTCCATCCCGGCATGTTCCGCGAACGCGGCAGCCGCCAGCCCGATGGCGGCGTCTTCCCGATGGAACGCGTGCCCCAGCCCGCCGAATGGGCCGCGATGGGCGCCGATCCGGTCGTGACGGCGGAGGCCCAAACCCTGTTCGACGATACGCTCTGGATCAGCGGCGAGATTCCGCGCCGCACCGCCTATGAGCGCGGCCTGCCCGGCCAGGTCGCCCGCGCGACGGACTCCGATCCGTGGGAAAGCGACGAGCTGCTGATGGATGAGCGCTTCTGCGCCGTGCATGTCCGCGGGCGGGGCCTCGTGGTCTTCAGCGCCTGTTCGCATGCCGGCATCGTCAATGTGCTGCATGCGGCGCGCGAGGCCTTTCCCGCCATCCCGCTATTCGCCGCGATGGGCGGGTTCCACCTGTCGGGCGACAATGAGGCGATCATCCCCGAGACGGTCGCGGACCTCGCGGGCTTCGACCTGCCACTGCTGATCCCAGCCCATTGCACCGGCTGGCGCGCGGTGAACGCGCTGGAACGCGAATTCGGAGAGCGCGTGGTGCCCGCCGCCGTGGGCAAGCTGTTCACGCTGGACGCGGCGTAGCGCGATCCTACTCTGGGGTGCGGTCGCGCCCCCTCCCGCCTTCGCTGCGCTCAGGCACCAGCCTTCGGCGCAGCGGCAGTGCCGCTGCCCCCCGCAAAGCGGGAGAGGGGTCTTCACGGTTGCACCCGCCGCCAGAACTGCTGGCCGCCATCGGCCATCAGCTCCATCCGCAGCGTGTCGCCCTGGATCGCATAGACGCGCACCCAGGGCAGTTCGCGCCCCAGCCGCGCATCGAGCGAGCCGGATGGACACATCATGCGCGTTGTCGCGACCGCGCCGAACTCCACGCGGCCGGGTGCCTCGCTGCGCCAAGTGCCGCGCCCGCGATTGCAATCCAGGCGCAGCGCCGCGCTGCCATCGGCGTTGAAGGTGATCGTGTAGCGCGCGGGGTCGTCCACCCGCACCGTGCCGATGCTGTCCTCCGGCGAGCGCAGCTCCACCAATTCCCAGCTGGTGCCCGCCAGCGGCGCCTGCGCGGATGCGGCAAACGGCGCCAGCAGCAGAAGCGCCAGCGCCGCGCGCCTCATCGGAACATGCCCCCGCCATCCACATCGACGACCGTGCCGTTCACATAGCCACCGCGCGGCGAGGCGAGGAAGGCGGCGAGATCGGCGATCTCCCGCGCCTCGATCGGCCGGCCATAGGGCAGACCCGTCAGCGTCTCCGCCCAGCGTTCCTCATCGCCGAATTTCAGCTTCGCGTTGACGCGGGCCTGGGTGATCATCCGGTCCGTCGCGGTCGCCGCCGGGTTGATGCCGAAGACGCGCACCCCCGCTTCCTGCGCCGCGCCACCGAGCGCGGAGGTGAAGGCGATCAGCGCCGCATTGCCCGTGCCGCCGCAGATATAGGCCGCGCGCGGCGCGCGCCCGGCCATGCCGATGATGTTGCAGATCACGCCCGCGCGCTTCGCCTCCATCCCCGGCATGTAGAGCTGGCACATGTGGATGTAGCCCAGCACCTTCAGGCTCCAGGCCTCCTGCCAGCGCGCAAAGCCGATATCCTGCAGCCGGCCGGCGGGGATGGCCCCGGCATTGTTCACCAGGATGTCGGGGTCGGGATGCGCGGCATGCAGCCGTTCCCGCTCCTCCGGCTTCGAGAGATCGGCGGCGAAGGTGGTGACGTTCACCTGCCGCTTCGCGCGCAGCGCATCGGCCGCCGCCGAGAGCTTGTCCGCGCTGCGGCTGACCAGGACGATGTCGCAGCCCGCTTCCGCGAAGCTTTCCGCACAAGCCAGGCCGATCCCCTTCGACCCCCCGGTAATCAGAACCCGCTTGCCCGCAATGCCGAGGTCCATGGCCTAGATCTCCAACTCGATCACGAAGGGGCCGTCCTTGGCGAAGGACTGCTTCATCAGGTCCGCGCAGCCTTCGAGCGTCGAGGTCTTCGCCGCCTCGACCCCCATGCCCTCGGCCAGCTTCACCCAATTCAGGTCGGGGTTGCCGAGGTCCATCATGTCCATCGCCGTGCGGCCCGGATTGGCGCCGACGCCGCGATACTCGCCCAGCAGGATCGCGTATTTGCGGTTGCTCAGCACGATGGTCGTGACCGGCAGCTTCTCCCGCGCCTGGGTCCAGAGGCCCTGCAGCGTGTACATGCCCGACCCATCGGCCTGCAGGTTCACCACCCGCCGCCCCGGCGCGCCGATGGCGGCGCCGGTCGCCAGCGGGATGCCGCAGCCGATGGCCCCACCCGTGATCTGCAACCAGTCATGGCGCGGCGCGGCATGGGTGGCCGCGAAGAAGCCCCGGCCGAAGGACACGCTTTCATCGGCCACCACCGTATCTTCGGGCATCAGCGCCGCCAGCGTCCGCGCCAGGCCTTCCGGCGTCGGCGCGCCGCGCGCGGCCTCGGGGCGCGGGCCGGGATCGGGGAGAGAAGCCGCCGGCGCGCCGAGTTCGTCCGCCAGCGCCGTCAGCGCCTGGATGGGATCGGCCTCGTAGCGGGTCAGCAGCAGGATGTCGGCATCCTCCCGGTGGTGGCGGGACGGCTTGCCGGGATAGGCGAAGAAGCCGACCGGGGCCTTGGCGTTCACCAGGATGATGGTGGTGAAGGGCTTCAGCGCCTCGATCGCCATGTCCACCGGATAGGGCACGCGTTCCAGCGTCAGGCGCCCCTGCCCGCGTTCCACGCGGCCGTTCGACATCTCGGCGAGCACGCTCGCGCCCGTCGCCTGCGCGATGCGCCAGGCGAGCGCCTGCGCTTCACCGCTCAGCGCCAGGCCGCCCAGCAGGATCAGGACGTTGGAGCGGTCCCGCAGCGCGCGCGCCGCATTGCGGATCGCCAGCGGGTCGGCCTGCGGCGCGGCGGGGACGGGCAGCGCGGCAGCGGGGCCGCCCGGCGCTTCATCCCAGCAAGTGTCCGACGGCAGGATCAGCGTCGCGATCTGCCCCGGCGATGTGCGCGCCGCCTGCACCGCCACCGCCGCGTCGCGCCCCACATCCTCGGCGCGGGCGACCGTGCGGGTCCAGGCGGAGACGCCGCGGGCGAAGCCCTCGGTATCGGCCGTCAACTGAGCGTCGAGCGGGCGGTGGTAGCTGGCCTGGTCGCCCACGCAATTGACGATGCCGGACCGCGCGCGGCGGGCATTGTGCAGATTGGCGAGCCCGTTCGCGAGGCCGGGGCCGCAATGCAGCAGGGTCGCGGCGGGCTTGCGGGCCATGCGGAAATAGCCATCCGCCATGCCGGTGACGACATTTTCCTGCAGGCCGAGCACGCAGCGCATGCCGGGGATGCGGTCCAGCGCCGCCACGAAATGCATCTCGCTGGTGCCGGGATTGGCGAAGCAGACATCAACGCCCGCCCCGAGCAGCGTGTGCACCAGACTTTCCGCGCCGTTCACCCTGTCGCCTCCCGATCCGTGGATGGGGCTGAGGCTGGCCGGGCTGGCGCCGGGCCGCAAGGCCCCTTCCCGCCCGCCCGCCGCGCGGCAGGGTTGCGGGGCCCGCTGCGGGACCGGGTGTCGGCGAAACGGCCTCGGACCGGGTTTTCGGCCGCCGCCCCTTTACGGCGCCCGGTCCTGCCGCAATGTTGCCGCGCCCAGGGCGAATGACAGGGACGCAATGGGTGCGGGCGGGTCTGCTCGGCGATCAAGGGGGATGGGTATGCCGCGTCTTGCGGTCGCGTTTTTCTGCTCGGGCTTCGCCGCCCTGCTGTGCCAGATCGTGTGGCAGCGGATGCTCGGCATCTTCGCCGGGTCGGATACGATCTCCGCCGCGCTGGTGGTGGGCGCCTTCCTGGCCGGGCTCGGCCTGGGCTCGATCATCGGCGCCAAGGTCGCGGACCGGCTGTCCCCCTACAAGGCCATGATCGGCTTCGCCCTGGCGGAAGCGGGCGTCGCCGCCTTCGCGCTGGTGTCGAAATTCTTCCTGTATGACATCCTGGCGACCGACCTCGCCGGCGTCATCGACAACCCGATCGCCATCTTCGCGCTCTGCTTCGCCGGGCTGGTGCTGCCGACGACGCTGATGGGCGCGTCGCTGCCGCTGCTGGCGCGCGCCATCGCCACCAACCTGGACACGGTCGCCGAGCGGATCGGCACGCTCTACGGGCTGAACACGCTCGGCGCGGGGCTTGGCGCGCTGCTGGGCGGCTGGCTGCTGGTGGGCAATCTCGGCTTCGTCGGCGCGCTGGTGCTGGCGGCGGGGCTCGACATCTTCGCGGCGCTGCTGGCGCTGACCCTGCTGCCCGCCCTGAAGGGCGCGCGGGTCGAAACGCCCGCCGCCAAGCCGGGGGCTGCGGCGCAGGCCGAGCCCTTCGGCTCGCTCAAGCTCTGGTGCGTACTGGTCTTCCTCTCGGGCTATGTGATCGTGGCGCTCGAGATCGTCTGGGTGCGGCTGATGGGCCAGGTGGGGCAGTACCATGCCTATCTGTTCCCGACCGTGCTCGGCATCTTCCTGCTGGCCGACGGGCTCGGCATGGCGGTGGCGGCGCGGATGGTCCGCACCATGCGCGACCCGCGACCGGCCTTCTTCATCACCCAGGCCAGCGGCTTCGCGCTGGGCGCGGCGCTGATCATGGCGCTGTACTGGGTGCTGCCCTATGCGCCGATCAGCGACCATGTGACCGTCGATGTGCAGCGCCTGCGGGATGGCGGGCTGGCCATCAGCCTGACGCTGATCGTGCTGGTGGTCGCGCCGCCGTCCTTCCTGATCGGCATGACCTTCCCCTTCGTGCAGCGCGCGGTGCAGCAGGATCTGGCCAGCGTCGGCGCGCGGGTCGGCTGGGTGCAGCTGGCGAACATCCTGGGCAATGCGGCGGGGTCCATCGGCACGGGGCTGGTGACCTTCCATCTGCTCGGCACCGCCGGCACGCTGAAGCTGCTGGCGGCGCTGTCGGTGCTGCTGACGCTGTTCTGGCTGTGGAAGGGCGGCTGGGGGCGGAAGCCCGAGCTCGCCTTGGCCGGCGCCTGCGCAGTCGCGCTGGTGGTCCTGCCGGGCAATGCCGCGCTGTGGTCGCGCCTGCATGCCGAGAAGCCCGGCCAGCGCACCGCCTGGGCCGAGGACCGCTCCGGCGTCGCCTTCTTCCGCGACGACGCGACCAGCCCCGACCCGCACGGCCCCTTCTTCATCCAGGGCTTCAGCCAGGGCCGCATTCCCTTCCTGCCGATCCACCAATTCCTGGGCGCGGCCGGGCCGCTGATCCACCCCAATCCGGAACGCGTGCTGGCCATCGGCATCGGCTCGGGCGGCACGCCCTGGGCGGCCGGCGTGTCCCCGGCCACCAAGGATATCCGCGCGATCGAGCTGGTCGGCCCGGTCATCACCGCGCTGCAGGAACTGGCCGAGCGCCACCCGAACGGCCCGATCGCCGAGATGTTCCGCAACCCGCGCTGGCGGCTGGAATATGGCGACGGTCGCCGCGCCCTGTCGAAGGGCGAGGAGCGCTACGACATCATCCAGGCCGATGCGATCCTGCCCGAGGGGTCCCATTCCGGCCTGCTGTATTCCGAGGAGTTCCTGCAGCAGGTGCGCCGCCGCCTGGCGCCGGGCGGGCTCTATGTGCAATGGGGCCCGACGCGGCGGACGGTGGAGACCTTCGCCTCCGTCTTCCCGCACACGCTGCTGCTGATGCCGGGCAGCGTGCTGATCGGCTCCAACGACCCGATCCCCTATGACCCGGAAGCGCTGGCCCGCCGCTTCGCGGATCCGGCGGTGCTGGCGCATCTGGCGCGCGGCAATACGGGCTTCGCGGATTACCGCGACTTCTTCGCCCGCCCCGCCCTGGTCTGGACCCCGACGACGCCGCGCGGCGAGGCATCGCTGACGGATGGCTTCCCGCGCGACGAATTCTACCTGAACAACACGGTCACCGGCACGCAGGGACTGGTGCGCGCATCGGATCTGTTGAACCGGACGGGGCGCTAACACGCCAAACGGCGGCGCCGCGGCTTTGCCGCGGCGACGCAGCGCAACCGGGCAGGAACGACGCCCAGGCCGAGGTCCCCGCAAAGACGCGTCGCGCAAAGGCGCGGCGCGGCTTTGTGGGGCGTTCA
>JBIIRI010000058.1:0-20064 GCA_044341625.1 Roseomonas sp.
CATCGCATCGAGCCAGGCCAGCGTGCGCTGCCGCGCCGCCTCGATCCGGGCGGCGAGCCGTTCATCCGTCATCCCTTCACCGCTCCCTGGGCCATGCCCTGCATCACGCGGCGCTGCGCCAGCAGGAAGAGGATCGCGGGCGGCAGCGTGGTCAGCACGGCCAGCGCCATGATGCCCTGGAAACTCGCGCCGAGTTCCGTGTTCAGCGACAGCAGCGCGACCGGCAGCGTGTAGGTCTCCGGCCCGCGCGAGATCACCAGCACCGGGAACCACTGCGCCCAGGTCAGCAGGAAGCCGATCAGCGCGACGGTCACCGTCACCGGCATCGCCATGGGCAGCACGATCCGCACCAGCACCTGCCATTCGCTCGCGCCGTCGATCGTCGCGGCTTCGATCACTTCCTTCGGAATCGCACGGAAGAACTGCTCGAACAGGAAGAACTGCACGGGCCCGAGGCAGAGGAACAGCACGATGCCAAGCGGCGAGCCGAGCAGGCCGAGCTTGTGCATGACGATGTAGACCGGGATCACGAGCAGCATGTAGGGGTACATCACCGTCAGCAGGAACCCCGCGCGCAGCCAGCGGAAGCCGGGCAGGTGCGGCTTGCGCGTGATGGCATAGGCGCCGAGCGCCGCGGCGAGCGTGCCGAGCAGCGTGGCCAGCGTGGTATAGAGCAGCGAGTTGACGAGGAAGCCGGACAGCGGGGCGCCGCCGATCCGTGCGATATCGGCCATCACGTCCAGGTTGAACTGCTCGGGCCAGATCCGCAGCGGGTCCGACAGGACGTCGCGCGTGCGGCGGAAGGCGCCGGACAGCATCCAGGCATAGGGAAACAGGAAGATCGCCGCGATCGGGATCGCGATCGCATAGGCCAGCAGCGAGACGAGGCGGCGCTTCATGTCCGGCCCCGCTCGCCCAGCGCATAGGCCAGCAGCGACAGCAGGATCACGACGCCAAACAGGATGGTCGCCATCGCCGTCGCCTCCCCGTACCGGGCCTGGTCGAAATACTGGTAGGCGAGGTAGCTGACGAAGGTCGTGCTTTCCGCCGGTCCGCCCTTGGTCATGACCACCACCACGGTGAAGGTCTTCAGGAACTGGATCGTGGCATAGACCAGGTTGATGACGATGGCGGGCCGCAGCTGGGGCAGGATGACGTGCCAGAAGCGCGCCCAGGCGCCCGCGCCGTCCACCTTCGCCGCTTCCTCCAGCGCCGGGTCGCGGATCGCAAGGTTGGCCAGGAAGATCACCATGTAGAAGCCGGCATGGTGCCAGAGCTCGGCGATCAGGATCGCGGGCGTTGCGGTGGCGACGCTGGTCAGCCCGCCGAACAGCGGCAGGCCGAGCAGGTCCAGCGCGGCATTCACCGCGCCGAAGCTGTGGTCGAACAGCCAGCGCCAGACGACATAGCCCGCGACATCGGGCGTCACGACGGGCAGGAACAGCACCAGTCGGAAGGCCATGTTGCCGCGTGGCAGCAGCTTCGAATCCAGCAGCAGCGCTGCGGTGAGCGCGAAGGCGAGGTTCGCGGCGACCGCGAGCGCCGTGTAGAAAAGCGTGCGCCACAGGCTGGCGCGGAACAGCTCATCCGCCAGCACGCTCGCATAGTTGGCGAAGCCCACCCATTGCGGATCGGGCCGCAGCGCCGTGGCGGATGCGGTGAAGGACACCTGCACCGACAGGATGATCGGCCAGAGGCCGAATATCGCCGTCAGCAGCGCGAATGGCAGGACGAGGAGATAGAAGATTCCCTCGCCCCGCAATTGATCCGCCAAGCGGCGGCGCGGCCGATCGCCGCCCTCGGGCATCCGCCCCCCGGCGATCGGACTCGCGTTCATCCAGCCGCCCGATCAGCCGCGCGAAAGGCGCTGCGCGGTGTCGCGCATGTCGCGCGCGAGGTCGCGGATGAAGACATCCATGTCGCGCGGCGGGCTGCCGATGGCGGCCAGCAGGCGGCGATGGAACTGTGCCTCCAGCTCCGGGTACCAGGCATGCGTCGCTTCGGGGAAGTCGTAGGCGACCAGCTTGTGGTTGGCGCGGGCGAACCATTGCTGGCGTTCGGACAGCGACGAGACGTCGAGGTCCTTGCGAACGGCAGAGCCCATGATCTCGAGGCTCGCCTGCTGCGCTGGCTTGCCCAGCATGAAGCGCGCGAAGGCGACGGACAGGTCGCGGTTCGGCGCGTTCTCCGGGATGCCGACGCCGCGCATGCCGCCGATGACCACAGCCGGATCGCGGTTCGGGAAGAACTTCGGCCAGGGATGGGACACGAAGTCGCCCGCCAGCGTGTTCGCCTGGTCCCAGCGCCGCACGTTCCAGTCGCCGACGCGGAACATGCCGCCGCGATTTCCCTCGATCACCTGGTACATCTCGGTGAAGGAGTGGTTGATCGTGTCCGGCGGCACGAAGCGATAGGTGGAATAGGTCCGCAGGAATTCCCCCAGCACCAGCGCGTGCTCCGGCTGGTCGATGGTGATGTTCCCCGCCGGATCCAGCAGCGTGTGCGACAGGCCGGCGCCGAAGGTGAACAGGTCCAGCATGTGGATCAGGTCGCGGGGCCGCGCAGCCTGCAGCGCGAAACCGAAGGTGTCGGCGCGGCCGTTCCCATCGGGGTCGTTCTCGCGGAACTTCTGCGCCACGCGCTTGGCGTCATCCCAGGTCACCGGCACCTGTTCGCCGACGCGCCGCAGCCAGGATTGCCGGGTGCCGAGCGCCATCTGCACGCGCTGCATCGGGATGATGATCATCCGGTCGCGGAAAGTGCCGACGCGCAGATCCTCGGTCGAGAGGAAGTCGCGGTCCTGCACGCCGTCCAGCACCGTGCGCATGTCCATCACCCGGTTGGTCTGGGTCTGGATGCGGATCACGCGTTCATAGTTGTTGAAGATCAGGTCGGGCGCGCTGTTGGTGTTGATGGCGCCGATCACGCGGCCGAACCATTGGTCGGTCGGGAAGGACTGGCTGCGGATGGTCACGCCGGGGCGAACCTGCGCGAAGGCCTGGCCCATCCGCTCGAACCAGGCGATGCCGTTGTCGCCCAGGTCATGCCAGATGGTCAGCGTGGCGGCCTGGGCGCGCGCGATGCCGGGCAATCCCAGCGCCGCTGCGGCCGCGGCTGCGCCGAGCGTGCGGCGCGTCAGGCGGGCTTCGCCCGCGGTCGTGGTCCTCATCGCGTCCTCCCAGACGGTTCACGGTGGTGCCGGGTCTCTTGCGGCCCGGTGCTGCCGCCCTTGCGTTGAGCGGGTAATCGTTTACCCTGCGAAGCGTAGCGCGGAGGGCCTTCCAATGTCCAGGACGAAACGCGAGACCCTGGGCGGCCCGGCGACGCTGCGCGAGGTCGCGGCCGCGGCCGGCGTCTCCACCGCCACAGCGTCGCGCGTGCTGAACGGCATCCCAGGCAAGGCGACGGCGGAGACGGTGAAGCGCGTGCGCGATGTCGCCGCGCGGCTCGCCTACCGGCCGCTGGCAGCCGCGCGGGAGCTGCGCCGCGGCGTCGCCGAGCTTGTGGTGCTGCTCGCGCCCAACCTCGCCAACCCGACCATGGCGACGCTCGCGGCGGCGATCGAGACGGCGCTGCGGCCCGAGGGAATCGGCGTGGTGCTCTGCGACACGCATGACGAGGTAACGTTGCAGGACGACGCCCTGGCCGCGACGCGCGCGCTGCGGCCGCGCGCGACGGTGCTGCTCGGTGCGGTGGCCAGCCCGGCGCTGGCGCGCTACTTGGCGGATAGCGAGCGGCTGCTATTCGTCGGCCGGCGCTGCCCGCATGCGCCGCGCGCGCCCTTCGTCGGCATCGACGACCACGCCGCCGGCCGCGCGGTGGCGGAGGCGCTGCTTGCCGGCGGTTGCCGCCGCCTTGGCGTGGTGCATGGCCCGTTCTTCTCCTCGGCCACCGCCGACCGCGTCGCGGGTTTTCGCGCCCGCGCCGGGCGAGCGCTTGCCGAGGCCGATGTGCTGGGCGGCGATGGGCTGGACCATCTCCGCATCGGCGCCGCGGCCGCCGCGCGCTGGCGCGGTGCATCCCGGCCCGACGGCATCATGTGCACCTCCGACCTGATCGCGCTGTCGGCGCACCGCGTGCTGGGCGCGTCCGGAGCTGGCGAGCCGCCGGTGATCTGGGGCTTCGACGGAAGTCCGCTGAACCGCTGGGTCGCGCCTTGGCTGTCCTCCGTCGCGTTGCCTTATGCCGAGATTGGTGCCGCTGTCCGTGACTGGGTCGTGGGCGGACCGGCTGCCGTACAGGAGGCCATCCTGCCCTTCCGGCTTGACGCGGTTCCGACCGGCGCGTCGATGTGAAGGGGCCGGTCTGCGTCGTGACCGCTGCGGCGTAGGCTTCTCTGCGTCATTTCCGCGTCGGCCATGCAGGTGCGTCTCCGTCAACCGCGCATCGTGCCCGATCGAGGGCGGCGGGCCGTGGTCATTGGACAAAGGAACCCAACGCGCTTCAGGCCGTCACGCGATCCCGTCCAGGAAGGCCCGCAGCGCCGACGCCCATTTCGTGGCGTCTGTGCCGCTGGCGAGGTGGCCGTGCTCGCTGTCGATTTCCGCATAGGTCGCGCGGACGTCCGCCGCCGCCAGCGCCGGCATGATCTCGGCCGCCAGTGATGGCGGGAAAAGCAGGTCCGTGCGTGACAGCACATACAGGACCGGCGCCTTGATGCGGCCGAGCTCGCCCCGCAGGTCGTAGTGATCCAGCGCCCGACCGAGGACCAGCAGGGAATGTGCGTCGGCCGCTTCGGCCCATTCGCGCGCCCGCCGCCTGATCTCCGCATCGCGCCCTGTCTTGTCGGGCAGGTGTCGCGCCAGTTCCTCATCCAGGCCATAGCGGCGCAGCGTCTCCTCCCGCACCGCCGTCATGGTCGGCAGCACGCCGCCCGGGCGGTCGTAGTAGTGGCCGCCATTCCAGTTCGGGTCGCCCGCCAGTCGTGCGGCCAGCGGCGTGGGGTCCAGCGAGCGCGGCGCCGTCAGGCCGCTGACCGCGGCGACCAGGCCAAGCAGGAAGTCCGGATGCTCCACGCCCCAGGTGAAGGCCTGGAAGCCGCCATAGGACGGCCCGACCACCGCATGCAGCCCGCGCACGCCGAGCGCATCGAGCAACCGGCGCTGGGCGGCGACGATGTCGGTCAGCGTGATCGGCGGGAAATCCGGGCCATAGGGGCGGCCGGTCGCCGGGTTCGTGCTGCGCGGCGCGGTGGAGCCGAAGGACGATCCCAGCATGTTCGAGCTGACGACGAAGAACCGGTCGGTGTCGATCGCCAGCCCCGGTCCGACCAGATCGGACCAGCCGCCTTCGGACGCGCCCGAGACGCCTTCGATGAAGCTGTGCGAGGAGGTGTAGCCATGCGTCAGTAGCACCGCGTTGCGCCCATCCGCCGCGAGCTTGCCGCGCGTGATGTAGGCCAGCTGCGCGGACCGCAATACGCCGCCGAGGCGCAGCTGCAGGTCCCCGATGGCCTGGAACTCGGTCATGCCTCGCCCCGCCTCTCGTCCAGCATGGTGCGCGCCTCGGCTGTCAGCGTGGCCAGCACGCGGCCCAGCGCCGCGTAGTCCGCCTCACCCAGGCAGGCGCGCAGCCGTCGCTCGCGTTCCAGCGAGCCGCCGAGCCCGTCGCGCAGCACGGCAATTCCCGCGGGCGTGAGGGTCAGCACTTGGCGCCGCCGGTCCGCCGCATCCTCGCCCTGCACCACCAGCCCTTTCGCAGCGAGCTCGAAGGAGGCGCGGCTGACCTGGCTGTGGTCGAGGGACGCCATCCGCGCGACCGCGCCCGAGGTCGTGGGCCCGAGCCGGTTCAGCACCACCAGCACCCGCCATTGCCGGCTCGACAGGCCGAGATCCTGCCCGACCGATGTGTCCACCAGCCGCGCCAGCAGCTGCGAGAGCACTGAGACGCGGAAGGTGATCAGCGTCTCCGGCGCGTGGCGGCGGAGCGCCTCGGCGGTCGCGCGCGGCCGGCTTTTTCGTGTCACGGCAATGTTTGACATAGCACGCAATACTCCTACACTCCCGTATCGGAGGAAAGCTACCATGCCATTCGTCACACGACGCCGCATGATCGGCCTCATGCCCCTGGCCGGCAGTGCGCTCGCGCTACCCTGGCCGGCCCTTGCGCAGTCCTTCCCGACACGGCCCGTCACGATCGTGGTGTCCCAGGGGCCGGGTTCCGGCAGCGACATCAGCTCGCGCATCCTGGCCACCCAGATGGCACCCATCCTGCGCCAGCCCGTGGTGGTAGAGAACCGCACCGCCGGCGGCGGCCTCGTGGCGCATCAGGCGATCGCGCGCGGGCCGGCGGATGGCTACAGCGTGATCTTCTCCTCGACCGCGGCGCTGCTGATCCAACCCGTGATGAACCCCGCCGCGCAATATGGGATCGACGATTTCGCGCCCGTGGCCTCGGTGCTGCGCGCGGCCTTCGTGGTGCTGGTGGCGAACACGCCGGCGGCGCCGCGCAGCATCGCCGAACTGGTCGCGGCGCTGCGGCGCACGCCTTCGGCCTATGCCTCCGCTGGCGTCGGCACGCTGACGCATCTGGGCAGCGAGGCGGTGCTGCGCCGCGCCGGCGTGCAGGCGAACCACATCCCCTATCGCGGCAGCGGCGCCGCGCTGACCGACCTGATGGGTGGCCAGGTGCTGTTTGCGACCGACAGCCTGACCGCCGCCGCGCCGCATATCGCGGGCGGCAGGCTGCGGGCGCTGGCGGTGACCGGCGCCGAGCGCGAGGCCGCGCTGCCGGATGTGCCGACGCTGGCCGAAGCCGGGCTGCCCGGCCCGTCGATCGCGGTGCTGGGTGGCCTGTTCGCCGCACGCGGGACGCCGCCGGAGGTGCTGGCGACGCTCGGCGCCGCGGTGGACCAGGCGCTGGTCAATCCCGATCTCGTCGGGCGCTTCGCGGCGTCCCAGACCCAGATCCTGCGCGAACCGCGCGAGGCCTTCGCGCAGCGCTTGCGGGACGAGGCGCCGTTCTGGCGGCAATTGGTGCGCGACCTGGATCTCCGGGTCGAATGACGACCGGGCTGCGGCAGCTTCGCCCCGACCCCGCGCTGCAGGGGCCGCTGAGCGGTCTCCGCGTGGTCGATCTCTCGCGGCTGGTGGCGGGCAACATGCTCTCGCTGCAGCTCGCGGATTTCGGCGCCGACGTGATCAAGGTGGAGGCCGCCGGCACCGGCGACACGCTGCGCGCGTGGCGGGAGACGCATCCGGATCACGCCGGCGGCTTCGACGGCTGGTGGCGCGTCTATGGCCGCAACAAGCGCAGCCTGGCGCTCGACCTGCGCGACGCCGAGGCGATGGGCTGGCTGCGCCGCCTGATCGGCACCGCGCAGGTGCTGGTCGAGAGCTTCCGGCCCGGCACGCTGGAGGCGATGGGCCTCGGGCCCGAGACGCTGCACGCAACCTCGCCTAGGCTCGTGATCGTGCGGCTGTCGGGTTGGGGGCAGACCGGGCCCTATCGCGACCTACCGGGCTTCGGCAGCCTGATCGAAGGCTTCTGCGGCTTCGCCGACAAGCACCGCGATGCCGATAGAACGCCTGGCCTGCCGAACATGGCGCTGGCCGACATGGTCACGGGCGTTACCGGCGCCTTCGCCGTCATGGCCGCGCTGCGCGAGGTCGAGGTGCGCGGCGGGCGCGGGCAGGTGATCGACCTGTCGCTGCTGGAGCCCATGCTGGCCATCATGGGCCCGGACGTCACCAATGCGGCAGCGACCGGCAAGCCGGCGGAGACGCTGAAGATTGCCTCGCCGCGCGGCGCCTATTGCTGCGCCGATGGCGGGTGGGTGTCGCTCTCGGGCTCCACCGACAGCATGGCGCGCCGGGTCTTCGAGGCGATTGGCCGGCCCGAGCTGATCGAGGATCCACGCTTTTCCACCAACGCCGCAAGGCTGGCGCATGATGATCAGGTGGAGGCGATGCTGCGCGATTTCTTTGGCGCCATGGACCGCGAGGCGGCGCTGGCGCTGCTGCGCGCGCGCGGCGTCACCGTCGGGCCGATCCTCGATGCCGCCTCTCTGCTGCGCGACCCGCATGTCGTGGCGCGCGGCGTCTATGTCGAGGAAGCTGGCAGCGGGACGGTGATGCATGCCGTGACGCCGCGCTTGGACGGCACGCCCGGCGGGCTCCGCCGGCTCGCGCCGCGCTGCGGCGAGCATTCGGCGGAGATCCTGGGCGAGATCGGCGCCGCGGCGGAGGACGTCGCGGCGCTGGCATCGAGGAGAGCCATCCGATGCGGCTGAAGGCGGCGCGATCCCTGCTGTTCCTGCCCGCCACCTCGCCGCAGTTGCTGGCCAAGGCGACGGAGCGTGGCGCGGATGCGCTGATCGTCGACCTCGAGGATTCCGTGCCGGCGGAGCGCAAGGCGGAGGCCCGCCCGCTGGCCGCGGCGGCCCTTCGCGCGCTGGCCGCGCGCGGGGCGGAGGTGCTGTTGCGCGTCAACGCCGATCCGGCGCTTCACGACGATGACCTCGCCGTGCTGCCGCGCGATGTCCCGGTGACGGTGATGCTGCCGAAGGTCGAAGACGCCGCGCAGGTCGAGGCGCTGGTGGCGAAGCTCTCCGGCCTCGGACTGACCTCGCCCATCGCGGCGCTGGTCGAGACGCCGCGCGGCGCGCTGGAGGCCCCGCGCATAGCGGCCGCGCCGGGGGTCTGCGCGGTGGGCTTCGGCGCTGAGGATTTCGCGGCATCCGTTGGGCTCGCCCCTTCGCCGGCGGCGCTTTCCATACCTGCGCAGCTGGTGGGCCTCGCCGCCCATGCCCATGGCCACGCCTTCTGGGGCCTGGCGGGCAGCGTGGCGGAGACGGTGGACATGGAGGCCTTCGGCGCGCTCGTGCGGCTCTCGCGCCAGCTTGGCTTCACCGGCAGTGTTTGCATCCATCCGCGCCAGGTGCCGGTGGTGAATGCGGGCTTCGGCCCGACGCCGGAGGAGATCGACTGGGCGCGACGCGTGGTCGCAGCGGCCGAGGAGGCGCGCGCGAGAGGCGAGGGCGCCTTTCTGCTCGACGGCCGCATGATCGATCGCCCCATCGAGGATCGGGCGCGGCGCTGGTTGGCGCAGTAGCCAAAGGGCCCTGCGCGGCAGCTAGGCGGAAGCAGGCGGGCGCTGCGCTCAGCCGGCGCCCACCTGCACCAGCGTGGCCCGAAACTGTGCCGCGCAAGCCTGCCACGACCATGCTTCAGCATGCCGACGACAGGCGTCCCGGTCGCCATCGAGCGCGCGCAGGCAGGCTGTTCGCAGATCGTCGTCCAGCGCGCCGATGCGGGGATCTGTCACGACATCCTTCGGCCCCATGACCGGGAGGGCCGCGACGGGGGTGCCACTCGCCAGTGCCTCGAGCAGCACAAGGCCGAAGGTGTCGGTCCTGGACGGGAAGACAAAGACGTCTGCGCCCGCATAGGCGCTGACCAAGGCGCCGTTCTCGCGATAGCCCGTATAGACCGCGCCAGGGAAACGTCGCTTCAACTCGGCAAGCGCTGGGCCGTCCCCGACGACGACCTTGGTGCCAGGCAGGTCCAGCGCCAGGAACGCGTCGATGTTCTTCTCGATGGCAACGCGACCCGCATACAGGAAAATCGGGCGCGGCAAGCCATCCCACGCCGTGCGATCGCCAGGGCGGAAGCGCGATGTGTCGACGCCGCGTGTCCAGGGACGCACCTTGGTGAAGCCACGCGCGGCGAGTTCATCCCGCAGGGTGGCTGTGGCGGCAAAGGTGCCTGCGCCTGCCTCGTGGAAGCGGCGCATGATCCGCCACGACCAGCTGGCCGGAATGCGCGTTCGGGCCTCGAGGTATTCCGGGAAGCGCGTGTGGAACGCTGTGGTGAAGGGCCATCCGCGTTGGCGGCAGAGCGACCGCATTGCCCAGCCGAGCGGGCCCTCGGTTGCGATATGGACGGCTTCCGGCGCAAAGGCATCCACAAGCCTGCGCAGCCTAGCGCCTGGCGCGATGGCCAAGCGAATCTCGGCGTAGCCTGGCATCGGAAAGCTGCGGAAGCGATCGGGGCCGATCACCTCGACCGTGTCACCCGCGGCCCGCAGTAGATCCGCGATCGCGGATAATGTGCGCACGACGCCATTGACCTGGGGAAGCCAGGCGTCCGAAACGATGAGAATGCGCATGGCGTCAGGCAGCCGGCAGCGCGCGCTGCGAAGCGGGACGCCGCGGCGAACCTGCAATGGACAGCCGGCTCTCCTTGGCCCAGTCGAGAAGCTCGAAGCGCCCGTCGGCGTGCTCGACCAGGGCGGTGCAGCTTTCCACCCAGTCCCCGTCATTGATGTAGAGCACGTCCTGCACCATGCGCATCTCGGCATGATGGATATGGCCGCAGATCACCCCCTGCAGGCCACGCCGCTTCGCCTCCGTCGCGAGGGCGATCTCGAAGCGGTCGATCGCCTTAACCGCTTCCTTGACCTGTCGCTTCAGCCATTGGGAGAGCGACCAGTAGGGGTAGCCGAAGCGGCGACGTGCCATGTTGAACCAGCGGTTCAGCACAAGCGCCAGATCATACGCCCAGTCGCCAAGATGCGCGATGATCTTGGCGTAGCGGATGACGCCGTCGAACTCATCGCCGTGGATGACGAGGAAGCGGCGCCCGTCTGCGGCTTCGTGCTCCGCCTCCCGCATCAGCTTCACGCCCGCGACCTCAAGCCCGAGCCAGTCGCGGAACAGCTCGTCATGATTGCCCGGGATATATGTTACCTCGGTGCCTTGCCGTGCCATCTGCAGGATCAGCCTGATCACCTCGTCATGGCCATCGTCCCAGTACCAGGACTTCCGCAGCCGCCAGCCATCCACGATGTCGCCGACGAGGTAGAGCTGCTTGCAGTCCACCGAACGCAGGAAGGAAACCAGGAAATCGCTTCGGCAGCCGCGCGTGCCGAGGTGAAGGTCGGAGATGAAGATGCTTCGGTAGCGGCGGCGCGGGGCGGGATCCTGCATCCGGGATGGTCTCCATCGGCGGGCCGCACGGCTGTTCAAGCGAGTCTCTGCCGTGCGCAGCTTCGTCGGCGCGATACAGCAGCGCGGCGGGATCGCGAGTGAATCTTGCATGACGCCTGCGCCCGCGTGATTCGCCCTGCGATCGTCATCAACGCTTCACGGACATGACACGGGGGCGCCGCACGGCCTGGTCACATGATGCCGGGTTATGCCGTCCCGAATCGTCATCATCTTCAACCCGGCCGCGGGCAGCCGGCGCCGGGCTCGGCTTCACGCCGCGCTCGACCTGCTCCGCGGCATTGGCCTTCGGGTCGAGCTTGCGGAGACGCAACGGCGGGGCGACGCTGCGCGGCTGGCCAGGGCCGCTGCCAGCGAAGGCGGGACGATCGTGGCGGCGGGCGGCGACGGCACGATTGCGGAAGTCGCCGCCGGTATCGCCGGATCCGATGCCGCGCTGGGCGTGCTGCCGCTGGGCACGGCCAATGTCTTCGCGCTGGAGTGCGGAATTCCCCTCAGGGCCGAGGAGGCGGCGGTCGTCATCGCGATGGGCCGGACGATTCCCTTCCGACCCGGGCTCAGCCGCTGCGGCGGTACCGATGGCGTGCTGTTCGTCCAGATGATGGGGGCAGGTCTCGACGCCGCCGTCGTGCGCGCGCTGCCCACTTCCCTCAAGCGCGCCCTCGGCAAGGGGGCCTATCTGTTGCAGACCCTGCGCGAGATCGCCCGCCACGACATGTCGCCCCTGAACGTGGTGGCGGATGGGGAGGCGATCGATGCGAATTCGGTGGTGGTCACCAAAGGCCGCCTCTATGCGGGACGCTTCGTCATTGCGCCCGGTGCAGACGCCAGGGACGAGGATTTCCACGTCGTGGCGCTGAAGCAGTCCGGCCGAGCCGACCTCATGCGTCATGCCGTGGCATTGCCGCTCGGGCTGGTGCCCAGGCTGCCCGAGGTCCGGATCCTGCGCGCGCGGCATATCAGCATCCGCGGGGATGGCGGGCCACTTCAGGCGGATGGCGATCCTGCCGGGCTGCTGCCCGTTGAAATCGCGCCGGCTGCGACGAGTATTCGCCTCGTGGTTCCTTGATCGCCGCTTGCCGGGTCGCACCGAACCGCGCGGAGCAGGCCGGCGCCGGTCGTTATCCTGTCGTCGGCCGAGCAGTGGCCGCCGCAGGCCGCAACAGCGACGTCATATATCCGTCAACGTCGCGTCATCGCAGGCGGGTATAGGCCCGGCCGCACAGGAGCGGCGAGCATGCTGGAGCTTCAGGGACTGACGCGTCGGTTCGGGTCTGTCACGGCGGTGGATCAGGTCCGCCTGCTGGTGCCGGAAGGCCAGATGGTGGGCGTGATCGGCCGCTCGGGTGCGGGCAAGTCGACGATGCTGCGCATGATCAACCGCCTGACGGACCCCTCCGAGGGACGCATCCTGTTCGGCGGCCAGGACGTGACGGCCCTGAAGGGCGCCGCACTGCGCCGCTGGCGTACGGACTGCTCCATGATTTTCCAGCAATTCAATCTCGTGCAGCGGCTCGATGTGCTGACCAATGTACTGGTCGGCCGGCTGAACCATCGCCCGGGCGTGATGGGCACGCTGACCAGCCTGCTGAAGATGTTCACCGCCGAGGAACGCGCCATGGCGATCCAGGCGCTGGACCGCTTCGACCTGGCGGAGACCGCGCTGCAGCGCGCGGATACGCTGTCCGGCGGCCAGCAACAGCGCGTCGCGATCTGCCGTGCCCTGCTGCAGGAGCCGAAGCTGATCCTGGCCGATGAGCCGATCGCGAGCCTCGACCCGCGCAACGCCAAGACCGTGATGGATGCGCTGCGCCAGGTGAACCGGGAGGACGGCATCACGGTGCTGACCAACCTGCATCACCTCGACACCGCGCGGCAGTATTGCGACCGAATCATCGCCATGCAGGCCGGGCGCGTGATGTTCGACGGCACGCCGGCCGCGCTGACGGGCGCGCGGGTGCGCGAGATCTATGGCGTGTCCGAGGACGAGTTCGACGACCAGGCGGAGGTGGCGGTGAGCCCCAAGATGCCCGCCGGCCTTCCCCAGGGCGGCCTCGCGCTCGCCTGAGCCCGATCCCCAACCGATGGAGCACAAGACCATGATCACTCGCCGCCTTCTGACGGCTGGCGCCGCCCTGGCGCCCTTCGCCGCCCTGGCCCAGGGCGCCGCCCCGACCATGCCCGCTCCTGGCCGCCGCGCCTGGGCGCAGCAGGTGCCGCAGATCCGCATCGGTCTGCTCGGTGGCGAGAACGAGAGCGACCGTCTCGGCCGCTTCGACGCCTATCGCCAGCTGCTCGAGACCACCTTCGGCGTGCCCGTGCGCCTGTTCCCGGCCGCCGACTATGCCGGCGTGATGCAGGCATTCGGCGCGCGGCAGATCGAGGGCGCGGGCATGGGTGCGTCGGCCTATGCCGGCGCCTGGCTCGACACCAGTGGCGGCGTCGAGCCGCTCTGGGTGGCGCGCGAAAGCGATGGGGGCATTTCCTATGTCGCGGTGATGGTGGTGCGCGCCGATAGCGGGATCACGAGCCTCGAGCAGATGCGCGGCAAGTCCCTGGCTTGGGCCGATGCCAACTCCACCTCCGGCTACCTAGTGCCACGCAGCGAGCTGCGCAGCGGCGGGCTCGACATCAACACTTACTTCTCGCGCACCGGTTTCGGCGGCGGGCATGAGCAGGCGGTGGTGGCGGTGCTGCAGCGCCAATACGACGCTGCCGTGACCTGGGCCAGCGGCCAAGGCGAGGTGAGCGAGGGCTTCACCCGCGGCAATCTGCGCGCGATGGTGCAGAAGGGCATGCTGAACATGCGCGACCTGCGCATCATCTGGACGTCGCGCCCGATCCTGAACGGCCCCTTCACCGTGCGTCGCGACCTGCCGCAGGCCTTCAAGGACGATCTGCTGGCCTTCCACGTGGCGCTCGCTTCCGCCCATCCGCAGGTCTACGCGCAGATCGAGCGCGGGGGCGGTCAGGGCTATGCGCCTGTGAACCACAGCATGTTCGAGCCGATCGTGCAGCTGCGCCGCGAGGAAGCGGCCGAGCGGCGCCGCCGGTCCTGATGTCGGACGCGGCCCTCGCCTTGCCCGGCCTCGCGGTTGCGCGGGGCGAGGCCGCCTTCCGGGAGGCACGGCGCCTGCGCCGCCGCGCCACGCTGTCCTATGGCGCGGTGCTTCTGCTATGCGTGTTGATCGCGGCCTGGATCAGCGAGGCTTCGCCAGCGCGGCTTGCCGATGGCCTGCCGCGCATCGGCGAGTATTTCTGGCGCGTGCTGCCGACGTTCAGCGCGGATGCGTTCTTCGCCGATTGGGAAACCGATGGCAGCTTCGCCGCCTGGATGTACCGCGCTGACAAATGGCTCTGGCTGATCTTCGAAACGAGCCAGATGGCGCTGCTGGGCACGCTGTTCGGCACGGCGATCAGCTTGTCGCTTTGCTTCGTCGCTGCGCGCAACCTGTCGCCGGCCCCTTGGGCCTATCACGCCGCGCGGCGGCTCCTGGAATTCTGCCGCACGGTGCCGGAGATCGTCTTCGCACTGATCTTCGTCTGGGCCTTCGGCATCGGCCCGCTGGCTGGCATTCTGGCCATCATCATCCACACCGCCGGCGCCAATGGGAAGCTGTTTGCCGAGGTCGCGGAGAATGCCGACACCAGCCCGATGGAGGGCGTGCGCGCCGCCGGCGGCAACTGGTTCCACCGCATGCGCTACGGCGTGCTGCCCCAGGTGCTGCCGAATTTCCTGAGCTACACCCTGCTGCGCTTCGAGGTGAATCTGCGCGGCGCGAGCGTGCTCGGCTTCGTCGGCGCGGGCGGCATCGGCGAGGAGCTCTACCACGTGATCGCCTTCAACTATTACGAGGAGGTCAGCGCCATCGTCGTGCTGATCATCCTGGCCGTCGCCTCGATCGACCTCATCTCCGAACGCCTGCGCAAGGGCCTCGCGGCCACCGATGCGCGGGCCGTGGCGGGCTGAGCGCCATGGCCCTGGTCCGTCCCTCGGCCGCGGAGATCGCCGAGCTGCGCCTGCGCATGCCGCGCGCCTTTGGTCCGCCCGCCGCTGTGCGCGCGGCGCGCCTGCTGACGCTGGCCGCCGCCCTCGGCTGGATCGGTGTCCTGCTGTGGTGGTTCGGCTTCTCGCCGCAGCGGATCTGGAACGGCATCTCGGGCCTCGGCACCATCGTGGTGCTGATGGTCCCGCCCGCGCCGGGCGAGTTGTGGATCGAGATCCTGAAGGGCATCGCGGAAAGCGTCGCCATGGCCTTCCTCGGCACCTTCGTCGCCGCGCTGATCGCCGTGCCGCTTGGCTTCCTCGGCGCCGGCAATGTCGTGACGAACATGCTCGCGCATTTTTCGATCCGCCGGCTGTTCGATGGCTTCCGCGGCGTGGACCAGCTGATCTGGGCGCTGGCCTATGTGCGTGCGGTCGGGCTCGGCCCGTTGGCCGGGGTGCTGGCGATTGCGACCGCCGATATCGCGGTGCTGGCGAAGCTCTACGCGGAAGCCATCGAGAATGCCGAGAAGAAACAGGCCGAGGGCATCGACGCTGTCGGCGGCAATCAGATGCTCCGCACGCGCTTCGGCATCTTGCCCCAGGTCCTGCCCATCATGCTGGCGCAGGCCTTGTACTTCTTCGAAAGCAACACGCGCTCCGCTGCCATCCTTGGTGTGGTCGGCGCGGGCGGCATCGGTTTGCAGATCGCCGAGCGCATCAAGGTGCGCCATTGGGACGAGGTGGCCTTCATCATCATCCTGATGATCGCGACCGTCGCCGCGATCGACTTCATCTCCTCCCGCCTGCGCGCGCGGCTGATTGGTACACGGGACGGGAAGCGAAACTAGCCGAACGCAGTAGCCCGGTTCAGACGCTCATGATCGGTGACTGGTTTCGCCTTGCGCTGGCTTCAGGACAACAAGCGGAGCATCGATAGCTGCCATGATCCATTCACCCCGTCTGCTTGCGCTGGCCTGCGTTCTCGCCTGGCCGGTCACGGCGTCTGCCCAGGACAGGCAGGTCTTTCACAGGATTGCGACGATCGAAGCGGTCCGGATGCTCCCGCCTGATCGGGATCGCTCGCGCCGCTCGATTGCGGAGATTGTCGCCGCCGCGCAGGACGGGACGCTTCTGGTCTATGTGGATGGGGAGCAGCGCGGGCTCGGCTTCGTCGACATCGCCGACCCCGCCGCGCCCCGGCCCGCCGGCTTCCTGGCGATGGATGGGGAGCCGAACTCGGTCGCGACGCTGGGCGGCCGCGCTTTCGCGGTGGTGGATACCTCGCCGTCGAAGGACGCCCCATCCGGCCATGTCGCGGTGGTGGACCTTGCCGGCCGGCGGATCGAGGGGCGTTGCGAACTCGGCGGACAGCCGGATTCGGTGGCGTTCAGCCCCGATGGCCGCTTCCTGGTCGTGGTGATCGAGAATGAGCGCGACGAACGGCGTGACCAGGGGCGGATCCCCCAGCTGCCGCCGGGCAACCTGACCCTCATCCCCGTGGCCCCCGCCGGCCTCGACTGCGCCGGGCTGCGTCGCGTGGACCTCACTGGCCTCGCGGAGGTGGCGCCCACCGACCCCGAGCCCGAATTCGTCGATGTGAATGCGCGCGGTGAGGCGGTCGTCACGCTGCAGGAGAACAACCACATCGTCCTGGTCGATGTCGCGACCGGCCGTGTCACCGGCCACTTCCCGGCCGGCCGCGTGACGCTCGACGCTGTGGATGGCCGCCGCGACGGCATGATCCGCCCGACCCAACGCCTTGAGAACCTGGTGCGGGAGCCCGATGCGGTGAAGTGGCTGGATGAGAGCCGCTTCGTCACCGCGAATGAAGGCGACATGGTCACCGGCTCTCGCGGCTTCACCATCTTCCGCCGCGACGGCACGGTGGAATGGGATTCAGGCAATCTGCTGGAGCATCTCGCGATCCGTCTTGGCCATTATCCCGAATTGCGGTCCGGCAATCGCGGCAATGAGCCGGAAGGCGTGGAGATCGCGACGTTCGGCGGTGAGCGGTTGATCTTCATCGGTTCCGAGCGCGCTTCCCTCGTCACCGTCTGGCGTGATGAAGGGCCGGGCCGCGCGCCGACCTTCCTGCAGGTGTTGCCGACCGGCGTCGCGCCGGAAGGCCTGCTGGCCATCCCCTCGCGCGGGCTGTTCGTTGCGGCGGGCGAGGGCGATAATCCGGAGAGCGGCTTGCGCTCCTCGCTGACGATCTACCGCCGCGGCCCAGGGGCGGTGAGCTACCCGACGGTCGAATCCGGCAATACGCCCGATGGAACGCCGATCCCCTGGGGCGCGCTGTCGGGGCTGGCGGCGGACCGTCAGGTGCCGGGCCGGCTCTACGCCGTGACCGATAGCTTCTACGCCGAAGCGAGCATCCTGACGCTGGACGCCACCGCCAACCCGGCGCGGATCACGGAAGCCCGCACCGTCACGCGTGACGGGCAGCCGGCGCGGAACCTCGACATCGAGGGCATCGCCACGCGGGCGGGCGGCGGCTTCTGGCTGGTCTCGGAAGGCAATCCTGAGCGGCGCGAGGGGGCGCTGCCCGATCTGCTGCTGCGCGTCTCCGCCGCCGGCGCGATCGAGGAGGAGATCCGCCTGCCGGAGGCCATCGCCCGCCACGCGCTGCGCTTCGGCTGCGAAGGCGTGACGGTGGTCGGGGAAGGCGCGAGCGAGACGGTCTGGATCGCCGTGCAGCGCGAATGGGCAAATGATCCGCGCGGCCGGGTGCAGATCCTGCGCTACCAGGTCGCGACGCGTGAATGGGGCGTGCTGCACTACCCGCTGGATGCCACCCCCGCCGGCTGGATGGGCCTGTCCGAAATCACCGCGACCGGGCCCGACAGCTTCGTGGTGATCGAGCGCAACAATCAGTGGGGCGATGCAGCGATCAAGCGCCTCTATGCCTTCTCGGTCGCAGGCCTGACCCCGGCCGCACCGGGCGCGGCGGAAGTGCCGGTCGTGACCAAGCGGCTGGTGCGGGATGTCGTGCCCGAACTCGCGCGCACTGGGGGCATCGTGCTGGAAAAGCTCGAGGGCTTCGCGGTGGATGCGGCGGGCGATGCCTTCGCGGTGACCGACAATGACGGCGTGCAGAATGTCTCGGGCGAGACGCAGTTCCTGCGCCTCGGCCGGTTGCCGCTGCGCTGATGACCGATACCACACGTTTCGACCTGCTGGTCGTCGGCGCTGGCATCGTCGGGCTGGCGCATGCCCTGGCCGCGGCGCGTGCCGGGCTGCGCGTGGCGGTGGTGGATCGCGACGCGCAGGCCAATGGCGCCTCGATCCGCAATTTCGGCTTCGTCACTGTCACCGGCCAGGGCCAGCCCCACACCTGGGATCGCGCCCGCCGCGCGCGCGAGGTCTGGGCCGAACTCTGCGAGGCCGCGCGCATCCCGGTTCTGCATCGCGGCCTCCTGATGGCCGCCCGCCGGCCGGAAGCCGTCGCTGTGATCGAGGATTTCGTCGCCGGGCCGATGGGGCAAGGCTGCACCATCCTGCCGCGTACGGCGCTGCCGGCGCCATTGCGCGCCGACGGCGCCGTACTGGCCGCGCTGCATTCGCCGCATGAGTTGCGGGTGGAAAGCCGGACGGCCATTCCGCACCTCGCGGCCTGGATGGCGGAGACGCTGGGCGTCACCTTTCTCTGGCGGCGGAGTGTGCTGGCGGTGGAGGCCGGGGTGCTGCATACGCCGCAGGGCACGCTGCGGGCGGAGCGGATCGTGCTGTGCCCAGGCACCGAGCTGGGTGGCCTGTTCCCCGGTGTTTTCGCACGCCGCGGCACCACGCTTTGCAAGCTTCACATGCTGCGGCTGGCTGATCCGGGCTGGCGCCTGCCGGCGGCGGTGATGAGCGATCTCGGCCTGCACCGGTATCGCGGCTATGCCGATTGTGCCGGCCTGCCGGCGTTGCGGGCGCGGCTGGCGGCGGAACAGCCGGCGCAGTTGGAGCACGGCGTTCATCTGATCGTGGTGCAGTCTGCCGACGGGACGTTGGTGGTCGGCGACAGCCACCACTACGGCCCCACGCCCGACCCTTTCCAGCCTGAGGCGGTGGACGCCCTGATCCTCGAGGAGTTCGAAGCCGTGCTGGGCCGTGCCCCGCCGGTGATCGAACGTTGGGTCGGCCTCTATCCCTCTGGCCCCGAGGACGCCTTCCATGAGGAGGTCGCGCCCGGGGTCCGGCTGGTCTCCGTCACCTCCGGCACCGGTGCCTCCACCGCCTTCGGGCTGGCGGAGGAGGTGCTGCGCGACATGCAGGTTCTGCCATGATCAAGGCTGTCATCCTCGACTGGGCCGGCACGGTGCTGGACCATGGGTCGCGCGCGCCGATGGGCGCCTTCGTGGAAGCCTTCGCGCGCTTCGGCGTCGCGTTGTCCATCGAACAGGCGCGCGGCCCGATGGGCATGGCGAAGGCCGACCATATCCGCCTGGTCGGCCGGGCCGCGAACGAGGCCTGGCGCGCACGCCACGGCCGCGACTTCAATGAGGGCGATGTTCAGGCCATCTTCGAGGTGTTCGAGCCGCTGAACATCGCGGCGGTGGAAGCGCATAGCGCGCTGATCCCCGGCGCGGCGGAATCGCTCGCTTGGTGCGCGGCGCGCGGCATCCGCATCGGCTCCACCACCGGCTACACAAGGCCGATCATGCAGCGCCTGGCGCCGTTGGCCGCCGCCCAGGGCTTCGCGCCCGAGGTGATGATCTGCGCTGGCGACCTCCCCGCCGGCCGCCCGGCGCCCTTGCAGATGTGGAAGGCGATGGCGGAGATTGGCGTGTGGCCGGCCAGCGCCGTGGTCAAGGTCGATGACACGCCCCCCGGAATCGGAGAGGGGCGTGCCGCCGGCACCTGGGCGGTTGGCGTCGCGCTGTCGGGCAACATCGCCGGGCTGACGGAAGCGGAATTGGCCGCGCTACCCGAAGCCGAACGGGCCGCGCTGCGAGCCCGCGCCGTGGGCGAGCTGATGGCGGCTGGCGCGCATCTCGTCATCGATTCCATCGCGGACCTGCCCGCGGCGGTGGTCTGGATTGAGGGCCGGATCGCGGCCGGGGCTGATCCCCGGCATCACGGCGCAACGTGACGCCGAATTGCAACGAAAGCGTCACCGGCGCGTCGCTTGGCTGGGCTAGGG
>JBIIRI010000171.1:0-6781 GCA_044341625.1 Roseomonas sp.
AGGCGGCCTGCCGGAGCCGCCGGAGGAAGACGAGCCGACGGCAGACGAACGCGCCCGCGCCAAGGCCTTCGACCGCTGGCGCGCCCAGGTCGCGGCGGAGCATGACGGCGCCGTGCCGCTCGACCTCGTGCCGCTGTCGGAAGCGGGGGCGTCCATCGCCGATTTCCTCGATGAGGCCGGCGCCCAGGTGGCGGGGATCGAGGAAATCCGGGACTTCGTCGCCATGGCAAGGCGGGAGGCCGGCGGCGAGGATGTGGTCTGCCGCCCGGAGATCATCGGCGACGCGCTGGAGCTTGCGATATACGCCGAAGGCGGGCGGTTCCTGGACAGCCTGACCCTCGGCCCGGACCGCCTGCCGGCGAGCCCGGAGGCGATGCTCGGCCTGATCGGCACCTTCGTGCGGCTGGTGCGCGACGCGCCCAGGGGATGAAGCCAGGAAGATGAAGAAGGCGCAATGAAGCCGGGGGGCACCCCCCTCCTCTCCACCCTTGGCAAGCCCGCCCTTCAGGCGCAGAAGGCCGCGCCATGAACGACCGCATCTCCCTCCCCAAGGACCGCATCCGCATCCTGCTGCTGGAAGGCATCGCGGACAGCGCGGTCGACCTGTTCGGCGACGCCGGCTACGCCACCATCCAGCGCGAGAAGCGCGCGCTTGAAGGCAAGGCGCTGATCGAAGCGGTGAAGGGTGTCCACATCCTCGGCATCCGGTCCCGCACCGAGGTGAGCGAGGAAGTGCTGGACGCCGCCGACCGGCTGATCGCCATCGGCTGCTTCTGCATCGGCACCAACCAGGTGGATCTGCGCGCCGCGGCAAGGCGCGGCATCGCGGTGTTCAACGCCCCCTTCTCCAACACCCGTTCCGTCGCGGAACTGACGCTGGCGGAAGCGGTGATGCTGCTGCGCGGGATCGTGGACAAGTCCAACGCCGCGCATGCGGGCGGCTGGGACAAGTCGGCGGCGAATTCCTGGGAGATGCGCGGCAAGACGCTCGGCATCGTCGGCTATGGCAGCATCGGCAGCCAGTTATCCGTCCTCGCCGAGGCCTTCGGCATGCGCGTGATGTATTACGACCATTCCTCCAAGCTGCCGCATGGCAACGCCCAGCCCGTGGGCAGCCTGGCCGAATTGCTGCGCCAGGCCGATGTGATCACGCTGCATGTGCCGGAGACGCCGGACACGATGGGCATGATCGGCGCGGCGGAGATCGCGCTGATGAAGCCCTCCGCCGTGGTGATCAACAACGCCCGCGGGACGGTGGTGGATGTGGATGCGCTGGCCGCGGCGCTGCGGGAGAAGCGGATCCTGGGTGCGGCCTTCGATGTCTTCCCGGTGGAGCCGAAGCGCAACGGCGATGCCTTCGTATCCGCGCTGCAGGGCCTGCCCAATGTGATCCTGACCCCACATATCGGCGGCAGCACGGCGGAAGCGCAGGACCGCATCGGCGCGGAAGTGGCGCGCAAGCTGGTGGATTATTCGGACACCGGCGCGACGCTGGGTTCGGTCAACCTGCCGCAGGTGCAGCTGCCGCCGCGCCCGACCGGCGCGCGCTGGACGCATCTGCACCGCGACGCGCCCGGCATCCTGTCTCGCATCAATGAAAGCTTCGGGCGGCGCGGGCTGAACATCGCCGCGCAGTACTACCAGACGGATTCCGAGCTGGGCTACGTCGTGGTGGAATCGGTCGAGGCGCGGGCGGATGCCGATGCGATCCTGGGCGAGCTGCGCGCCCTGCCCGGCACGGTGCGTTCGCGCCTGATCTATGAGCGGAGCTAAGCGCCCCCATCGCCCGCGCCCGCTCCGCGGGCCTCAATCGCTGGCGCTGATCCGCGCCGGCCAGCACAGCCGCGACGGTGGCAGGTCGATTCCGCAGGCCAGCCCTTCTTCCCGCCAGTCGAAGGCGCAGCTGCCGCCCAGCTGGCGTTCCACCGTGTTGCGGATCACCGAATAGCCGAAGCCACGCCGCGCCGGCGGGGCGACCAGGGGCTGCACGCGGGTCTCCGACCAGCGCAGCGAAAGCCCGCCATCCGGCAGCGCCTCCCAGCGGATCGCGACACGGCCGCCCGGCGCGCCAAGCGCGCCGTGCTTCGCGGCATTCGTCGCCAGTTCGTGCAGCGCCATCGCCAGCGGCTGCGCCGCGCCGGGGGCGAGCGCGACATCCGGCCCCAGCAGCGTCACGCGGTCCAGCGCCTCCGCGCCGACGCGATAGGGGGCGACTTCCTCCTCGATCAGCTCGCGCAGCCCCGCGCTGTTCCAGCCGTCGCGCGCCAGCAGCGTATGCGCGCGCGCCAGCGCGGCGATGCGGCCGGTGACGGCGGCGCGGAACTGGTCGGGATCGGCATCGCGCGTCAGCGCGATGATGGATTGCACCACCGCCAGCGCGTTCTTCGCGCGGTGATCCACTTCCCGCGCCAGCAGCGTCTGCCGTTCCTCGGCGCGACGGCGCTCCGTCACGTCGAAATTCACGCCGCGCACCACCAGCGCCTGGCCTTCCGCGTTGCGCAGGATTTCGCCCCGCGTGGCGATCCATCGCTCCTCGCCGGTGTCGGCGCGACGGATGCGGAACTCGTCCTCGAAGCGCGAGAGCGATGCATCAGCCCTCCGCGCCGTCCACCGCACCCGATACCGCTCACGATCCGCCGGGTGGACCAGCGCCAGATGCTCCGCCGCCGAGACCCAGGGCCCGCGCACGCCGGGATCGAGCCCGTAGAGGCGGAACATCGAGGGCGACCAATGCGCCTTCTCCTGCGGGACCTCACGTTCGAACACGCCGAGCTCCGCCGCGTCCTGCGCCAGGCGCAGCCGCCTTGCGCTTTCGGCCAGCGCCTCCTCCGCGTCGATGCGGGCGGTGACATCGGTGGCGGAGGGGATCAGGTGGGTGATCCGCCCATCCGCATCGCGCAGCGGCGCGATCTGGAAGTCGAGCGTCATGCGCCGTCCCCCGGCCAGCCGCACCGCGATGTCGTAGCGCAGCGTCTCTCCCGCCGCCGCGCGCGCGCAGGCGTCCCGCATGCTGGCCTGCGCCGCCGGATCGTGGCGCCACCAGGGGCCGTCCCAGAAGGGCAGCCCGCGGACCTCCTCAACCCGCACGCCCGCGATCTCGAGCGGCGCGCGGTTCACCTCCATCAGCGTGCCATCGGGGGCGAGGACGCCGACGAAGGCAAAGAGGTTGTCCATCACCCGCCGCAGCCGCGCCTCGCTTTCGGCGATGCGCCGCGCGACCTCATACGCCGCGGTGATGTCACGGAGGAAGACAACGAGGCCGCCATCGTCGCGCGGCTGGATGTC
This sequence comes from Roseomonas sp., assembly GCA_044341625.1. Taxonomy (GTDB): domain Bacteria; phylum Pseudomonadota; class Alphaproteobacteria; order Acetobacterales; family Acetobacteraceae; genus Falsiroseomonas. Next base: position 3,286 of record JBIIRI010000171.1, read on the forward strand.
GATCCGGCACCGCCGGTCGAGCAGCGGGCAGAACCCCTCCACCGAAGCCGGCTCCCGCGCCGCCATCGCCCGGCGATAGGCCGCTTCGAACCGGGGCGGCATGGCGCCGGCGAAGGCCTGCCACAGCGTCATGTCGGGCAGCGCCGCGCCGCTGCCGAGCAGCGCCGCCGCCTGCGGGTTGGCGAAGGTGATGCGCCAGCCGGCATCGACGGCGAAGACGCCATCCGCCGTCGCTTCCAGCACCGCCTGCATCTCCCGCCGTGCGGCCTCCACCGCCGCGCGGTCCCGCGCGCCCCGCGCCAGCGCGGCGGCGACGGCCCAGCCCAGCACGCAGACCAGCGCCGCCGCGAGGCCGAACAGCACCGCGTTGCGGAACAGCCGGGCCTGGCAGGCAGCGAGCGCGGCCGCGCGCGGCAGGGCGGCGACGGCGATGACCGGCAGCGTCTCCCCCGCCAGGCGCCAGGCGACCAGCAGGCGTTGCCCGTCCGGGGTCACGGCCTCGAAGCGGCCTGCCCGACCTTGCGTGCCGCCGGGCGGCAGTGGGTGGAACAGGGCGTCCATCTGGCCGCCCTCCGGCAGCGGATGGCGCATCAGCAGCGCGCCGTCGGAGGCGCGGAACAGCCCGACCATCCCTTTTTCGCCAAGGCCCAGCCGTGCCGTGATGCGCCCGAAATCCGCGGCCTCGATACGGGCCTGGACGATCGCGGCCACCCGTCCCTCGCCGTCGCGCACAGCGCGGTCGAAGCTCATGAACCAGACCCCGCGATCGGGGTCGAAGCGCAGCGGGCCGAGCGCGGTCGGGGCCCCGCCGGGCGGCGGCGCGACAAGCGCCGGATCCAGCACCCGGACCGCGACGATCTGCGGCGCCTTCCGCAGCATCACCGCAAGGTCCCGTTGCCCAGCCGGCGTCTCCAGCACGGCCGGGCCGTCGCGCTGCACCGCCTCCACCACCCGATCGGTGATAAGACGCGCGGCGGACAGGCCGCGCTTGGCGTGCTCAACGGCCGCGAAGGCCGCACGGTCCGCGAGGCCCCAGCCATCCTGCAGCGCCGCCTGATGCTCGCGGACGGACATGGCGGCGAAGGCGGCCGCCAGCAGCAGCAGCATCGCACCGAGCAGCAGCGCCAGGCGACGCCCGGCGGAGCCGGCCAGGGATAGCACCGCGCGCGCCGGGCCGGTCGCGTCAGGACCCGGCCGGGGCCGGGCAACAGGCATAGAACCGCTGTCCGGCATGGCTCCCGGCGGTGCTCCCGGCTGGCGTGAAAGGGTGGCGCATCCGGAGCCTGAAGGGCTCCTGCGCCGTCACCTAGTTATCGCCGGCCGGTTGAGCCGCACAACGGCAACTTCGCGCCGAAGCGGCCTGCCGCCATCGCAATCGCGTGATCGGCGTCCGGCGCCCGCCCGGGACGGGCGCCGGGTAGTGTCCTCAGCCGGCGTTAACCACCGCCCGCTTGGCCATGACGGTCACGAGATGCGCGCGGTATTCGGCGCTGCCATGGATGTCGCCATTCATCATGCCGGCATCGAGCTTGATGCCCGCCACCGCATCGGCCGACCAATTGGCGGCCAGCGCCTTTTCCATCGCGGTCGCGCGGAAGGCGCCATTGGCGCCCGCGCCATTCACCGCCACCCGCACGCCGGCCGAGCCCTTGGCGACGAAGACGCCGGCCATGGAATAGCGGCTGGCCGGGTTCTTCATCTTGGCGTAGCCCGCCTTCTCCGGCACCGGGATGTGGATCGCCGTCACGATCTCCCCGGCGTCAAGCGCGGTGGCGAACATGCCCTGGAAGAAGTCATCCGCCGAAATCTTGCGCCGGTCGGTCTGGATCGTCGCACCCAGCGCGAGCAGCGCCGCCGGATAATCGGCCGACGGGTCGTTATTCGCGATGGAGCCGCCCATGGTGCCGCGGTTGCGGACCTGGGTGTCGCCGATCGTGCTCGCCATCCAGGCCAGCGCCGGGATCGCCGCCTTGATGACGCCAGATGTCGCGACCTCGTAGTGCTTGGTCAGCGCGCCGATGACGATGGTGTTGCCTTCGCGCTTCACGCCGCGCAGCTCCGCGATGCCCGACAGATCGACCAGCGAGGTCGGCTTGGACAGGCGCAGCTTCAGCGCGGGCAGCAGCGTCATGCCGCCGGAGACCGGCCGCGCTTCCGGATCCGCCGCGAGCAGCTTCACCGCATCGGCGACGGAGGCGGGCTTGTGGTAGGAGAATTCGTACATCGTGCAGTCCCCCGCTTATTCCGCCGCCATCCGGCGGCCGCCGTTGATGATGTTCCAGATCTTCTGCGGCGTCGCCGGCATCTCGATATGCCGCACGCCGTAATCGCGCAACGCATCCACCACCGCGTTGATCACCGCGGGCGGGGAGCCGATGGCCCCCACTTCCCCGCAGCCCTTCACGCCGAGCGGATTGTGGGTGCAGAGCGTGGTGTGGGTGGCGACGCTCACCGGCGCCAGGTCGTCCGCGCGCGGCATGGTGTAGTCCATCATGGAGCCGCTGATCAGCTGCCCATGCGCGTCGTAGATCGCGGATTCCAGCAGCGCCTGCCCGATGCCCTGCGCGACGCCGCCCTGCACCTGGCCTTCGACGATCATCGGGTTGATGACGCGGCCGACATCGTCCACCGCCGTGAAGTTCACCATCGCGACCTTGCCCGTCTCCGGGTCGATCTCGACCTCGGCGATGTGGCAGCCGCCGGGATAGGTGAAGTTCTTCGGGTCGTAGAAGGCGGTTTCCTCCAGCCCCGGCTCGATCTCCTCGATCGGGTAGTTGTGGGGCACATAGGCCGCGAGGCTGATATCGGTCAGCGTCTTGGTCTTGTCGGTGCCCGTCACGCGGAAGATCCCCCGCTCGAACTCCACATCCTCGACGGAAGCTTCCATCAGGTGCGCGGCGATGCGCTTGCCCTTGGCGACGATCTTGTCCATCGCCTTGACCATCGCCGAGCCGCCGACCGCGAGGCTGCGGCTGCCATAGGTGCCCATGCCGAAGGGCACCTTCGCCGTGTCGCCATGCACGATGTCCACATTCGCGATGGGCACGCCAAGCCGGTCCGCGACCAGCTGGGCGAAGGTGGTCTCATGCCCCTGGCCGTGGCTATGCGCGCCGGTCAGCACGGTGACGCTGCCGGTCGGGTGCACGCGGATCGTGCCGACCTCATACAGCCCCGCCCGCGCGCCGAGGCTGCCGACCACCGCCGACGGCGCGATGCCGCAGGCTTCCACATAGGTCGAGATGCCGATGCCGCGCAGCTTGCCCTGCGCCGCCGCCGCCTTCCGCCGTGATTCGAACCCCGCCCAGCCGGCGGTTTCGAGCGCGGCGTCCAGCGTCGCGAAGTAGTTGCCGCTGTCATATTGCAGCGCGACCGGCGTCTGGTACGGGAAGCCGTCCACGGGGACGAAGTTGCGCCGCCGGAACTCCACCTTGTCGAGCCCGATCTCGGCGGCCGCGACATCCATCAGCCGTTCCAGCAGATAGGTCGCTTCCGGTCG
>JBIIRI010000172.1:0-6729 GCA_044341625.1 Roseomonas sp.
CTGCTGCCTGACGTGCCGGCGCATGGCGGTACGGCCGATGGCCATCTGCGGTTCATCGGCCCCTTGCGGGACATCTCCTGGCGCCCGCCCGTCGGCGCGTCGCGGGCGCTCGACGCGCTCCGGGCCGGCGTGGCGATCACGGTCAATGGCGACATGCCCGTCCTGCCGGCCTCAATCGGGCCGAGCGGTCTCGCGCTGGCGCTCCTGCGCGGCGGGCAGGCGGAGTTGCACGTCCAGCTTGGCCCAGGCCAGGTGGCGCGGCTGCTCTCGACGCGGCCTGGCGCCGGCTGGCGCGCGGCACCGGCGCCGTCTGGGCCCTGGCGGCTCGCTGCCGATGCGGCGCTCGAGCCGTGCGGGGGCGCGGCTGGTGGTGCTGTGCTCGGCGCCGCCGGCACGACGGTGCGCGCCGAGGTGCCTGCGGGCCCGTGGCTTGGCGCGCTCTTTGCCCCTTGGCGCGCGGAGGCCTCAGGGGCGCTGGAATGCGCCCTGCGCTGGGCCGGGCTCGCCGAGCCGGTCGGGCCTGCGGCGCCGGGCTGGGCGGCAGAGGGCTGGACAGCCGCAGATTGGCGCTTCCACAAGCTGACGACCGATCCGGGGCCGCCCGGCCAGGGGCCCTCCGACACCTCGCGGCTGGAACTGCCCGCCGCAGGGCTCACGGGCCACGGCATCCGGCTGCCGCCGGCCCCGCCCGAAACGCCGTTTTCGCGGCTTCTGGCCACGCGTCGCTCGGAGCGCCACCACGGCGCCGCGCCACTGCCCCTCGCGATGCTCGCCGCACTGCTGCATCGCGGCCTGCGCGATCTCGGGCCCATATCGGCGGACACGCCAGCGCTGCGGCACCGCCCCTATCCTTCGGCCGGTGCACGGCAGGCACTCGACTGGTTCGTTGCCGCGGGTGACGTCGCGGGGCTCGGGGCCGGCCTGTACCGCTATGCCCCGGCCGCGCATGCATTCGAACCGGTGGGGGCCGAAGGGCCGCCACGGGATTTGCTGGCGGAAGCCGCAGCCGCTTGGGGCGCGCCCGAGGCCCCGCCGCAAGCCCTCGTGATCGCCACCTGCCGCATGGGCAGGCTCACGCCCCGCTACGCAGGGCTTGCCTACCGGCTTGCGCTGCTCGAGGCGGGTTGCGCGCTACAATCGCTCTCGCTGGCGGCGTCCGAGGCGGGCATCGCGGCCTGTATCCTTGGCTCTGGCTCGGCCTCGCGCTTCACGGCGCGCAGCGGGCTCGCCGCCGAGTCGGCTGCACCGATCGCCTGGTTGGCTGTCGGGAGCAGCGCGGCGGGGAGCGATTCGATCGCGTAGTAGAGGTAGGCCTTCGCCTCCGCCTCGCCCGCGCGGTTCGCGGTGACCTTCACATGGTGCAGCCCATGCATAATGACGCCCAGGCGCGTCTGGTTGGTCAGCGCCTCGGTCACGCGGAGGGAGTTGGGCCAGTAGCCTCCGTTGGCGGGCCGTAGATGTAGCCCCTCCACCGCGCCGAGTGCCGCGGCGCGAGCGGGATCCGCAAGGCCTCGCGCAACCAGCGCCGCACCCAGCGCCGCAACACCCGCCTCCACCGCCTCCACGCCCGCCTCCATTTCGAACCGCGCCTCAAGGCCAAGGCGCGGAACCAGGTTGCCATCGGGCAACACGTCGATGGCGACATCGATCGACGGGACTAGCGGGGAAAGCCAGGCTGCCTCGCGCCGCAGAATCTCCGCCGTCGTGTCATCGAGCAGCTCCAGTACGCCGCTGTCCAAAACCGGCGTCTGGCAGCGCAGGCAGAGCCGGACGGGTGCGCCGGGGCGGGCGATCATGGCGCCGGCCTGGAACACCGCGACCCCCTGGCCGGTACCGCGCGCGAGGCGGCGGATGGACGCTGCGCGGGCGGCATCTGGCGGCGTACCGGTCATGCGGTCGAACCAGTCCGGAAGCTGCGCGGCGAAGGCTTCCGTCGTGATGCTATCGGCTGGGCCAGCGAAAATGTTGGGCTGGTAAGCCGCAGTGCCGCCGCGGCGCAGGTCGAATTCCAGCCACACACGGTCAATCACCCCGCGCGCCTCGCCGGCGCACCAGGCTTCCAGCATCGCGGCGCAGCGCGTCCAGGCCTCCCCGACAAGGGCGCCACTTGCCAGATCCTCGGCAAGGTCGCGGGCCAGCCGCGCGCCGCTTCCGCCTTTCTCGGTGAAGTTGACCCCCAGATCGAACCCGCCCTCACCGGGCCGAAGCGGAACCTCGATCCCGAAGAAGCGCATCTCACCTGTGCCAAAGGCCGACAACAGATCGAGCGCGCGCTCCTCGCAGGCGACGTGGCGCAGGACGGCCGGCAGGGCGGGGAACAGGATGTGGCGCGCCAGCGCCGCAAGGCTGTCCGGGACTTCACGGAGCTTCGGGGCAGAGTTGGTCAACGACATGTTCGGTGAGGTCCCGAGAAGGATCGCGTGACGAGAAGCTTAGGCCGGGATGGCCGGCGGGCGGCGTCGTGGATTGTAATAGAATGTATTGTTTTGCTGGCAGGTTTGCATTCGATCATTGCCACCTTCAGGATCGGTCGCATGAAAAATTTTCCCGTGAGCTCCGACGCTGGGACCAGCGATGCGTTTACTGCTTCTTCCGACCTCGAAGCGCTCATGCCGCGGGAGATGATCCCGCTTGTCGCGGCCGGCCGCTGGGCTGAGCTGCTAACGATCACCGAAGCACGCATCGCCAGCCCGGACGCGACGGCAACGGACTGGCACGCCCATGGCACCGCGCTTCTCGGCCTGCGTCGCTTCGCCGAAGGCGGGGCGGCGCTCGATTACGCGAAACAATGCGGTCCGGGCGCGTCAACGACGCAACGGCCCAGCACCACCAATGTCTGGGTTGCGGATGCCTTGGAACTGGCCGCCAGGGGCCAGGGGGAAGCCGCGATCCGCCGGTTGGCTTTCCGGCTTGCAAACATGGCGCCTGTCTCTGACGGCTTTCTCGAAGCCATGGCGGTGCGCAGGCCCTCCAGCGTCAGGCTCACCTTCACGGCGGAGGAGTTGCTCACGCTCGCGCGGGTTCTCGGGCACAACGACATCGCGGCGAGCCTTGCCACGGGCTGGAAGGCGATCACCCCAGGCAGCGCCTCGGCACGCTACATGCACGCGGCGATTTGCGGCGAGATGGTGCCGCCCGCCGCGCCAGCCGATTATGTGCGCGAACAGTTCGATGGCTTCGCAGCCAGCTTCGAAAAGGTGCTCGTCGACGGGCTGGGCTATGGGACGCCTGCGGTGATGCGCGACGCGCTGGAGGCGTGGATGCGGGCCCAGCCCGCGCTGCTGCGCATTCTCGACCTCGGCTGCGGAACAGGCCTTAGCGGCCCGCTGTTCCGCCCCTTTGCGATCCATCTCGCGGGCGTTGACCTGGCCCCGCGCATGCTGGCCATCGCGACCGAGAAGGGCTGCTACGACCAGCTGGATGTCGGCGAGATCACGGAGTTTCTGCGCGCCGCCGCTGCCGGCCCGCCCCATGACCTGATCATCGCGACCGACGTCGTCATGTATTTCGGGGAGATTGCGGCGCTGCTCGAAGCCGTCTCAGGCGCGCTGCGGTCCGGCGGTCGCTTCAGCTTCACCGTCGAGGCGCATGACTTGCCTGGCCAACAGCTGTACCCGACAGGGCGCTACAAGCACCAGCGTAGCTGGGTCGAGCGGCAGGCGGCGCAGGCCGGCTTCGAAGTGATCGCGGTCGAGAAGACCATCATCCGCATGGAGGCCGGCGAGCCTGTTGCGGGCTGGCTGTTCCTGATCGAGCGCCCGCACGCGGCATGAACGGGCGCCGATCGCCGCTGGCGCACGCGCCCGATGGTGCGCTGCTGAGCGCGCCGCTGATGGCTGCGGATATCCGGGCGGCGCGCAATGCCGATGGCAGCTTCGGTCGCTTCGCCCCTGCGCTGCCCACCGCCTGCGCTCTCCACCGCCTGTGCCGCCACAGCCCTGGGGGCGAGCGACGCAGGGCGGCAGCCGCGGAGCCGTCTAGAACAGGCTCCATCAGACGTTGAAAAGCCGGCTCACGCCATGGCTGCGCTGGGACCGGCGGGCGGGATACTGGCCGCCGGAAGGCACAGATCGTGACTGAAGTGTCGCGTGGCATGGCGGATGACTGGATCTCGCGGTTCGGCGATCCAGCGGCGCTTGCCCGAAGATTACGCTGGGATGGTCTGACCGCCGAGGACTTTCAGGCGCTGCCAGCGCGACATATGCGCGACCTCGGCAACGCAGCGCGACGCGCCGAGGCGACGCTGCGGGCGCACGACGCGGCAGCAGCCAAGGCCACGCTCCTTGCTCTGGAGCGGGGCCAGGCCGAGCAGGCGCAGCTTGGTCTTTTGCTTGCGGATGCGGATGACTGGACTGCACTGCGCAGTCTGCTGCGGGAGGCCGCCGGTGCGGGTTGGCACGGACCGGTGCAGGCCTCCCTTGGCCGCGTTGCTCTGGCGCATGGCATCACCGCATTGCGCGAGGCAAAGGCCCGACTGAAGCGCGATGCCAAGCTGCTCGCCGAGCGTTTCGGCTTCCGCGCTGACGCGCTGCGCGATGTGGCTGCCCTGGGTGATCCGCATGCAGGTGGCCGCCGCGTATTGCGGCTGGAGGACGCGAACGGGCGAGCCGTGTTCCTCAAGCCGCGTCCGCTGGATGGCGAGAGGCTGATGGATAAGCTGGCCTGTTCACTCGGGCCGGATGGGGCCGGGATCAGGCTGCCGAAGATGCTGGTCAGGCCGACCTATGGTTGGGTCGCGGAAGCTCGGCCCGCTGATTCGCCTGCGCTGCGCGCTGCGGGCACCTTGCTCGCCATCGCCGATCTTGCCGGGGCGGTGGACCTGCATGCCGAAAACCTGATGCCGGCCGCAGCCGGGGCCGCGCTTCTGGACGGGGAGATGGCGTTGCACCCGGACCTGCCTCTTGATTTGGTTCCGGTCGAGGCCCGCGCCGCCGCTGCGGCGTTGCGGTCGGGCGTGCTGCGGACGGGGATTCTGCCCGAGCCTCATCAGCCGCCTTCGCTCTGCGGTGTCGCCGCCTGGGGGACGCCGGTGCCGATGATGAGCAGCGATGCCGCGGACGTGGCCGAAGGCTACACCTGGGCGTTCACGCGCCTTTGCGCCAGGGCTGGCGCGCGCGCCTCGCTGGCGCGGTGCCTGCCAGCCCGCGGGGCGGTGCGTCTTCTTCTACGTCATACCGCCGGCTATGCGCGCCTGCTCGATCGCCTGCGCGATCCCCGCGCGACGCCTGGTCCGCAAGCCCTCGCGCTGCATCTTGAGATGCTGCGCATTGTCATGGCGCGCCACGCCAGGCGACGACCGCAGCTCTGGGGCATCGCGGCCGCAGAAGCGACAGCGCTGCTGCGTGGCGACATCCCCAGGCTCTGGGTGGGTTGGGACAGCGACGAGATACGGGAAGGAAGCGGTCGCGCAGCCCCCTGCGCGGTGCTTGCCACGACGCCCCGTACGATGGCGATGGCGCGGGCGGCGCTGTTCGGGCCTGGCCGTGCGACGGTGCAGGCCCGCTTGGTGCGGAAGGTTCTTTCCGCAGGCTGATGCGAAGGCCGTATGCTTACGCATTGACCGTACACAATACAAAGGTGGCGCGCGAAACCCTGACAGACTGACCTGCTGAAGGACCCCGCTTGATGTCAATGCAGGTCGGGACCAGGCCATCCTGCTCAACCGCGAACGCATCATGTTCGATCGCGAAGATCGCCGTCTTGACGCGCAGGATACCAGCGCCGCGCTGCCCGTAGCTGCGCTGCCGCTCGGTCGAAGAATTTTGGCTGTGGCAGGGACTGCCCTTAGACCTTGAAGATCCGCGACGAGGCATAGCACGCGGCCGCATCCCTGGGGGCCGGTTGCGTCATTGACCACGTCCAGAAGCGATGGCCGATCCTGACCGGTGCAGCCCGCTACAGCAGGCGCCACCGCTGGCTTGCCGATCGGCTTTGACCCGCCCCCATCAAATGTGGTCCCGCACTTTGCCTGCGCGGTGATCGTCAGGGGTAGGCCAGGGAGGGCGGCGCCCTCCCCAGCTCCGCCCTCAGCCCTTCGGCGCGTCGGCCGGCTTGGCGTCGTTCGCCGCCGCGGGCGGCTTCACGACGGACCCGATCGTGCCGCGCAGCACCATGATGCGCACGCCGGCCGCGATCTCGACCTCGATCTCGTCGCTATCGTCACGCACCTTGGTGATGGTGCCGACGATGCCACCGCCCGTCACCACCTTGTCGTTGCGCTTCAGCGCCTGAAGCATGGCGCGGTGGTCCTTCATCTTCTTCTGCTGCGGGCGAATCAGCAGGAAGTAGAAGACGGCGAAGATCAGGATCAGCGGCAGAAGCTGCATGATCACAGACCCTGTGCCGCCAGCGGCGTCCTGGGCGTAGGCGGGAGAGATCCACATGGGCGGTCCGGCGTCCGTCTTGGTTGGAATTGCGCTCTCCCGGCCGGAACCGGCCGGGCAGTCTCGGGCCCCGGCCGCGAGCGGCCAGGAAGGTTCCGCCCCGCGGCCGCTTGCGGCCGGCTGGGGCGTGCTCTAGGTCGCGCAACCTAGCTTCCGTCCCCCCGCCGTCAACCCGTCTTCCGGACCGACACCGTGACCGAGACCGCGTCCCCCGCGCATCCCCTGCTCCCCGTGCTTCTCCGCATCGCCGATGCGCTGGAACGCCAGGCCCCGCCCCGCCCGCCTGCACCCGACCTGGCCGCCGCCGATGCCTTCGTCTGGCACCCGCAGCCGGCCCCGCGCCTGG
>JBIIRI010000173.1:0-6658 GCA_044341625.1 Roseomonas sp.
ACCGCGGCGAGATCGCGCTCCGCGTCCATCGCGCCTGCAAGGAAATGGGCATCCAGACCGTCGCGGTGCATTCCACCGCCGACAGCACGGCGATGCATGTGCGCCTGGCGGATGAAAGCGTCTGCATCGGCCCGCCCGCCGCGCGCGACAGCTACCTCAACATGGCCGCGATCATCTCCGCCGCCGCCATCACGGGCGCGGAGGCGATCCACCCCGGCTACGGCTTCCTGTCCGAGAACGCGTCCTTCGCCGAGATGGTGGAGGCCCATGGCCTCGCCTTCATCGGGCCGACCGCCGAGCATATCCGCATGATGGGCGACAAGATCGCCGCGAAGGATGCGATGCGCCGGCTTGGCGTGCCGCTCGTCCCCGGCTCCCTCGGCGCGCTCGAAAGCCTGGACGAAGCCCGCGCGGTGGCCGACGAGATCAAGTACCCCGTGCTGATCAAGGCCGCCGCTGGCGGCGGCGGTCGGGGCATGAAGGTGGCGCGCTCGGCCGATGAGCTGGAGGAAGCCTGGCGCGTCGCGCGCACGGAATCCAAGGCCGCCTTCGGCGACGACAGCGTCTATATGGAGAAGTATCTCGACCGCCCGCGGCATATCGAGCTGCAGGTGCTGGCCGACACCCATGGCAATGTCGTGCATTTCGGCGAACGCGATTGCTCGTTGCAGCGCCGCCACCAGAAGCTGGTGGAGGAAGCCGGCAGCCCGGTTCTGACCGCCGCCGAACGCGACGAGTTGGGCGCGAATGTCACGCGCGGGCTGCGCCAGCTCGGCTACCGCAACGCCGGCACGCTGGAATTCCTGTGGCAGGACGGGCAATTCGCCTTCATCGAGATGAACACCCGACTGCAGGTGGAACATCCGGTGACGGAGATGGTCTGCGGCGTGGACCTGGTGAAGGAACAGATCCGCATCGCCGCCGGCCAGCCGCTCGGCTACGGGCAGGAGGCGGTGCGCTTCTCCGGCCATGCGATCGAATGCCGCATCACCGCCGAGGACCCCGAGACCTTCGCGCCGAGCCCCGGCCGGGTGGACATGTACCACGCGCCGGGCGGGTTGGGCGTGCGCGTCGATAGCGCGCTCTATTCCGGCTATGTGGTGCCGCCGCATTACGACAGCCTGGTGGCGAAGCTGGTGGTCCACGGCCAGACCCGCGCGGAGGCCATCGCCCGGCTGCAGCGCGCGCTGAAGGAGATGGTGGTCAGCGGGATCCGCACCACGATCCCCCTGCACCAGCGCATCGTGGCCGATCCGGAATTCCAGGCCGGCGACTACACGATCCATTGGCTGGAACGCTTCGTCGCGCGCGAGACCGGCGCCTGACTTGGCACCTGACCGGCGGCCTCGCGGCAGCCTGAACGTCATCAGGCTCGCAACTGCCGCGCCCCACAGATAGGCTGCCGCGCGTGAGCCGCCGCCGTTTCGAGATCACGCCGGACCTGCTGCTCCGCGCCTATCGCGCGGGGCTGTTCCCGATGGCCGAAAGCCGGGATGCGGAACGGCTGTACTGGCTCGACCCGGAACAGCGGGGGGTGATCCCACTCGACGGCTTTCACCTGCCGAAGCGGCTGCTGCGGACCACGCTCTCGGACCGCTTCACCGTTACCTCCAACCGCGCCTTCGCCACCGTCATCGCCGCCTGCGCCGAACCGGCGGAGGGGCGGGAGGAGACGTGGATCAACCCCGACATCGAACGCCTGTTCGGCGCCCTGCACGAGGCCGGCCACGCCCATTCGATCGAGGTGTGGGAGGGTGCGCCGGAGGATGGCTGGCTGGCCGGCGGGCTCTATGGCGTCTCGCTCGGCGGCGCCTTCTTCGGGGAGAGCATGTTCAGCCGCGCCCGCGATGCCTCGAAGGTCGCGCTGGTGCATCTGGTGGCGCGGCTGCTTCTGTTCGGCTTCCGGCTGCTGGATGCGCAGTTCCAGACCGCGCATCTGGCCCAATTCGGCTGCCACGAGGTGCCGCGCGCGCGGTACAAGCGCCTGCTGGCTGAAGCGGTGGATTTGCCGGGGGCCTGGGATGACGCACCCGATACCACCGCGCTCGAAGCCGCGATCCGCGCCCTCCGCCCCGCGCAGCAAGGCTGAGGCACAAGCGCTACTGCGCGCGGCACTCGATCAGGCGGATGTCGTAGACCGGGTGCTCCAGCATGTTCACGCCGGGCGCATTGGCGAACATCCAGCCGCGGAACACGGACGCGCCATTGGCGGGCGGGCGGCTGTCGGCAATTTCCAGCCAGGCGGCGGCATCGGGCACCTCATCGGCCGGGCGGGCCTGGCAGGCGCGGATCGTCACGGTCAGCGTGCCGAAGCGCCCGGGCTGGTTCACCGGCACGCGCAAGGTGCTGACCCGCGCCGTCACCTTGTCGAGAGCCTGAAGCTCCGCCACGCGCTGCGCCTCCCACCGCTCCGCGCCGGCCGTGGCGGGCAGCAGCAGCGCGAGCGCCGCCAGGATGGGGCGGATCATCGGGCGGGGCGCCTCGGGCTGGGCAGCGCCGCGACAAGCTCGGCCAGGATCCGGCGCATCGCAGCCTCATCCACCCCCATGAGCACCGCATCCTCGAAGGCGTCGCGCAGCACCTGCGCGGCCTCGCGGTGGTTGTCCGCCAGCACCTTCAGCTTCTCCCGGCAGGCCACTGGCGCGCCATCGGCGCCGGGCCATGCGGGGGGGGGGTCCAAGCCGCTCATCGCGGGGTCGTCGCGCCGCCTTCGCCCTCGGGGCGGGGTGCATTCCCCTGCCCTTCCGTCATGGAGAAGATGAAGCGCCCCAGCAGGCTTTCCAGGCTCACCGCCGATTGCGTGATGGTGATCTCGCCCCCGTTACCCAGGATGCGATCCGCCCCGCCCGGCACGATGGACACGAAGCGCCCGCCCAGCAGCCCCTCGCTCGCGATCTCGGCGGAGCTGTCGGCGGGAATCTTCAGCGCGCCGTCGATGCGGAAGGTCAGCACGGCCAGGAAGGTGGCCGGGTCGATCCGCTGGTCGATGACGCTGCCGACCTTCACCCCCGCGATCCGCACATCGGCGCCGGGCGCGAGCCCGTCGATGCGGTCGAATTTCGCCGTCAGCGTCACCGCCGGCCCGGCGAAGCCGCTCCGGCCGGAATTGGTCAGGGCGAAGACCAGGAAGGCCGCGGTGACGAACAGCACCGCCGCCCCGGCCGCGACCTCCGCGAAGGAACGACCCTTCATGTGGCCCCCAGACTGTCCCACGCCGCGCTGGTCACGAGCCGGGGGTCCAGGCCTCGTAGTCGCCGGCGGTCTGGCGACGGCGGCCGCCCTGGTAGTCATGGCCGTCGGGACGATAGGCCTGCGCCGTGCCGGTCGGGTTCGGGCGGTGCTCCACCATCCAGCCATGGCGCTTCTGCTCGGGCAGCGGGGCGTCAGCGGTGTGGTGCAGCCAGCCATGCCATTCGGGCGGCACCTTGGACGCCTCGGCGGCACCGGCATACAGAACCCAGCGGCGCTTGCGGCCGTAGCCGCTGTAATCCTTGCGGGATTCCCAATAGGCATTGCCGAAGCGGTCGGTGCCGACCTGGCGGCCGGCGAGGCGGGCGAGCAGGCGCTCGAACATGCAACTTCCCCGTGCGCCGCCCCAGGCGGCGGCTTTCGCATCTCTGTGACGGTGCATTGTCGCACAAGCCCGCGGGGCGCGCAAAAGGCCAGTCGATGACGCCGGCGACGCGACAGGGTCGCCCAAGCTATCCACAGAATGTTGGGGGTCAGGCCGCTTATCACCCCAAGATACGGCTTGCCGGCCCGCCGAGTCGCACGCAGGATAGGGCCCATGACAAGCCTGCGTGGAACGCTCTGGGACGGTGTTCAGCTCTGGCGGCTTCGCGCCGCGCCGGAGCCGGAGGCGCGAAGCCGCCCCATCGCCCTGCCTGTCTCCTGGGATGCCGAGGAAGCCTCCGCACTCGCGGCGCTCGCCCCCGGCGCCGGTCCGGTGCTGCTGCCGCGCCTGGCGGAGGGCTGGATCGCGGAGGTCACCGCCCGCGGCCGCCGCTGCGCGATCCTGGCGGACGACACCGAGGAAGCCGCCTTTGCCGAGGCGCTGCGCGCCCTGCTCCTCGCCCGCCGTGGCGCGCCCGGCCTCGGCATCTGGCGGCAGGACGCGAAGGGCGCCCCGCGCTTCGTGCTCAACCTGCCCGCCTTCCTCGATGCCGGCGGCGAATTCGACGCCGCCGCCTATGGCCGCGCCGTCGCGCTCGGGGTGCGGGCGCTGGATTGCTGGGGCGGGGCGAAGGCGCCGCGCCTCGCGGTCGGCTTCGCCGATCTTGCCGGGCTGCTGGCCGGGCTTGGGCTTGCCTATGACAGCGCCGAGGGCCGTGCCGTCGGCGCCGCCATCGCCGCGCTGACCCGTGGCGCCGCCGAGGCCGAGAGCGGGCGCATCGCCGAACGCCTCGGCGCGCGGGAACCGGTCTGCCTGCTGGCCCCCACCCCGCCCGAAGACACGGTAGTGCCCGGCCTCGCCGCCGCCGCGCGAGCCGCGCTGGATGATGCCGCCGGCAGCCCGGGGCTCCGCCACCAGGGTCTGGTGGCGCTGGCCGCGCCGGATGCGGTCGAGCGGCTGCTGGGCGCCGAAAGCGGCGGGCTCGCCCCGCCCTCCGGCGCCAGCCGGCTGGTCTATGACGCCCAGGGCTGGGTGAAGGAAATCCCGACCCGCGCCGCGCTGCGCGCCGGCCATCGGGCGGAGGCGCTGCTGGCGCCGGTGCCGCACGCGGCCTGGATCGCCATGGCGCAGGCCATCGCCCCCTATCTGCACGCCGCCCCACCCCTGCCGATGGCCGAGGCCGCCGCGCCGCGCACCGCCGCCCCGGCCCCCACCCGCGCCCCGGCCCTCCCCGCACGCCCGACCGGCGCGGTGTGGAAGGCGAGCGTCGGCGGGCATCGCGTGGTGCTGCGGACCACCGAGGATACCTCCGGCCAGCCCATCGAGATCGCCATTGCCCTGACCAAGGAAGGCGCGGCCTATCGCAGCCTGATGGATGCGATGACGCAGGCGGTCTCCATCGGGCTCGCCTCCAGCGTAGCGCTGGCTGGGTATGTGGACGCCTATGCCTATACCCGCTTCGGCCCGGCCGGCGCGGTGGACGGCGACCCCGCGATCCGCCGCGCAACCAGCGTGCTGGACTGGGCCTTCCGCAAACTCGCGCGCGAGTATCTGGGCCGCACCGACCTCGCCGACCCGACCGAGGCGGATTGCGCACCCGACACGGTGGGCGCCGTGCATCAGCAGACGCCGCTGCTGCCCCTTGACCTGCCCGAGACCGCCCCCGCGCCGCGCGCGCGGCGCCGGGCGCTGCGGCTGGTGGGCTAGCCTTGTCCCTCTCCCGGCGTGCGGGAGAGGCTTCGCCCCACGCCATCGGAGACCCCTGCCCCATGCCCGGCACCATCGACGCGAAGCTGGCCGAACTCGGCATCGCCGTGCCCGCCGCCGCGGCGCCGATCGCGAACTATATCGGCTACAACATCGTGGGCTCGATGGTCGTCGTCTCCGGCCAGATCCCGCTGGTGGATGGCAAGATCGCCGTCGCCGGCAAGGTGGGCGCGGGCGTCTCCATCGAGCAGGCGCAGGCCGCCGCGCGCATCTGCTTCGTGAACCTCCTCGCCCAGCTCAAGGCGGCGACGGGCGGCGACCTGGATCGCGTGAAGCGCGTGGTGCGCCTCGGCGGGTTCATCGCGGCGGGGCCGGATTTCACGCAGCATGCGCTGGTGATGAACGGCGCCTCCGACATGGCCGTCGCCGTGTTTGGCGAGAAGGGCCGCCACGCGCGCACCACCATCGGCGTCCCGTCGCTCCCCGGCGACGCGGCGGTCGAGGTGGAGGGGATGTTCGAGATCGGGTGAGGCTTGAGCCCCGCGCCACCGGCCCAAGGTAAGGCGCGATGCCCGAGAGCGCCCCCGAGCTTGCCCTGACCTTGCACCGGACCGTGGCGGAGATTCCCGCCGCGGACTGGGATGACTGCGCCGGCGGCGGCAATCCCTTCATCACCCACGCCTTCCTGGCGGCGCTGGAGGAAAGCGGCAGCACCGGCGGGAAGTCCGGATGGCTGCCGCAGCACGCGGCGCTGCGCGACCCCGCCGGGCGGCTGCTGGCCTGCGCGCCGATGTATGCGAAGGCGCATAGCTATGGCGAATACGTCTTCGACCATGGCTGGGCGGATGCCTATGAGCGCGCCGGTGGGCGCTACTATCCGAAGCTGCAGGTCGCCTCCCCCTTCAGCCCCGTGCCTGGGCCTCGCCTGCTGCTGCGGCCCGGTGCCGGCATCGGGGTGGAGGCGATGGCGCAAGGGCTGGTCCAGGCCTGCGAGCAGCTCGACCTTTCCTCGGTCCATGTCACCTTCTGCACGGAAGCCGAATGGACGGCGCTGGGTGCGGCGGGGTGGCTGCGGCGCATCGGCACGCAATTCCATTGGACCAACCAAGGCTATCACAGCTTCGACGACTTCCTCGGCCAGCTCGCCAGCCGCAAGCGCAAGCAGATCAAGCGGGAACGGCGCGACGCCGCGGCCTCCGGCTTCGTGCTGAAGACGCTCAGGGGGCATGAGATCACGGCGCGGCATTGGGCGGCCTTCCACCGCTTCTACCAGGCCACCACCGACAAGCGCTGGGGTCGCAGCGCCTATCTGACCCGCCGCTTCTGGCCGCTGCTGGG
>JBIIRI010000004.1:0-53602 GCA_044341625.1 Roseomonas sp.
TGGATGCGGAACTGTCGCGGACGGTGGCGCAGCCGGTCGATGTCGCGCCCATCCTGTCCGCCCTGGCCGAGCTGCACGCGGCGACGCGGGAGGAAGGCGACCCGGTGATGGAGGTCGAGGCGCCGGCCGAGGGGCTGATCGTGCGCGGCGTGGAAGGTCGCATCGTGCAGGTCTTCCGCAACCTGATCGGCAACGCGATCTCCTTCAGCCCGCGGGACGGCACGGTGGGAATCCGCGCCCGTGCGCTGGGCGGCCATGTCGAATTCACGGTGGAGGATGACGGGCCCGGCATCCCGGACGCGAAGCTGGAGAGCATCTTCGACCGCTTCTACAGCGAAAGGCCGCGCGGCGAGCGCTTCGGCCAGCATTCGGGGCTCGGGCTTTCGATCTCGCGCCAGATCGTGGAAGGGCTGCGCGGCCGGATCGAAGCGGAGAACCGCCGCGATGCCGAAGGCCGGATCATCGGCGCCCGCTTCATCGTCCGGCTGCCGGCGGCATAAAGCCCCCCACAAAACCGCTTCGCGGCTTTGCAGGGACCCCGGACCGGGCGCCGCGCCTTGTGGCCGCGCCGGGAGGCGTGAAGGCGAAGTCCTCTTGCGCCCGCGCTCAATGCATCCCGTGCTGGGCCAGGGCGCCGTGCGGCTCCCGCGCCAGGCGGGTGAAGATCTGCCGCGCTTCGGCGCAGGATGCGCCGCCGACCATCTCCCGCACCTCCTCCCGGTTCCACATCCAGCTCTGGACGGGATCGTCGCGCATCGTCCAGGCCGGGAAGGTGCGGAAGGGCGTGTCCCCGCACCACAGCAGCGAGACCTCGATATGGCGGTCGTCGCGCAGGATGCGCGCGAAGGTCTCCGTGACCTTCTGGCGCGGCCCCTCCAGCAGCTGGAGGAAGATGTCGTGCCGGCAGATCAGCGCGCCGGTGACGCCGTTCGCCGCATTGTGCCGGCGGGCCGACAGCAGGATGTCGTCGAGGGACCCGGCATCGAAGCCGAAGGGCCGGGAAGCGTAGATCAGCTGCATCAGGCGCATCGCGCGGCCATCATCCGTGGTTCGGCCGCGAGCATAGGCGAGATCAGCGCCGGCCGAACAGTTTTTCCAGCTCCGCCCGGCCCAGCCGGATGAAGGTCGGCCGGCCATGGCTGCAGGTGGCCGCGCGCGGCGTCGCCTCCATCTGCCGCAGCAGCGCCGCCATCTCCGCGCTGGCGAGCCGCCGCCCGGCGCGGATGGAGCCGTGGCAGGCAAGCCGCGCCACCGCCGCATCCAGCCGGTCCGCGAGCGCCAGCGCCTCCCCGCTCTCGGCAAGTTCCTCCGCAAGGTCGGCCAGCAGGGGGCGGACCTCCGGCGTGCCGAGCAAGGCGGGGGTGGCGCGCACCAGCACCGCGCCGGGGCCGAAGCCCTCGATCTCCAGCCCGAGCCGCGCCAGGGCGGCCGCGGCGTCCAGCAGCCGCGCCACATCGGCGCCGGGCAGTTCCACCACCTCCGGCAACAGCAGCGGCTGGGCACGCACCCCGCCGGCGGCCAGCTGGGTCAGCAGTGCCTCATGCGTCAGGCGTTCATGGGCCGCGTGCTGGTCCACCAGCACCATCGCGCCATCGGGGGCCTCGGCCAGGATGTAGGTGGACAGGAGCTGCGCGACGGGCCGGCCGAGCGGGCCTTCATCGACCAGGGGGGAGGCAGGCGGGGGGGCATCGGGCAGCGTGGGCGGCGGGGCGAAGCCGAGCGGCAGGCGCGGCGCCGGGCGGGGCAAGCCGGGCTGGGGCCGCCAGCCCTGCACGGCCGGGCGCGGGGTTGGGAAGCCGGGCGAGGGCAGGGCTTCCGCGAAGCCGGCCAGGTTGGGGGCGGGCCGCGGCTCCGCCTGCTCTACACCGCCCTCGTCCAGTTCGGGCATGACCCCCGGGACGGAAGCGACCCCGACCGCCAGCGCCCGGCGCAGCGCCGAGATCAGCAGCCCGCGCACGGCCTCCGCATCGCGGAAGCGCAGCTCGGTCTTCATCGGGTGGACATTCACATCCACCGCCTCGGCCGGGATGTCGAGGAACAGCGCGGCCACGGGGTGGCGGCCGCGCGGGATCAGTTCCCGATACGCCACGCGCAAGGCCGTCCGCAGCTGCGGGTCGCGCACCGGGCGGCGGTTCACCACCAGATGCTGGAATTCGCCCGTCGCGCGGGTATGGGTCGGCGCGGCAGCCAGGCCCGACAGCGCCATGCCGTCCCGCAGCGCCTCCACCGGCAGGGCGGCGGCGGCGAAATCGGGGCCGAGCAGCGCCGCGATCCGCGCCCCGGTGTCCTGCGGGGACAGGGCGAGCACGGGGCGGCCATCCACCTCGACCCGGAAGGCGACCTCGGGCCAGGCCAAGGCGAGGCGGCGCACCGCCTCCACCGCCGCCTCGGCTTCGGTGCGGGGGGATTTCAGGAAGGCGCGGCGGGCGGGCGTGGCGAAGAACAGGTCGCGCACCTCGACCCGCGTGCCCGGCGGCCCGGCCGCCGGGGCGACGGGGCCGACCTGCCCGCCTTCCACCGTGATCGCATGGGCCATGCCCTGCCCGATGCGGGAGGTCAGGGTCAGCCGGGCGACAGCCCCGATGGAGGGCAGCGCCTCCCCCCGGAAGCCCAGGGTGGCGATGCGGAACAGCATGCCTTCCTCGGCCAGCTTGGAGGTGGCGTGGCGCTGGACGGCCAGCGCAAGCTCCTCCGCCGACATGCCGGCACCGTCATCCTCGACGACGATCCGGCCGGAGCCGCCTTCCTCCAGAGAGACCGCGATGCGACGGGCGCCGGCGTCGAGCGCGTTCTCGACCAGCTCCTTCACGGCCGCGGCAGGCCGTTCCACCACCTCGCCGGCGGCGATGCGGTTGGCGGTGGTCTCCGGCAGCAGGCGGATTCGCGGCGCGGCCATGCAGGGGTGGAGATGCGCCGCGCGGCGGCGGGAGGCAAGGGCGCTTGCACGGCCGGCGCCCCGCATGGGACCAGAGGCCCCCCCAGCGGAGCATGGCCGATGCACGACCCCTTCGACCTGCGGCGCTTCGTCGCGGCGCAGGCGCCGGTGATGCCCCAGGTGCTGCGCGAATTGGCGGCGGGGCGGAAGCAGACCCATTGGATGTGGTTCGTCTTCCCCCAGCTGCGCGGCCTCGGCAGCAGCGCGATGGCGACGCGCTACGGCATCGCGGGCCTGGACGAAGCCAGGGCCTATCTGGCCCATCCGCTGCTCGGGGCGCGGCTGCGCGAGGGCGTGGGGCTGGTGACCGCCGTACCGGCGCGTAGCGCGACCGAGATACTGGGCGCGGTGGACGCCCAGAAATTCCAATCCTGCCTCACGCTGTTCGCCGCCGCCGACCCGACCGAGCCCTGCTTCCGCGCGGCGCTTGATCGTTTTTTCGACGGCGCGGCGGATGGGCGGACGCTGGAGCTGCTCAGCGGCGCGTGACGGCGGTCACGCACCGCCGTGTGGATCAGGGGTCCAGCAACTGCGTGGGCAGCGGGGTGCCATCCAGCACGGCGCGGTACATCGAAAGGCTACGCTGCGCGGTGCGGCGCCAGTCGAAGCGACGCGCCCAGGCGCGGCGCGCGGCGCGCTCCGCCTCCGTCGGGGCGGGGGCGTCGAGCGTGCGTCGCATGGCGTCGCGCCAGCCCCCCACATCTCCGCTGGCGATCGGCTCCCCATGCGGCCCGGCCGCTTCCTCGATCGAGGTGCCGGCGCTGAAGGCCACGGGGGTGCCGGTGGCCAGCGCCTCCACCGCCGGGATGCCGAAGCCCTCATAGACCGAGGGGAAGGCCAGCAGCGCCGCGCGCCGATAGAGCGCCCGCAGCTGCAGGCGGGACACATAGCCGGTGAAGCGGATCTCGCCGGCGCGGATCAGCGCCTCGGCCTCCGGCGGCATAGCGAGGTTTCCCCAGCCGCTGCCGCCGGCCACCACCAGCACCGCCCCGGCCCGCACCGCTGGCGGCAGGTCGGCGAAGGCAGCCAGCGCGACGGCGATGTTCTTGCGCGGCTCCTGCGTGCCGACCAGCAGAATGACGCGCCGCGCGCCGAGATCGAGGCCCGCGAGCGCCGCCCCTTCGGCCTCCGCATCCGCCTCGAAGAAGAAGGGCTCGACACCCGGATGCGTCACCACGATGCGCTCGCGCGGATAGCCGAGCACGGCCACGATCTCGTCGCGCGAAAAGGCGGAGACGGTGTTGACCACCGGGCAGCGCAGGATCGCGGGCCACCAGCGTTCGAAGGCGCGCACGCGCTCTGGCGGGTGGGTATCGGGGAAGCGCTGCATCGAGACGTCGTGGATCAGCGGGATCAGCGGCCTGGTGGTGCGCCCCGGCGGCAGGGTGACGACGGCGTGGCACAGATCGTAGTGCCTCGCGCCGGTGGCGAAGCGGGCTTCCTTGGCCAGCCGCGCCAGGCGCCGGCGCAGCCTTCCGCCGCGCATCACGCCTTCCAGGAGGCCGGCCGACGCCACGGCGCAAGGCATCTGCCCAAGGATCCGCGCCTCGTTCTCAGCGCGCATGCGGGCGGGCCAGTCGCCATCGATGGGTGCAAAACCGCCGATCCCGTCGAAAGAGACAAGGGCATCATCCGCCCCGATCTGATCGAGCAGGGCCTGGACCAGTCCCAGCGTGTAGACCGCGATGCCCGAGTGCCGGACACGCAGGGTCGAGGTGTCGAGGCACACGCGCATCAGCGGCGGGCCGGATGGCGGCGATCCACCGCTCAGCGCCTCAGCCGCGCGACGAGCAACAGATCGAAGCCGGATTCCGGATAGGTGCAGCCGATATGCTGGTTCACCACCTCGAAGCCCTGCTCTTCGGTGAAGGCGACCCAGTCGGAATGCGAGAAGAAATAGGTGTGTTCCGCCGAGGTATCCACGGTGGTGGGCACCGCGAAGAAGATATGCCCGCCCGGCCGCAACACGCGGCGCAGTTCCGCGAAAGTCTGGGGCAGGTCGTCGCTGTGCTCGATGCAATGGGAGGCGAAGACGAGATCGGCGCTATCGTCGGGTACGTCGAGCTGCGTATTCCGCCCGTGCAGGAAGCGTTCCGGGGCGAAGCCGAACCGCGCGCCTGCGGCGCGGTTGCTGTCGACCGCGCGGCGGTCGATGTCGATCGCCGTGTAGTCGAAGCCGTTTTCGCGGAAGAAGCGGAACAGGGACTCGTAGAGAAAGCCCGCGCCGAGATCGAGCACGCGTGAGCCGGGCGGGGTATAGGGCAGCGTTTCGCGCCAGCGGTGCAGATAGGCCGCCTGACGCTGGCGCGTCACCTCCTCCACACTGCCGCCGCCGCGCCGGATGTTGTCCATCCAGTTGTCCACCATCTGGGCCTGCAATTCCTCGAAGGCCGCGGGATCCGGTGCGGTGACCGATGCTGCCCCCGCCGGCAGCCAGATGCCGGCGAGCACGATCTCCTGCCCTTGCGCGAGCGGATTGCGCCCGATCGCCGTGATGCCGAGCGGCCCGTTGGTCAGCGTCGGCGCGAGGGGGAAGGCGCGGAGGAAGGTGAACCAGGAATGGTTGTCGACGATCCCCGCATGCCCCGGCGCATCGAAGCGCAACACGCCGGAGAACGGGTGGCAGACGAGCACCGGCACGGCGCCGGCCACAGGCCCCGTCCACGTCACGCGCGACGCGGGATCCTTCGAGATCATCACGCCGCCGGCGCCGGGCTGCCACTGGCCCTCGAAGCGGAAGCGGGGATCGTCGGAAGGTACGAAGCGGTGGGCTTCCTTCCGCAGCGCCGTGGTGACGCGGGTGATGGCGGTAAGACTTGATCTGTCGTCCGGCAGATCGCGGCGAAACGCGCGGCGAGCCGCCTCAGCCCATGCCTGATTCATGCGGGGATGGCCCTCGGTCCTGGCGCCGAAGCGCAGAACCGCCATGCCCGCAGGTGGAGATCATCAGCAATTCAGAACGCCGTGTGGTGGCACGTGGCGCGACGCGCGCACGCGATCGTGTCACGCGTCGCGGTCGAGCAGCAGCATCCCATGCGGGATACGATCGAAGGCACCGAGATCCACCGGCTCCAGCCGCGTGCCGATAAAGCGGGCGCGGAAGCCGTGTTCCTGCAGAGCCCGCATCATCGGCGCGGGATCGAGCTTCATCGTGTGGCGGATCTGGCCGGGCGACCATTCGATCATCAGGCGCATCTCGGGCTGGGCGCGCAGAAGGCCGGCCATGCCCTGGATCACATGCGGTTCCGCGCCCTCGACATCGATCTTCATCAGATCGATCCGCCACCCACCAGGCAGGAAGTAATCGTCGAGGGAAACGACCTCCACCTGGTGGGGCGTCTGTCGGTCCATGATGCGCGCCAGGTCGTCCGCATCCACCTGGCCAAGGCTGGTGTTGCCGACATACTTCTCGCGCTTGAACAGTGTCAGCGTCGTGCTGCGCGAATAGACGCCCTTCCGCTCGAGATGCATGTTCTCGAACAACCAGTTCAGCGCCACATTGTCGGCCAGGAATTCGTAGCTGACCGGATCGGGCTCGAACGCCCACACCTGCCCGCCGCCGCGCACCGCGAGCCCGGCAAGGCTGGTGAAGTAGCCCATATTCGCGCCGACATCGACGAAGTTCATCCCCGGCCGCAGGATGTCGAGCAAGGCGCGGGACGTCTCGGGCTCCCACTCGCCATGCAGCAGGACGATCGGCGTCATGATGATGTCACGCGTGTCGAGGATGAGCCGCACGCCGCGGCTGGTTTGCGTCAGCACGCGATGCTCGCCGAGGAAGACACCGCGCGGTGGCGGCACATCACGCAGATCGAGTGCGGCGTGGCTCATGCGGCGCGGCCCGCCGCCGTGCTGGGCCGCAGCGCTGTCGCCGGGTCATCGGGCATGACGGACCAGAGGCGTGGCGGCACAGCGTCCCGCACCGCCGAACGGTAGTATGCTTCCGCCATCTCCGCCATCCGCTCGGCCGTGAAGTTCTGCCGATAGGCCGCGAGACCGGCCTCTCCCATGCGTTGTCGCAGCGCAGCGTCGCCCGCAAGCCGCGCCAACGCATCGGCCAACGCCACCGGATCCTCGGGCAGGACCAGCAGGCCAGTCGTGCCGTCCTCCACCACTTCCGGGATACCGCCCGCGCGCGTGCCGACACAGGCGGCGCCGTGCATCATCGCTTCCAAGAAGATCAAGCCGAAGGATTCGTAGCGGCTCGGCGCCACGAAAATGTCCGCGCGCGCGTAGTGCTCCACCAGCGCATCCCGCGGCAGCACGCCGGTCATCTCCACACGGCCGGGATAGCGCGCGATGAGATCCTCGATACTGCGGCGATAGGTGGGTCCGCGCCCATCCTCATCCACATCGGGGTCGCCTACCAACACGAAATTCGCCTCGGGCCGCATCTCCAGCACGCGGGGGATCGCGGCGGCGAGGGTGTCGATGCCCTTGCGCGTCTCGAAACGTCCGACGAACAGGATGCGGCAGCCGGCCGCGCGCTGCGGCGGCGTGGCGGGGGCCTCATCCGGCAGGCCATGCGGCACCAGACGGACGCGCGCGCTGTCGAGCGCGAGGCCATAGGCCACTTCGATGTCGCGCAGAATCGCGCCGCTATTGGCCAGGATCATCCGCGACCGGTCGAGCATCCAGGCTTCCGCCGCGATCAGCTTGTCCACATGCAGGCGGCGATAGGCCGCGTCCTCCTGCCATTTGCGCTTGGAGGGCAGGACCAATTTGTAGGTGGAATGCAGGCTGGTCACGACGGGCAGCGTGCCATCCGCGAGACAGGCCGCGCCTTCCACGTCCCAGATCGGCGCCGACACCAGGTCGAGCCCGCGCCGCGCGCGGATCCGCAGCACCTCGTCATGCGCGGTCAGCGCCCAATCGGCCACCAGGCCTGGTAGGTCTGGCATGGAGGGCGCCTCGCGGCCCGCATGGTGGCGCAGCGGGATGCGATGGACCCAGACGCCATCTTCGAAATCGACGCGATGATGCCCTTCGCCGCGCGTCACCACGCTGACCTCGTGACCGCGCGCGGCCAGCGCGGTCGCCATCGTATGGGTCCAGATCGCGATGCCGCCGACCGGACCCGGGGGATAGTCCTGCGAGAGGAAGCAGATCCGCAACCGGTCGCGCGGCGGAAGCAGCGCGGGAAAGGGCAGCAACGGATCGGTGGCGGGCAGGCCGGCGAAGTGGCGACCATTGGCGAAGCGCAGGCCGTCGGTCACGCCGAGTTCCGTGCCGCGATCGATCTCCGCGACCAGGCGGGCGTGATGCGGCGCATCGATCAGCCGGTTCTGCAGCAGCCAGTCCTTGTCGCGACGACGATCGCGGCGATAGGTGGCGAGATAGTCGATCACCTTGGGCAGCCCGTCCTGCGGCGCTGCGTGGCGGATGCAGAAATACGCCTTGCTCCGCGCGGGCTGGAGGATACTGCGCGGGATGCGGGATGCGTCGCGCAGGTGGCTGTCGGCGTATTTGTGGTGCACCTCGGCGCGCGGCGCATAGGTCACCGCCCAGCCGGCATCGATCAGCCGCACCGCGACATCCGTCTCGTCGAGGAAATAGGCGTATGCCTCGTCGAAGCCGCCGATCCCGAGCAGCGCTTCCCGCCGGAAGGAGGAATTGGCGCCGGTGGGGCTGAGGTAGCGCTCAGCACCCGGTCCTTGGCACGCAACGCCCGCCTGCTGCGCCTGGACGAGATCGACGAAGCCCTCATTGTCGCCGTAGCGGTCGCAGGCAACGACGCGGCATTGCCAGGCATAGCCCGTGTGGTCGCGGATGAAGCCGCCCACCGCGCCCACGCTGGGGTCGGCATAGGGGCCGCACAGCGCGTCGAGCCAATCGGGCTCCGGCACCGCATCGTCATCGGTGTAGGCGACGATGTCGCCGGCGGCCATCGCCAGGCCGATGTTGCGCGACATCGAGAGGTTGGCCTCCGGGCAGCGCGCGATGCGGATGCGCCCGGCATGACGCGCCAGCACATCCTCCGTCGCGTCGGTGGAGGGTCCGTTGACCACGATCACCTCGAAGCGCGGGTGGCGTTGCCACGCCATCGCCGCGAGTGTCGCCGGCAGCGTCCGTGCCCGGTTGTAGGTGTTGATGACGACGGAGACGGTGGGGATCATGGGCTAGGTCCTGATCCCCCTGATTTCCATCTCGCGGCACTTGCCGTTGCGTCGTCCCTGCGCGGCGAAGGCGACCTCGACGAAGCCGGCCTCGCGCAGCAGCCCGGCCAGTTGGTCGCGCGAGAACATGTTGAAATGGTAGTCGCCATCGTAGTCCTGCAGGCCGTAGGTGACCTCCCGCAGGTCGTCGAAGGACATCTCGCGGGCGGCGAAATCGGCCAGCATCGCTTCGGCATCCGGCACGACGGCGCGCAGTTCCCCCCCCTGGCGCAGCAGGCTGCGCCAATGCGGCAGCACCACGCGGCGCAGATGCTCGATGGGGAAATGCTCCAGCAGATGGGCGGAATGGATTTCCGCCAGCGTGCCCGGCTCGAAGGGCAGGCCGGCGGCATCGGCCACCACATCCACCCCCGGCAGCTCGCGCATATCGGTGTTGAGATAGGCGTCGAGCGGGATGTGGCCGCAGCCGACATTGACCCGCAGCGCCCCCGCCGCTTGCATCGCCCGCAGCTTATCGGGCGCGAGGATGCGAGCGGCGACGACCGGCGCGGCGGTTACAGCGCCCGGCACGGTCGGCAGGGTGCCGCCGGGCAGTTTCGCGCGTAGTTCGAACATCGCCTCGGCGCGCGCGAACTCGATCCGCTCGCGCAGCCACGCCTCGGTCGCGGCGATCTCCTCCCGCATCGCGGTGGAGACGCCAGCATGCAGGCGGGCGTGTTCCTCGACCTGCTCGCGCAGCGCCGTGGTGTCGCCGCGCAGCCCATCCACCGCCGAGACGATCAGCGACATCTCGTCCGCGCGCTTCGCTTGCCGGGCGATCTCGGCCTTCATGTCGGCCGACACGCGCATGTGCAGATCGGCCTGCTCGGCCAGCCGCGCTTGCAGCGCCGTGACGTCGTGGCGCAGCCCATCCACCGCCGCGATCGTCAGCGACAGGGAATCCTGCTGGACTGAGGGGGTCATGCCCCGCCCGGTCTCACCCCCGAAAATCGCACGCCAGGTCAGGACCGGGATCCGGAACAAAGGCCCGATCCGCGGGATCAGCAGAAGGCGGCCGTAGGCGCTCTGCAACGTCTTGTACATCGTGTCCCCGAGGCGAAGTTCGCTCATTAGTTGCGAGCGCTTATCGCATCGGCTGCGGGTCAAACCGAACGCACCACCCCGCGACATCCGCGGATCGTGATGAGGCCGCCGCGCCGGGACAGGACGCGGAAGCTAAACGTCTTCAAGACGAGATCGCGCTGGAACAGCGCCCGGATTGGGGTCCCCGCAAAGCCGCGAAGCGGCTTTGCGGGAAGTGCTACCGCCCCCGGGCTTCCGCGATGGTGGCGGATAGCGCGCGCACGGCCTCCGGCACGCCTTCACCGGTGGCGCCGGAGATCACCAGCACTGTCTTGCCCGCCGCGCGCGACAGCGCCTTCACGCGCGATGCGCGGGCCTGCGGCGTCATCGCATCGGTCTTGTTCAGCGCGACGATCTCCGGCTTGTCCACCAGGCCGCCGCCATAGCCCTCAAGCTCCGCACGCACGGTGCGATAGGCGCCGGCCGGATCGGCCTGCGTACCATCCACCAGGTGCAGCAGCACCGCGCAGCGCTCGATATGACCGAGGAAGCGGTCACCGAGGCCAGCGCCTTCCGACGCGCCCTCGATCAGGCCGGGGATGTCGGCCAGCACGAATTCGGTCGTGGCATCGGGCCGCACCACGCCCAGTTGCGGATGCAGCGTGGTGAAGGGGTAATCCGCGATCTTCGGCCGCGCGGCCGAGACGACGGACAGGAAGGTGGACTTCCCCGCATTGGGCAGCCCCACCAGCCCCGCATCCGCGATCAGCTTCAGCCGCAGCCAGACCGAGCGTTCCTCGCCGGGCCAGCCCTTGTCGGCGCGGCGCGGCGCGCGGTTGGTAGAGGTCTTATAGTGCGCGTTGCCGCGGCCGCCATCGCCGCCCTGGCAGAGCATCACGCGCTGGCCGATCTCGGTCAGGTCCGCCAGCATCGTCTCCCGGTCCTCGGCGAAGACCTGGGTGCCGACGGGAACCTTGAGGATCACATCCTCGGACGCCGCGCCGGTGCGGTCGCTGCCGGCGCCGTTGCCGCCCTTGCGGGCCTTGAAATGCTGGGCGTAGCGGTAGTCGATCAGCGTGTTGAGGCCATCGACCGCCTCGACCAGCACATCGCCGCCCTTGCCGCCATTGCCGCCATCGGGGCCGCCGAACTCGATGTACTTCTCGCGGCGGAAGGCGATGACGCCATCGCCGCCGTCTCCGGCCTTCAGGTGGACCTTGGCTTCGTCGAGGAATTTCATGATTCGATACCCGGCGTCCAAGGGACTGACCTGCGGCCGGCTCCCGCCAGCCGAGCCGCCGAATGGCGGCCGCCGCATGTGCGGCGTAGCAAAGCCGGCGGAAGCCGGCGCCGGCGATTGAGGGGCCGAAGGCAGAGCCTTCGGCCAGTCGATATGCTCCCTCCCGGAACGCAAAACGGGGGCCGGTGGGGCCCCCGTTGCACGATCCCGCGGAGAGGGTCGCTTACTCGGCGGCGACCGGCAGAGGTGCCACGGAGATGTGCACCCGGCCCTCGGCCTTGCGCTCGAACACCACGCGGCCGTCGATGGCGGCGTGGATCGAATGCGTGCGACCGACCAGCACATTGGTGCCCGGGCGCATCTTGGTGCCGCGCTGGGTGACGATGATGTTGCCGGCCTTCACGACCTGCCCGCCCGAGCGCTTGACGCCGAGCCGCTTGCCGGCCGAATCGCGACCGTTGCGCGAGGAGCCGCCTGCCTTCTTGTGTGCCATGGTGGGATGCTCCCTTTCTCTGGGGCGTCAGGCCGCTGCGATTTCGGAGATCTTCAGCACGGTCTGGTGCTGACGATGGCCGTTCTTCCGGCGGCTGTTCTGCCGGCGGCGCTTCTTGAAGATGATCACCTTGTCGCCGCGCGACTGCTCGACGACCGTGGCGGTCACGCGCGCGCCGGGCACGGTGGGCGCGCCGAGCGTCAGGCCGGCGTCGCTGCCAATGGCGAGGACGTCGTGGAAGGTGATTGTGGCGCCGGGCTCGGCCTCGAGCCTCTCGACGGTGAGCACGGCGTCAGGGGTGACGCGGTACTGCTTGCCGCCGGTGCGGATCACTGCATAGGTCATGGTCGCGCTCGGGCTTTCGGGGTCCGGTGCTGATGGTCTGTCCGGGCGAGGGCCCGGGCGGTCAATGGCGACGCTTGGCCGGTCCGGCCTGGCTTCCGGGCGAATGCCCCTGGGCCAAGCGGTGGTCGAACGCTGCCGCCGGCGACCGTTTGGCCCGCCGGAGGTTGGCGCGTATATCCGCCCCCCCCAGGAGAGTCAACGGCGCGTCGCGGCCGCAGGGGTGGGGCGGGGCGGGCGCCGAGAGGCAAGGGCGGGGTAGACACCGCAGCGGCACGCACCCCGGCGTCCCCCCCCCCGCACGAACCGCGGCACGTATCGCCTGGTCCGCGACGTCGCGCTTGGACGTGTCCTAGACCCGTTTCGCCGCGATCGTCGTGGTGAAACGGGTCTAGCCATTTGTTTTAACGCATTTTCCGGGTCGCCAAGCGTGTCCGCTTGGCTTGAAAATGCTCTACGCCGCGATCCGGCCGAAGACGGCTGGCTTCGCGATCATCGCACGGAGCATGTCCCGCTTGGCGTCATCGAGGTCGTGGAAGCGCAGCCGCGTCGGCAAGGGGTCCGGCCCCTCGACCACAACCTCGGCCCGAAGGACCAAGGACGCGGCCGATCCGGTGCCCCGCAGGCTGACCATGGCTCCGACCGGCAGCGCGGGCCCGCGCCGCCTCGATCGTCGCGTTCAGGGCCAGCAGGTTGGTCTGGGCCGCGATGTCGGCGATGCTCTTCGCGACGCCGCCGATCTGCTGGACGTTCCGCACCAGCGTCGCGATGCGTTCCTGTCCCTGGGTGCCCTGCTGGGCCGCGCGCTGCGTCGCCTCCGATGCGCCGGCGACCTGGCGCGAGATTTCGTGGATCGAGGCGGCGAGATGCTCCGTCGCAGCCGCGACGCCCTGGACGTTTTGCTGCGCCTGTTGCGTCGCGTCGGTGACGGCGGCGCTTTCGGTGGCGACGACCTCGGCCGAAGCCGCACGGCCTGAGTCCCGGCGTAGGCAATCTGGACATCGAGCAGGGCGCCGATCGCCTCGGTCAGCGGGTCGATGGCCGGGTTACATCGTCGTGCGGATCAGCGTGTCCAGGGCAGCGCGATCCTCCGCGCGGATGATCGTTCGCAGCTGCTACAAAATGACCTGGGCTGCGGCCTTGCGACTACGGGCCTCCTGCAGGCGCGGCTGCGCCACCGCGGCAAGGGGCGCCACCTGAACGGCGCGCCAGGCGGTGTCGATCGTCGCCGCGGCGCCGTCCACGGCCTTGGCGGCCTAGGCCCAGTCGAAGTTGCCGTTCCGCAGCTTGTGGGCAGCATCGACCACGCTGACGGCATAGGCATCCGAGATCGCCTTCAGGTGGTCCATCGGCAGCAGGGCGGAGGTCCGGATCGCCTCCAACGCGACGTTGGACTGACGCAGGGCGAGCCCGCCCACCAAGGCCGTGCCGGCCTGGAGCAGACCAAGGCCCGTGAGGATCATCAGCAACAGGGCGGATATCTTGAGGCGCATGGACAGTCTAATCTCCGGTCACGACAGCCCAGGCGGCCGGGAAACTAGGCTGGGCGCCTTAAGCCTTGGTGAAGCGGGAGACGGCGGGTCGCCGCACGACTTGAACGCCCGGACGCGTGAAGCGGTCCTTCAGGCGGAGACCCGCGAACAGAGATGCGGGCGCCGACCGCGCGCCCGATGGCGCGGTCCAGCGCAGCCGAACCGGGGTTAGTTGCTTGTTTTGTCGCATTTTCCGATTCGCCCAGCGAATCCGCTTGGCTCGAAAATGCTCTGGACCTCAGTCCTTCGCGGCCTCAATCGCCGCCGCCGGATCGACGCGGCCGTCATACAGCGCGCGGCCAAGGATCGCCCCCGCGATGCCGGCGCCGGCGGCGCGCAGCGCGACGATGTCCCCGACCGCGGCAAGCCCGCCGGACGCGATCACGGGGATCGGCACGGCGCGGGCCAGCTCCGCCGTCAGCTCGACATTGGAACCGGTGAGCATCCCGTCGCGGGCGATATCGGTGAAGATGATCGCCGCCGCCCCGGCATCGGTGAAGCGCCGCGCGAGGTCGAGCGCGGTGACATCGCTGGTCTCGGCCCAGCCCTCCGTCGCGACATAGCCGTCGCGCGCATCGAGGCCGAGGGCGACGCGGCCAGGAAAGGCCGCGCAGGCGGCGCGGGCGAAGGCAGGGTCCTTGACGGCGGCGGAGCCCAGGATGATCCGCGCGACCCCCGCTTCCAGCCAGGCCTCGGCGGTGGCCATGTCGCGGATGCCGCCGCCAAGCTGGACCGGCAGGCCGGGCACGGCAGCGAGGATGCCGCGCACGGCCTCCGCATTCGCGGGCCGGCCGGCGAAGGCGCCGTCGAGATCAACCACATGCACCCAGCCGAAGCCGGCCGCCTTGAAGCCAGCGGCCTGCGCGGCGGGGTCCGAGGAATAGACCGTCGCCTGGTCCATCTCCCCGCGCTTCAGGCGTACGACCTGGCCGGCCTTGAGATCGATGGCGGGATAGAGGGTGAATGCCATGGCGCGGCTCAGGCCCCGTTGATCAGCGCGCCCGTGGCGCGGCCCCGGCCGGGCTCGAGCAGCTTGTAGTAGAAGTGGCCCGCCACCGTCCGCCCATCGACGCGGGCATAGGCCGGGTGGGTGCCCCAGCGCACATAGCCAAGATCCTCGAACAGCTTGATGGCGGTGGCCTGGGTTTCCCGCACGTCGAGGTTCAGCACCCGGTATCCCATGGAGGCCGCCTGTTCCTCGACCCGGCCGACCAGCCGGCGCGCCAGGCCGAAGCCGCGCGCATAGGGGGCAAGATAGGCGTGGGTCAGCTGGGCGGCGAAGGCCTGCGCTTCGTTGTTGCGGGGCGGGCGGACCAGCTGCGCGCTGCCCACCACCACGCCATCGAGGCGCGCGAGCAGCAGCACGCGGTCCGGCACCAGCAGCACGCCGCGGAAATGCCGCGCCAGCACCGCGCGATCCTGGCTACCCACCCAGCCGAAGCCGCCGCCTTCGATGATGGCGGCGTTGGTGGCCTCGCACAGATCCTCGAGGTCGTGGTCGGACAGCGCCTGGGCGATCTCGACCGCGAGGGTGTGGGTGATGGCGCGTCCTGGCTTGCTCATGGCCGCCACGCCAGGAAATTGGCGAGGATCCGAAGGCCGAGGCGGTCCGACTTCTCGGCGTGGAACTGCGTACCGGCCAGGTTGTCGCGCCCGACGATGGCCGCGACCGCCCCGCCATAGTCGGTCGCCGCCAGAAGCTGGTCCGCGCGCCCGCCCGCGAGCGCGTAGGAATGCACGAAATAGGCATGCCCGCCCGCAGCCACGCCCGCCAGCAGCGGATGCCCCGGCGCGGTAAGGCGCAGCGCGTTCCAGCCCATCTGCGGCAGCGGCAGCGCCTGGCCTGCCTCGTCGCGGGGGTCCATCGGCGCGATATCGCCCGCGATCCAGCCGAGGCCCTGGGTGGTGCCGTGTTCCAGGCCGCGCTCCGCCATAAGCTGCATGCCGACACAGATGCCGAGGAAGGGCCGGCCCTTCGCGATGACTTCCTCGGTCAGCGCCTCCACCATGCCGGGCAGCGCATCGAGCCCCCGCCGGCAGGCGGCAAAGGCGCCCTGGCCGGGCAGGATGATCCGGTCCGCGTCGCGGAGATCCTCGGCATCCGTGGTGACGGCGATGGTCGCGGCCACGCCTTCCTCTCGCGCCACGCGTTCCAGCGCGCGGCGGACGGAGGCGAGGTTGCCCGAGCCGGGATCGATGACGGCGATCTTCAAGGCAGCAGGCTCACGGCAGCGCCTTGACCAGGTCGGGGCGCTGCTGCGCCAGGCGGAACCAGGCCAGGTCCTGGTCCGGCGCGGCGACCACGCCGAGCTCCGCCAGCCCCTTGCGCTCCATCCGGGCGCGCAGCCGGTCGCGCCCCTCGAAGCCAGCGAGAAGGTGCAGCGCCAAGACCAGGACGGAGGCGGCGGGTTCCGGCACCAGCAGGCCGAGGGCGACGACCAGGGCGAGCATCGCCAGCCCCTCGGCCCAGAGACGGTGGGCCAGGAACCAGAAGGGGCCGAACAGCACGGCCCAGGGGGAGAAGCCGTCGCGCAGCAGGATGGGCGCACGGCCCTTGGGCTCCGGCCAGCCCTCAGGCCCGGGTTTCACCGGCTGCGGCGGGTCGCCATGCACGGTGTAGAAGCGCATGTCAGAGGCTGCCCTTGGTCGAGGGCACGACCCCCGCGGCACGGGGATCGGCTTCCACCGCCATGCGCAGTGCCCGCGCGACGGCCTTGAAGCAGGCCTCCGCCACATGGTGCGCGTTGGCGCCGGCCTTCAGCGTGACATGCAGCGTGATGCCGGCGTTGAAGGCGAGCGCGCGGAAGAATTCCTCGACCAGCTCGGTGTCGAAGCTGCCGATCTTGGGGCGGGCGAAGGGCACCGACCAGGCCAGGAAGGGGCGGCCGGAGATGTCGATCGCGGCTTCCGCCAGCGCTTCGTCCATCGGCAGCAGGGCGGCGCCGTAGCGCCGGATGCCGCGCTTGTCGCCCAGCGCGGCCCGGATCGCCTGGCCGATGACGATGCCGACATCCTCCACCGTGTGGTGGTCATCGATATGCAGGTCGCCCTTGGCCTGGACCGTCAGGTCCAGCAGGGCGTGGCGGGCCAGCGCGGTCAGCATGTGGTCGAAGAAGCCGACGCCGGTCGCGACCTCGGCCCGCCCGGACCCATCGAGGTCGAGCGTCACGCGGATATCGGTCTCGGAGGTGGTGCGCGCGATGTCGGCGCGTCGGGCGGTCATGGTTCTGCGCGTCCCGGTAGCGGCTGCCTGAAGGGCCCCTTTACGCCCCGGGGCCCGGCTTGGCGAGGGGGCGGGGCGGTCCCCTCGCGGCGCTGTGGGGGGACGCATTGCCGAGCGGGGCGGCGGCGGCCATCTATGGGGCATGAACACGGCCCCCCCCGATTTCGCCGGCTGGCACGGCACCACCATCCTCTGCGTCCGGAAGGACGGGCGCGTCGCCATGGCGGGCGATGGGCAGGTCTCGCTCGGGCAGACGGTGGTGAAGGGCAATGCCCGGAAGATCCGCCGGATCGCCCAGGGCAAGGTCCTGGCCGGCTTCGCCGGCGCCACCGCCGACGCCTTCACCCTGCTGGAGCGGCTGGAGGCGAAGCTGGAACGCTTCCCCGACCAGCTGGAACGCGCCTGCGTGGAACTGGCCAAGGATTGGCGCACCGACCGCTACCTGCGGCGGCTGGAAGCGCTGCTGGCGGTGGCGGATGGCAAGCGGTCCCTGCTGCTGACCGGCCAGGGCGACGTCCTGGAACCCGAGGATGCGGTGATCGGCATCGGATCGGGCGGCAATTACGCGCTGGCCGCGGCGCGCGCGCTGCTGCCGGTGCCGGGCCTGGATGCGGAGGATATCTGCCGACGATCCATGAAGATCGCGGCGGAGATCTGCGTCTACACCAACGGCAACTTCATCCTCGAAAGCCTGGAAGCGTGAGCAAGACCTGTATCCTGCGGTCGGCGAAGCCGGCCGAGGCGCCGAACGGCGCCCGCCGCCAGTGCGGCGAGCCAAGCCCGCGGATGCGGGCGCCGGCGCTTGAGGCCCAACTATCATGAGCGAAGCGGTCAATCTCTCGCCCCGGGAAATCGTCTCGGAGCTCGACCGCCACATCGTCGGCCAGCAGGACGCCAAGCGCGCGGTCGCCATCGCGCTGCGCAATCGCTGGCGCCGGCAACAACTCCCCCCCGGCCTGCGGGAAGAAGTGGTGCCGAAGAACATCCTGATGATCGGCCCGACCGGCTGCGGCAAGACCGAGATCGCGCGCCGCCTCGCGCGGCTCGCCAACGCGCCCTTCCTGAAGATCGAGGCGACCAAGTTCACCGAGGTCGGCTATGTCGGCCGCGACGTGGACAGCATCGTGCGCGACCTGGTCGAGGCCTCCATCACCCAGGCGCGCGACAACGCGCGGAAGAACGTCCAGGCCAAGGCGGAACTGGCCGCCGAGGAACGGCTGATCTCCGCCCTGGTGGGCGAAGGCGCGTCCGGCGAGACCCGCATGAAGTTCCGCCGCATGCTGCGCGACGGCAGCCTGGAATCGCGGGAGATCGAGGTGCAGGTCTCCGACGCCGGCGGCGGCATGCCGATCGGCATGATGGACCTGCCGGGCGCCCAGGGCATGCAGATGCAGCAGATGCAGGACATGCTAGGCAAGATGTTCGGTGGCCGCACCAAGCCGCGGAAGATGTCGGTGGCCGAAGCCCGCATCGCGCTGGTGAAGGAAGAAGCGGACAAGCTGCTCGACCAGGACCAGCTGACGCGCGAAGCCATCGCGAATGCCGAGAACAACGGCATCGTCTTCATCGACGAGATCGACAAGGTCTGCGCCCGCACCGGAGAAGGCGGCGTGCGGGGCGGCGACGTGTCGCGCGAAGGCGTGCAGCGCGACCTGCTGCCGCTGATCGAGGGCACCACCGTCACCACCAAGCACGGGCCGGTGAAGACGGACCACATCCTGTTCATCGCCTCCGGCGCCTTCCACATGGCCAAGCCGTCCGACCTGCTGCCCGAATTGCAGGGCCGCCTGCCGATCCGCGTGGAGCTGAAGGCGCTGACGCGCGAGGATTTCCGCCGGATCCTGACGGAGCCGGAGCACTCGCTGGTCAAGCAATATGTCGCGCTGCTGGGGACGGAGGGCGTGGCGCTGACCGTCACTGACGACGCCGTGGACGCGCTGGCGGAACTCGCGGCCGAGATCAACGCGACGGTCGAGAATATCGGCGCCCGGCGCCTGGCCACCGTGATGGAGCGCCTCCTGGACGAGATCAGCTTCACCGCGAGCGACCGGGGCGGGGAGACGATCACGGTGGACGGCGCCATGGTCCGCGGCCGTGTCGCGCCGCTGGCGGCCAGCGCGGATCTGAGCCGCTTCATCCTGTGATAACGGATGTGGACACGGTGGGGCGGCAGGCGTTATAACCTTCGTGGAAACGGAGGTGCCGCCATGGCCACGCTGAAGCTGCGCGCGATCGGCAATTCGGTGGGCGTGGTCCTGCCGAAGGAATTGCTCGCGAAGCTCGACCTGGCGGAGGGGGATACGGTCCAGGTCGTCGAGACGCAGGAGGGCTTCCTGCTCACGCCGGCCTCGAGCGACGTCGAGGAACAGCTGCGCCTCGGCCGGGAGCTGATGAAGAAGTACCGCGAAACCTTCGCCGCGCTGGCAAAGTAGCGCGATGACCGGTCCGCGTTGGCTGCTGAAGGGGGCGCTGCTCCTTCTCCACCGCGAAAGTCTGCGGCAGTTCGGTGGGGCCGAAGGGATCCGCGACGAGGGCCTGTTGGACAGCGCCCTCGCCCGCCCGCTGAACCGCTTCGCCTATGAGGCGGAACAGGACCTGTGCCGCCTCGCCGCCGCCTATGCCAAGGGCATCGCGCAGAACCACCCTTTCGTGGACGGCAACAAGCGCGCCGCGCTCGCGGCGGCAGGCGTGTTCCTGATGCTGAACGGGACGGAGCTGACCGCAAGCCCCGCCATGGCTACCGTCGCGATGCTCGACCTCGCGGCCGGGGAGATGACGGAAGACGAATTCGCGGATTGGCTGCGCGCCCATACGGCGCAACGCTGAAGCCGGCCGCACCCCGCACCATATCCAGCAGCGCCATGTCCCTCTCGACCCACCTCGCCGCCAATGTCCTCCCCGATGCCGCCCGTGCCGAGCTCGCGCGCGCGGTCGCACGGCTGGAAGACGTGTCGCTCGCCGCGCGGCTTGCGGGTGCCATCGGCACGCCGGTGGAAGCGCTGAAGGCGCGCCTGCCGGGGGCCGTGCAGGGCATGGTGGACAGCGCGGTGCGCCGGGCGCTCTCGGCTGCGATGGAAGCCGCGCTGAAATCCGAACCGGCGCGCAAGCCGGCGGCGATCTCATCCTCCTGGTTCCATCGCGGCATGGCGGCGGCCTCCGGCGCGGCGGGCGGGGCCTTCGGGCTACCGGGGACGCTGGTTGAATTGCCGGTCTCCACCACGCTGCTGCTGCGCCAGGTCGCCGCCATCGCCGCCGAGCAGGGCGAGGACCTGACCAGGCCAGAGACGGCGGCGGAATGCCTGAAGGTCTTCGCGCTCGGCGGCCGCGATGCGCGCGACGACGCGGCCGAGAGCGGCTATTTCGCCGTCCGCGTCGCCCTGGCCGAGGCGCTGAAGGGCGCGGTGGGCAAGGGGCTGGTGGGCACCATGCTGCCGGGCTTCCTTGGCGCCATCGCGGCGCGGTTCGGCGGGCCGGTGGCGCTGAAGATCTCGGCGCAGGCGGCGCCGCTGATCGGCGCGGCGGCCGGCGCGGCGGTGAACATCGCCTTCCTGGAGCATTTCCGCGGCATCGCCGAAGGCCATTTCACCGTCCGCCGCCTGGAGCGCGAACACGGCAAGGACCCGGTGCGCGCGGCTTATGAGGCGATCCAGGCCACCCGCGACGCGCGCTTCAATGGATGATGCCCTCAGTCGCCGGGCGCGGCCTCCGGCCGCTTGGCTACGCCGCACTTGCGGCGGCGGCCGTTCGGCCGCTCGCCCGGCTCCGCCGGTCGCATGGATCAACCCATTTGGCGGTTGGTTGACCACGCTCGCAGCCGGGCCCACACCATCAGCGCGGCATCATAGGGCAGCGCCGGCACCTCCCGCAGCCGCCAGCGCCAGCGCGTGAGGCTGGCGCGCGCCGCGGGGCCGGGCGGCGGCGGCACGGCACGGGCGGGACGCCCCGCGATGCGGAACAGCAGCCGCGTGCGCGGCAGGTGGTAGGCCTGCGTCGCGACCCAGAGCGACCCCGCCTCCCCCCGCAGCAAGGCGAGGCAAGCCAGGACGGAGGAGAAGGTGTCGGTCCCGGTCGGTTCCTGTCGGATGCGCGATTCGGGCACGCCGGCCTCGTGCAGCAGCCGCGCCATCACCGCGCTTTCCGCCGGCCCGTGCCGGCCCACCGCGCCGGTCGGGACATAAAGCGGCGGAGCTTGCTGTGCTTCGCCCCACGCCAGCGCGGCGGCGACACGCTCGGCCAGCGCATGGCTCGGCGTGCCATCCGGGCGGACGGCAGCCCCCATGATGACGATGATAGGACGCTCGCTCTGCATCCCGCCCCGCTACTCTGAAGCACGGGCCGGAGGAAGCGCATCTGGCGGGATCGGGTGCGGCATGCGATGCACGCGGCCGACCTCAACGGGAGACGCCCCTGATGCCGCTGCAGATGAACGATATCGTCTTGGGCGAAGGCCCGATGGCGCTGGCCGGCAAGCCGGTGACGGTGCACTACACCGGCTGGCTGTTCGACGCCTCCGCACCCGAGACCAAGGGGCGGAAGTTCGACAGCTCCCGCGACCGTGGCGAGCCCTTCGGCTTTCCGCTCGGCGCCGGCCATGTGATCCAGGGCTGGGATCGCGGCGTGGCGGGGATGAAGGTCGGCGGCCAGCGCCGCCTGACCATCCCGCCCGAGATGGGCTATGGCGCGCGCGGCGCCGGCGGCGTGATCCCGCCCAACGCCACGCTGGTCTTCGATGTGGAGCTGCTGTCGGTCGGCTGATGACCGCCT
Source organism: Roseomonas sp. (assembly GCA_044341625.1). GTDB lineage: Bacteria > Pseudomonadota > Alphaproteobacteria > Acetobacterales > Acetobacteraceae > Falsiroseomonas. The sequence goes on from JBIIRI010000004.1 coordinate 21,708, forward strand.
CCCTCACCATGCTGGCCGAGGCCGGCGCGGCGGCACTGGACGCCGCCGGGCCGGAGGAAGCGCTGCACGCGCTGGCGCGCGGTTGCCAGGCGGCGCTGGGCGACCATGAAGCCCATCGGCGCCCGGGGGCGCTGAAGGAAGGAGAGCGGGATTACCGCATCTCCGGCTGCTTCATGGTCACCCCCGATGCGCGCTGGCACATGCTGGTGGGCAATGTCGGCTTTCCGCCAGACCAGCGCCGCCTGATGATCCCGATCGAGGGTGGGCATCCCGGCCGCGTCATGCGGTCGGGCCAGCCGCTGCTGCTGGCGAACACCGATGACGACACGGCATTCCGGCAATACCTGAAGACCTCCCGCATGGGGTCCTCGGCCTATGCGCCGATGATCTGGCGCGGGCGGTTCATCGGGCAGATCGTGATGGCGGCGCAGGCGCGCTGGACCTATGGCGAGGCGGATCTCGCGGCGCTCGTCGTCGCCTCCCGCATCGCAGCAGCGGTCTGGATCGCGCAGGGCGGGCCGGATTGGCTCGCGGCCAATGCCGATCCGCCCGACGCCTACAAGGTGAAGCCGGAAGGCGTTTAGGCTCCCGCTGCGGTCCTTCCCGTGGCGGGCAGCTGGGCGACGCGGTCTATTGGACCACGATGTTGATGAGCTGGCAGGTGTCCACCCGGCGGCGCTCGTCGCGGCGTCCATCGGACCACACGACCAGCACGTCGTTCACGCAATCGCCGCTGGGCAAGCGCAGCTGCAGATGTTCGCCGGGCTGCATCGGCTGGCGCAGGCGCTGGCTGCCCCAGTCGTTCTCCCGGACGGAGGAGACATAGACTTCCCGCACCGGCTGGCGACCGTGATTGACCAGATTGAAGGATGGGTTGCTGGCTTGGGGCGCCGGGGCGGTGCCGAACGCCATCTCGGTGATCGTGCAGGTATTCACGTCGCGGCGTTCTTCGGGCCGACCATCGGCGTAGACCACGCGCACATCATGCCGGCATCCAGCGCTCGGCGCGATGCGAACCGCAAAGGCGCGCCCATCCGCCAATACGTCCTGGCCGAGCAGGTCGCGCCCCCAATTCGTATCCGTGACGGCGGAGACATAGATCTCCCGGATCGTCTGCCCGCTGCGATTCAACAGGTTGAAGGAGGGATCGCCCTGCGCCGCGGCAAGGCCCGGCAGCAGGCCAAGCACAGCCAGGAAGGCAGCGACAAGGACGGGGCGCGCGCGCATCTCGGTGCGTCTCCGGGGCAGTACGATGGCGCAGGATGCAGCGTCGGGCGGAAGATTGGAATGGGCCAATAACCCCGAGGGCGGGTTGAGACGGGGAACCAACTGCGTCCCGCCGCACCGTGCCGCCCGGTCAGGATGCGGCGCCGCGCGACGCCAACGCCTCCTCCGCCCCCGGCCCGTCCCAGCCGGCGATCGCCTCCAGCGCATCGCGGTCGAGGATGTCGAGCCGCCCCTTCTGGAGCGTCGCGATCCCATCCTTCCGCAGCACCGCCAGGGCGCGGTTGGCGTGCTCCACCGACAGGCCCAGCGCATCGGCCAAATGCGCCTGCTTCAACGGGATCGGCCCACCACGTGGATCTCCGCCGCCGCGGCGCAGCAGGCGGCCATGCAGTTCCAGCAGCAGATGCGCCACACGCCCCACCGCGTCGCGGCGGCCGAGGCTCGTCAGGCGTTCGCGCAGCCTGGCGCGTTCGCGCATCAGGCCATCCGCATAGGCCATGGCCAGAGACGGCTCATGCCCCATGAAGTCGCAAAGCCGGTCGCGGGACAGGATGCAGAAGGACGCATCGGTCAGCGCCTCCACCTCGGCGCCATCCTCGGTGCGCTCCACCAGATCGCCGGGCAGGTGGAAATCCAGCACCTGCCGCCGTCCGTCCTGCGTCGCCGTCCAGCTGAAGGCCCAGCCCGCATAGAGGGTGAAGACGCGGTCGCGAATTCCCTCTCCCGCACGCACCAGCCGCACACCCGAACGGATACGGGCGATCTCTCCCACCCTGGCCTGCGGGATCACCCGGAACAGGGCGAAGGGCCGCACGGCGCAGGCGGCGCATGCCCCGGGCAGGGGTGTCAATGTCGTGGTGCTTCGGCTCATCTTGGCCTTTGCCTTCCCCAACCGAGGCCGGACGCCGCCGCCGCGGAAGCCTTCCGACAGAGGCAAGCTAACGCCCCGCCAGCCGCGATGAAACACGCAACTGCGTCACACCTTCGACTCACGCGATCGTGAGGCGGTCATGGGTCCGGCGGCGACCTTCGGGCCAGGCGGTGAGTTCCGCTTGCCCTGGGCAGCGGGCGTGGCACCCTGAAGCTGGGACAAGGAAAGCGTCATGTCTGGATTCGCCTCGACCAACGACCTCGCCGCGAAGAACATCTCCTTCGACGAGCTGGCGCCCGGCCTCTATGCCTATACGGCGGAAGGCGACCCGAATTCGGGCGTGCTGGTCGGGCCCGATGGCGTCGTGGTGGTGGACGCGCAGGCGACGCCCATCATGGCGCAGGATGTGATCGCGCGGCTGCGCGGCGTCACCGACAAGCCGGTCACGCAGGTCGTGCTCAGCCACTACCATGCGGTGCGCGTGCTTGGCGTTGCGGGCTACGGCAAGCCGATGGTCATCGCCTCGGATGCGACGCGCGCGCTGATCGTGGAACGCGGGCAGCAGGATATGGACAGCGAGATCGGGCGGTTCCCGCGCCTGTTCCGCGGCAAGGAAACGATCCCCGGCCTCACCTGGCCCACGCACAGCTTCGGCAAGGCCATGACGCTGTGGCTGGGCGAAAGGGAAGCGCAGGTGATCCAGATCGGCCGCAGCCACACCGCCGGCGACACCGTGGTGTGGTGCCCGAAGGAAAAGGTGCTGTTCGCCGGCGACACGGTGGAATTCGGCGCCACGCCCTATTGCGGCGACGCGCATTTCGCGGACTGGCCCGCGACGCTCGATGCGATCAGTGCGCTGGGCGCGGAAAAGATGGTGCCCGGCCGCGGCCGCGCCCTGCTGACCAGGGCCGATTGCGCCGAGGCGATCGCGGGCACGCGCGCCTTCACCTCCGACCTGTTCGGCCGGGTGCGGCAGGGGGTCGCGAAAGGCTGGAGGCTGAAGGACATCTACGACGACACGATGAACTTCATGCGCCCGCGCTACGGCCATTGGGTGATCTTCGAGCATTGCATGCCCTTCAACGTGACCCGCGCCTTCGACGAGGCGCAGGGCCTCGACCACCCGCGCATCTGGACCGCCGAGCGCGATGTCGAGATGTGGAAGGCGCTGGAGCACGGGACGGAGATGAAATCCGCCGAGATCCGCGGCTGACCATGCCGTCCACCTACGCCCAGCCGCGCTACGCCGCGGCGCCCACGCCGAGCGAGCCGGAGCGCCACCCCGTCGTGGTCGCCGGCGCCGGGCTGGTGGGGCTCACGCTCGCGCTCGATCTGGCGCAGCGCGGCGTGCGGGTGGTGGTGCTCGACGACGACGACACGGTGAGCCTTGGCAGCCGCGCGATTTGCTTCGCCAAGCGCACGCTGGAAATCTTCGGCCGCCTCGGGCTCGGCGCGCGGTTTCTCGACAAGGGGATCACCTGGAAGACCGGCCGCGTCTTCCACGGCAGCCGCGAAGCCTACGCCTTCGACCTGCTGCCGGAGGAAGGGCACGAATACCCGGCCTTCGTGAACCTGCAGCAATACTACGCCGAGGAATGGCTGGTTCAGGCCTGCATCGCCGCGGGCGTCGACCTGCGGTGGAAGCACCGCATCGCGCGGGTCGAGCACGATGCGGACGGCGCGACGCTGGCCATCGAGACGCCGGATGGCGGATACGGATTGCGTACCGATTGGCTGCTGGCCTGCGACGGCGCGCGCAGCTTCATCAGGGACAGCCTCGGCCTGCCCTTCACGGGGCAGGTCTTCCGGGACCGCTTCCTCATCGCCGATGTCGTGATCCGCGGCGATGTCCAATTCCCGACAGAGCGCTGGTTCTGGTTCGATCCGCCCTTCCATCCCGGCCGGTCCGTGCTGCTTCACAAGCAGCCGGACAATGTCTGGCGCATCGACTTCCAACTAGGCTGGGACTGCGACCCGGAGGCGGAGAAGCAACCGGAGAAGGTGATCCCGCGCGTCGCCGCGATGCTCGGCGCCGATGTGCCCTTCGAACTGGAATGGGTCAGCGTCTACACCTTCCGCTGCCGCCGGCTGGAACGCTTCCGCCACGGCCGGGTGATCTTTGCCGGCGACGCGGCGCACCAGGTGAGCCCCTTCGGCGCGCGCGGCGGCAATTCCGGCGTGCAGGATGCCGACAACCTCGGCTGGAAGCTGGCCTTGGTGCTGGCTGGCCGCGCGCCGGCGACGCTGCTCGACAGCTATGAAGCGGAACGCGTGGCGGCGGCGGATGAGAACATCCTGCACTCCACGCGCAGCACCGATTTCATCGCACCGAAGCATGAGGCGGCGCGCGCCTATCGCGATGCGGTGCTGGAACTGGCGGCCCAGCACGCCTTCGCGCGCCCGCTGGTGAATTCCGGCCGTCTGTCGCGCCCGACCGCCTATGCCGAGAGCCCGTTGAACGGCGGCGCGGGCTGGCCGGGCGGCACGCCGCCCGGCGCACCCGCCCCCGATGCGCCCGTGCTGCTGGACGGCACGCCAGGCTGGCTGCTGCGCCACATCGGCGACGGGTTCACGCTGCTGGTCTTCGGCCCGCCCGACGCGGCGCTGGCCGCGGCGCTGCCGGCCGGCGTCGTGGCGCTGTTCGTGACGGCAGAGGAAACACCGGGCGCGCTTTGGGACCATGCGGGTCTTGCCACCGCCCGCTTCGCCGCGCCGCGCGGCGGGGCGGTGCTGCTGCGCCCGGACCAGCACGTCGCGGCGCGCTTCGCCGCACCCGATCCGGCGGCGCTGCGCGCGGCATTCGACCGCGCCCTGGGGCACGGCATGGCGGAGCTACCCGCATGAGCCTTGATACCACTCCACGCCTCGCCGATCCCGATGCGCTGTTCGCGCTGTTGGTCGCGGCGCATCAAGGGCTGGATGCGGAAGCGTCCCGCCGGCTGGATGCAAGGCTGGTGCTGCTGCTGGCGAACCACATCGGGGACATGGATACGCTGCGGCAGGCGATCGCGCTGGCGAAGGACAGCGCACGAGGCTGAAGGGCGTCGCAGCCGGATCAGCGCAGCCCGGCCAGAAAGGCCTGTTCGACGGCGGCGAAGGCATCGGCCAGGGCGGCCTCCATCGCCGCGGCCTCGGCAGGGGCATCCGCGCCGGTCGTCAGCGGCGCGCGGCCCTCCACGTCGAAGGTGGTCAGCACGCGTGTCGATGCGCCGCGTTCCAGCAGCAGCACGCCAGCGATGCCCGCGCGAGCCTCGCCCCTCGCGGGGAGAGTCTCCAGCCGCGTCAGCTGCGCTTCCAGGACCAGCGTGTGATCCGCCCGGCTGCCCGGCGCAACGACGGCGGCAAACAGGCCCGAGGCCTGCAGCCAGTTCCGCAACGCGCGCTCCGCCAGGTCGGCCGGTGGGGCCAGCCATTCGTCATAGGGCGCGATGTCGAACCCACCATCGGTGCGCGCGCGCCGCAGGCCCAGCTCCTGCAGGCCGGGCACGCCGCGCAGGTGACGCAGCAGCAGCACGCCGGCGCCGCGCGGCGCGGCACGGCGCTGCGGGCGCTGCGGGTTCAGGTCGAAGCGGCGCACCGGCACATGAGGCCGGTCGGGGAACACCGAGCAACCCGTCAGGACAAGCGCGAGGGGCAGGAGCAGGCCGCGGCGGATCATCGGCGCCTTTCGGAGGGTGGCGGTGGCGGTGGCGCGCCGAAGATCGACTGCGAGGGCGAGGCACGCAGCGCCTCGGCGGTCGCGCGCAGGCTCGCGGTGGTGGCGCGGAGATCGGCCAGGATCGGCACCAGTTCCGACTGGATGTCGCTGGTGGTGTGGCGCGCGGTGCGCAGGGTGCGCTCCATGCCGTCGATGGTGGCGGGCAGGCGCTGGGTGGTGCGGCGCAGCTCGTTCGCCGCCGCGGCAACGCTCGTGATCGCCTCCCGCAGCTCGGGCGCATTGGTGACGCCACGGGCGCCCGCGGCCGCCTCCCGCGCCTCGGCCAGCAGGGCTTCGAGGGCGCCGCTGTCCATCATCGCGCGCAGATGCGCCACGATCTGCGCCGCTTCCCGCAGCGCGATCGCCAGGTCGCCGTCATTCGCCTGCCGCGACAGCCCGCTGATGAGCGCCGCCATGTCGGTCACGATCTGCTCGATCGGCATCTGGCTCAGGCGCTCCACCAGCGTCTCCGCCGCGCCGCGCATCTGCGCCACGGTGGAGGGGATGGCGGGGACGAAGGGAAAGCGCGGCGTCCAGGGCACCGAGACCATCGGGAAGCGGTCCGGGTTCACGAAATCCAGCTCGATATAGTTCACGCCCGTCAGGCCCTGGGAGCTGATGCGCGCACGCAGCCCGATGGCGATCGCCTCCTGCGCCGTCGGAACCTCGCCGATCCGGGTGGGATCCACGGCGAAGCGGATGACCACGAGCTGGAAGGCCTCGGTATAGGCCACGCGCTCGGGGCGGCGATATTCGGCGGAGGCGAGGCCGATCTCCACCACCCGGCCGATCGGCACGCCGCGATATCGCACCGGCGCCCCGACATCGAGGCCTTGGACGGATTCGCGTGAATAGGTCTCGAGCATGACCATCGGCCCGCCGGACCGCTGGCCCAGAAGGAACACCACGAACAGCGTCGCGAGCAGAAGCCCCGCCAGCACCAGCAGGCCAACGCGGAGATAGAGGGCGGAGGACTTCATGCCGCCTCGCGCCGGAAGAAGCCGCGCACGGTCGGGTGCGTGCTCTCGTCGCGCAGCCGGCGCGGATCGCCTTCCGCGATCACCCCCTGCGCGTCGCGGTCCAGCATGATGCAGCGGTCGCCGATCGCGAGGATCGAGGCCAGTTCATGCGTCACCACGACGAAGGTCGTGCCGAGCGAACGCGCCAGGTCCTGGATCAGCGCATCGAGCCCCGCCGAGGTGACGGGGTCGAGACCCGCCGAGGGCTCGTCCAGGAACAGGATCGGCGGGTCGAGCGCCAGCGCGCGCGCAATGCCTGCCCGCTTGAGCATGCCGCCCGAGACCTCGGACGGCAGCCGCCCAGCGGCTTCCGACAGGCCGACCAGGCCGAGCTTCGCGCGCGCCACCTCGGCCCTTGCGGCGGGGGACAGGCGCGTATGCTCGGCCAGCGGCATCTCGACATTCTCCAACAAGGTCTGGGATCCGAACAGCGCACCCTGTTGCCACATGACACCGATGCGCCGCAGCAAGGCAAGCTGATCGGCGCCCTCGGCCGACCAGACATCGGTGCCGAGGATCGAGATCCTGCCCGCGGCCGGCGGCACCAGCCCAATCATCAGCTTCAGCAGCGTAGACTTGCCGCAGCCAGATCCGCCGAGGATCACGAAGACCTCGCCGCGCCGCACCTCGAACGACACGTCGCGGAACAGGACACGCGGGCCGAAGGCGGCGGTCAGGTGTTCCGCCCGGATCACCGGCTCCGACAGGATGGCCGGGCTCGTCACAGCCCCAGCCTCTCATAGGCGACGGCGAAGACGCCATCGAGCAGGATGATGGCGACGATGCCGCCCACCACCGCGGCCGTCGCCGCATCGCCGACCGCGCGCGGCCCGCGCCCGGCGCCGAGACCGGCGCGGCAGCCGATGGCGCCGATCGCCAGCCCGAACACCGCCGCCTTCGCCAGCCCGCCCAGCAGGTCCGACAGTTGGAGCCACGACGAAAGCTGCTGCAGCACCGTGTTCAGCGGGAAGCCGAGCAGGCCCATGATCATCGCCATGCCCGCCAGCCCCGCCAGCGTCAGCAGCAGCGACAGCACCGGCATGACCAGCATCCCCGCCAGCACACGCGGCAGCACCAGCAGCGCCATCGGGTCGATGCCCATCACGCGCAGCGCCGCCACTTCCTCATTCACGCTCATCGTGCCGAGTTCAGCCGCGTAGGCGCTGCCGGTGCGCCCCGCGAGGATCACACCCGCCATCAGCGGTCCCAATTCGCGCAGCAGCGAGATGCCGACCAGGTTCGGGACGAAGATCTCCGCCCCGAAGCGCCGCAGCGGGATGGCCGATTGGAAGGCCAGGATCACGCCCAGCAGGAAGCCGAGCAGGATCGTGAGCGGGAAGGCGCGCGTGCCGGCCTCGTCCAGGTGGCGCAGAAGCTCGCGCAGGCGGAGCCGCGCGGGATTGAGTAGCGTCCGCACCGCCGTGACCGTCAATTCGCCGAGGAAGGCGACGCCGTCGCGCGCCGCCAGCCCGCCATCCCACACGGCCTGCCCGATCCGCGCCACCGGCGACAGCCCCCGCTCCGGCTTCGGCCGGGGTGCGGCCAGCGCGGCCCGGACGCGTTCCAGGACCGAGGCCACGGCAGGTGTCGCGCCGCGGATCGCATTGCCCGCTGCCGCACCCTCCGCGGTCAGCAGCAGCGTCGCCCCGGTGGTGTCCAGCGCGTCGAGCCGCGCGATGTCGAGCACGGCCGGGCCCTTGGCGGCTGCGGCGATAAGCTGCGGCCACAGTGTCGCCGCCGCCTCGGTATCCAGGCGGCCGGAGAGGGCGAGCACGGTCGTCCCCGCTTCCTCATGCGTGTCGAAGGCGCCGGGCGGCGGGGCTTCATCTGCGGCCATCGCCGCATCAAGTCGGCGAGGCGGGCCCTTCGGTCAACCCGCCAGCGCATGCCGGGCGGCGGCGACGCCGGACAGCCAGGCGCCGCCCACCGTCCCGGCCAGCCCGTCATGGCAGGCCTCCCCGGCCAGGCAGAGCCTTCCATCGGCGAGCGGCGCCGCCAGGACCGCGCGCGCGGCCGCCGCGCCGACCCGGGCATGGCTATAGACGCCGCGCGACCAGGGATCGCTCCGCCAGGCGGACACAGCAGCGCCCGGGCGGAAGGCATGGGCAGCCCGTGCGCCGAGCCGCGCGGCGATCTCGGCGCGCACCAGGGCTTCCGCCGCCGCGGGCCCCTCGCGTTCCAGCTGCGCGGCCAGGGGGCCGCCAATCCAGGCGCTGGCCACAGGCTCACCGCGTGGCCAGAAGGTGATCGGGATCAATTCCTCGCCGTCCGCGATGCGGCGGTCGGTGGAGGCGTGGTCGGGCAGGCCGAGCCGGTCATCGCCCACCGCGCGCAGCCCGACCTTGATCGCCGCGCCCAGCGGCAGGTCGTGCGCCGCCACCTGCACGGCCAGCGGCAGGGGCGGTTCGAAGCGGATGGCGTTGCCGGCCAGCAGGCTCGTCGGCACGGTGCAGACCACGGCCCGGGCGGTGACGCTGCCGAACGGCCCCTCCGCCACCGCCTGCCGCCCACCCCAGCGCAGCCGGGTCACGGGGGCGTCCAGCATCACCGGCAGCGGCGCCGCCAGCCGCGCGATCAGCGCGCCGAGCCCACCCGCCGGCAGGAGGTTGGCGCCGCCGAGGAGGTTGGCGTGGAAGTCGCGCAGGCTCATCGCCTCCAGCGGCCAGGCAGCGATCACCTGGCCCTGCCAGGCGGCGACCGTCGCATCCCAGGGCCCGCCCTGCGGCGCGGCCTGGGCGGCGGGCACATCGGGGCCGGGCGCCGCCGCCCGCGCCGCGATTGCCTGTTCGAAGGCGATCCAGGCGGCGTCGTAGGCCGCAACCTCACCGGCCGTCGCGCGGCGCCCATCGAGGAAGGTGACTTCCCGCCGTGCCGCGTCGCTGTCCTGCAATGCGACGCCCAGCTCCCGCGCCAGGCTGGTCAGCGGGTTGCGCGCGGCATCGTGCAACCAGGTCGCGCCGAGGTCGAAGGGGACCCCGAGCGAGATGTCGGTCCAGGCCCTGCCGCCGGCACGCGGCCGGGCTTCCAGGATCCGCACGCTGCGGCCAGAAGCAAGCGCCGTCCGCGCCGCCGCGATGCCCGCCGCGCCGGCTCCGATGATGAGGATGTCGCAGTGCATCCCGCCATAGGGCGCGGCCGCGCGGCGGCATGCAACCTCGCTTGCGTGACGGATGGGGTGAGGCGGTCGCCTCAGGCCGTGGGCTGCGCCATCAGGGCGTGGATCAGCACACCCGCAGCGACCGAGACGTTCAGGCTTTCGACCCGGCCGGAACCGGGCATCGTCAGGCGATACGCGCAGGCCGCGATGGTCGCGGGGGCCGGCCCCTGCTCCTCATTCCCCAGCACCAGGGCGAAGGGCTTGTTGCGCGGCAATTGCTCGGGCGGCACGCCGCCCTCGGCCACCGCCGCGACGGTGGTGAAGCGGGGCGCCATGGCGCGCAACACGATGGCGAGGTTCGGCGCATGGCGCAGCGCCAGATGCTCGAGCCCGCCTTCCGCCGTGCGATAGGCCGCATCCGAAAGTCCTGCCTGGCGCGGATCGCCCGAGAGCAGCAGGCCGGAGCAGCCGAAGAAGGCGGCCGAGCGCGCGATCGCGCCGAGATTGTGCGGATTGCCGATGCCATCCAGCACCGGCAGCACGCGCGCCGCCAGCAGCTCTGCGGGGAAGGGCGCCGCCAGTTCGGGCACGGCTTGCGGCACCGCGACGGCCACGATGCCGCCGTGATGCGCGGTGCCGGCGATCCGGGCCAGCTCCTCCGGCGGAACCTCGCGATAGGGGCGGCGGGCGGCGGCCATCAGCTTGCAGAACGGCCCCGCCTCCCGGCGCCGCGTGGGCACGTAGAACAGGCGCAGCACCGATTGCGGCCGTACGGAAAAGACCGCGGCGACCGCGGCAAGGCCGGCGATGCGGTCGGTTTCGCCGGGTGGGGCGCTGGCGCTCATCGGGGTGGTGTCCTGCGCTTGGGAAGAATGGCGGCACAGCGGATCCCAGCCGCCGCGCCGAGCGGATCCGGGGAGGCGGAATCCGAGTAAGCGGACCGTGTCGCCATCTTGCGGATGACCGTTCACGTTGATGGTTGCCGGCCGGTCCTGCACCAACGCGGGCCAACCTAGCACCTGGGCCGCGCAGGCGGAATTGCCGGAGCGTTGATTCTACCCGTCGTCCGCTCAGCCGGCCTTCGCCTGCGCCCCGGAGGCCTCGTCGTGGCCGGCGAGGAAGCGGAGATTCTCGGTCCGTACCTTCGCGGCGTCCTCGTCATAAAGGAAGGGCAGGCTGGCGTAGCGCACGCCTTTCGTGACCGGCCGGGCCTCATGCAGAAGGCTGCAGGAAAACACCACGGCCCCGCCGGCCGGCGCGACATAGGTGCGCGGGCCGTATTCGGGGAAGCAGAGCTCGCCCCCCTCATACTCACCTGTGTTGAGGTTGATCGTCACCGCGAAGCGTCGATGGGCGGTGCCGAGGGTGGTGTTGTCGCGATGGGGCGCGAAAAATCCCCGGTCGGCTTCGTCGTAGCAGGCGACGATGTAGCGCTCGATGCGGGTCGGGTTGAACTGGAAGGCGCGGCGGATCTGCGGCAACAGGCGCGCGGAGATGCGGGCGCGCATCTGCGCCTGCAAGGCCTCGTCCTCGATCACCGCGTCCTTACGGCGCTTGTGACGGCCATCGAGAATGCCGACGGTCTTGCCCTCGACATCGCGCATGAAGCCGCTTTCGCCGCCACCCTGCGCCTCATACAGCGCGATCAGCCGGCGGCAGAATGCGGGCTCGAAGACGCGGGGCACGATCAGGACGGGCGCATGCATCGCAACCCCGGCATGCGCCCCGGGTTCCGGCAGCGCACCCAAGGTCGCCAACGCCTCCGCCCCCGCCGCGAGCGGCCAGGTGGCGAAGACGCGCAGCGTCGGGTCGAGCAACATCCAGCCCTCGCGCAGCGTGCCATCCGGTGCCGTGGCGCGCAGCGCGCGCCGCGCCGCGCCGTCATCATCCCACAGCACGCGCCGCGTCGGGCCATCGACAAGGCATCCGCCGCGTTCATCCGAGGGGTCGGTACCGATCACCAGCAGCATGGCGCGCGCGGCGGTCAGGTGTTCGGGCCAGGACCCGATCATGCCCGTCACCGATGCGGCCTTCGCGGCATCGGCAAGGGAGCCCGGCACCAGCACCATGACCCAGCGACCGCCAAGCGTATCGAAGGCAAAGCGCGGATTGGCGGCGCTGCGGGCGTGGAAGGCCGGCACCTGTTCGCCCGGCGTGTGGGGCTGGCTCATCGACGGAACGCTCCCGTCAGGGTTTTCCAATGGTCATGCAGGCATCTAGGCATCGTTACGCATATAGCTTGAATGGTCCTCCGGCAGAAGACGGAACAGTGCGACCGGCGCCTCGATGCCATCCGCAGCGGCCCTGGCCGCGAGACCGCCGCGACGACTGCCCGGCAGGCGCACGCCCTCATCGGCCAGCATCGCCTCGACCAGCGCCTCGACGCGGTCCAGGAAGGCATCGCGCCCCGCGAGGGCGCCGGGGTCGATGGCGATGATTGCCTGGCCAAGCCTGGGGCGGTTGCCGTCTTCGGCGAAGAAGCTGTCAGCCTCGAAGCCGAAGGCCGCACCGGTCAGCGCGCAACAGAGAAGCTCCACGATCACCGCCAGCAGCGCACCCTTCGTGCCGCCCATGGCGAGCATCGCGCCCGACAGCGCGGCCTTCGCATCCGTCGTCGGGTTGCCCGCCGCATCCAGCGCCCAGCCTTCGGGGATCGGTTGGCCTTCGCGGGCGGCAACCATGATCTTGCCGCGCGCCACCTCGCTCAGCGCCATGTCGATCACGAGCGGATCCGCGCCACGGCGCGGAAAGGCCGCGGCGACCGGGTTGGTGCCGAGCAGCGCGCGCCGCCCGCCCGGCACCGGCATGGCAGCCGGGGAATTGGTGAAGGCCAGCGCAACAAGGCCGCGCCGCGCGAGGGCCGCGACAGGCAGGCCCATCGCGCCCGAATGATGGCTGTTGGTGATCCCAGCGAAGGCGATGCCATGCGCCGCGGCGCGGGTCGCCGCTTCCTCTACCGCGCGCGCGACGGCGGGATAAGCGAGGCCATGGCCAGCATCGACCAGCACCGCCCCGCCACGCTCCGCACGGATCACGGGCTCGGCACTGCCATCGGCGCGGCCATTCCGCAGGAAGGCGGCGTATTGCGGCACGCGGGACAGGCCGTGGCCGGACTGCCCCTCCGCCTCCGCCGCCACCAGCGCGGCGGCCGTCAGCGCCGCCATGCGGGGATTGGCGCCGGCATGCGCCAGGGCGGCACAGGCCAGCGTCTCGGCTTCGGCCAGGGTCAGGCGGGGCATGGGATGTCTCCGTTCATCCGCCCCGCGTCACCACGTATGCCGCCGCGGATCAAGTGTCGGGGCGGATCTGCGCTTCCGTCACCAGGGTCGCCCAGCGATCGGTCTCGGCGCGGACGAACTGGGCCGAACGCGCCGCATCCCAGCCGAGCACCTGGAAGCCGGCGTCCCGCGCGCGGCGCGTGGTGTCGGCGTCGTGGATCGCCGTCTGCACATCGCGTTCGAGCCGCGCGAGGATCGGCGCCGGCACAGCCGCCTGCGTCATCACCGCGGTCCAGTTGGTGATCTCGAGTTCCGGCACGCCCAGTTCGCGAACCGTTGGCACATCCGGCACCAGCGCGTGACGCTCCGCCGCCGTGATGGCGAGCGCGCGCAGACGCCCGCCGCGAATCTGCGCGAGGCATTCGGGCAGGTTCGAGACCATGACATCCAGGTTGCCGGCGGCCAGGTCCGTCACGCTCGGCGCGCCGCCGCGATAGGGAACGTGGACGATGTTCTCCCCCGCCCGCGCGACGCGCCGCAGCAACTCAAGCCCCAGATGCGGCGGCGAGCCATTGCCGGAGGTGCCGCCGTTCAGCCGGGCCGTGCGCGCCAGCCGCAGCAGGTCGTCCAGGCTGCGCGCCGGGCTCCTCTCGGCGTTCACCACCACCACCAGCGGCAGGGAGCCGAGCAAGGACAGGGTCGCGAAGTCGCGGCGGAAATCATAGGGCGCATTGGGGAACAGCGTGGCGTTGACGGCATGCGTCAGCGTGATGGCCAGCAGCGTGTGCCCATCCGGCGCCGCCTTCGCCGCCGCATCCGCGCCGATCAGCGCGTTGCCGCCGGCGCGGTTCTCGATCACCACCGCCCTGCCCCAGATCTCGGACAGCTTCTGTCCGACGAAGCGGGCCATGATGTCGGTCAGCCCCCCGGGCGGGAAGGGCACGATGTAGCGCGGGTTGCGGTCGGGGAAAGCCTGCCCGCGCGCCACGCCGGGCAACGCAAGGGCGGCAGCCAGCCCGAAGGCCGTACGACGGCGGATCATGTGTCCTCCCTGGACATGTCATTATGTCCAGAGTGACGCGGGCCGCTCCGCCGCGACAAGAAAAAACGGGCGCCGGGGGAGGCCCGGCGCCCGGCGCCTCAGGCGCTCTCGTACAGGCGCGTGAGGGAGAATTCGCGGTGGCCGAGCAGTTCGGCCGCCGTCAGCTCGCCATCTGCGGTGCGCAGCATGCAGTCCAGCAGCGCCTCGCCGGCCTCATCCATGTTGATCCGCTTCTGCAGCAGCCCGGTGACGTCCACGTCGATATGCTCCGACATGGTGCGCTGGGTGCGCGGGTTCGCGGTCAGCTTGATCACCGGCAGGATCGGGTTGCCGATGACATTGCCCTGGCCCGTCGGGAAGAAATGCACCGCATAGCCCGACGCCGCACAGAGCGTGACCATCTCCGCCGCGGCCGAGGAGCTGTCCATGAACCACAGCCCTGGGCCCGTCGGTTCCTCGGCCTTGTCCAGCACGCCATCGACAAGGCACTTCTTGCCGATCTTGGTGATGTTGCCGAGCGCCTTTTCCTCGATCGTGGTCAGGCCACCCTCGATGTTGCCCTTGGTCGGCTGGCTCTCGGACAGGTCGTTGGTCTTGTTCGCCTCGATCATCCGCTGGTAGCGGTTGAACATCGCCATGAACTGATCGGCGATCGCGGGCGTGCGGCAGCGCGCGGCCACCAGATGCTCGCCGCCGGTGATTTCGCTCGTCTCGCCGAAGACCAGCGTGTTGCCGTTCTCCCACAGCTTGTCGAAGGCGTTGCCGACGGTCGGGCAGGACGCCAGGCCGCTCGTCGTGTCGGATTCACCGCACTTCGTGCTGACCCACAACTCGGTCAGGTCGGCCTTCGTCTTCTTCAGGCGGGAGGCGTGCTTGACCAGGCGATAGGCGGCGCGGGACGCGTTGGCGATGGTGTTGATGTCGCCATTCTGTTCGATGGCGAAGCCCTCGACCGGGGTGCCGGACTTCGCGATGCCCTCGACGATCTTGCCCGTCCAGCCGGGTTCGATGCCGATCACGACGACGCCCGCGACATTCGGGTTGCAGCCCGTGCCGATCAGCGTCCGGAAGTGAAGATCGAGGTCGGCGCCGAATTGCAGGCGCCCATAGGCGTGCGGGATCGCCATCGCGCCCTTGATGTTGTTGGCAACAGCTTCGGCGGCGGCGTTGGACAGGTCGTCCACCGGCAGGATGATGACGTGGTTGCGCACGCCCATACGGCCGTTCTCGCGGCGCCAGCCCTCGAAGGAAGCGCCTTTCAGATTGATGCCCATTGGCGAAATCCCCTTACCAGCGCTTCGTCTTGACGTTGTGGACATGCAGGTGTTCGCCCGCACCGATCGCCGCGACCGCCTTGCCGATATCCACGCCGTATTTGACGATGGTGTCGCCCGAGGCGATCGGCTTGATCGCCAGCTTGTGGCCGATCGGAATGTCCGACTTCGCGTCGAACTCGATCATCTTGTCCTGGTCCATGATCCAGCCATTGATGCGGCTGCCGGCCTTCAGGCCTTCCACCACCACCACGCCCACGCTGTCGCCTTCGTCATGGACGACGAAATGGATCGTCATCGCGCTTTCCCCCATTGGCTATGGCGCGCACCCTAAGGGCCGCGCCGGGCCGCTTCAACCACCCCCCGCCTTCAAACACCCCCCGGACCGTGCTTTGAAGGGGCGGTTCCAGGAAGGATGCGGACGATGGCGGGCGTGTTCTGGTACGGCGGGCAGTGGATGACCGAGGAGCCCAAGCTGATGGGCCCGATGGACCATGCCTTCTGGCTTGGCAGCGTGATCTTCGACGGCGGGCGCGCCATCCGCGGCGTCGCACCGGACCTCGACCTTCACGCCGCGCGCTGCGTCCGTAGCGCGGAAGCGATGCTGATGAAGCCGAAGCTCACCGCGACGCAGATCGAGGATCTGTGCCGGGAGGGTATCCGCCGCATGGGTCCGGAGGCCGAGCTCTACGTCCGGCCGATGTTCTTCGTCCGCAAGGGCATCGGCTCGGCGCGGCCCGATCCGGACAGCACGGATTTCGTCCTGTCCGTCTATGACAGCCCGCTGCCGGCCTGGAAGGGCTTCTCGGCCTGCCTCGTGCCGCATCGGCGCCCGGCGCCGGACATGGCGCCGACGGATGCGAAGGCGTCCTGCCTCTACCCCAACGGTGCCCGCGCCGGGGCCTGGGCGGCGGAGCGCGGCTTCGAGAATGCGGTGATGTGCGACGCGCTCGGCAATGTCGCGGAATTCGCCAGCGCGAATCTGATGTTCGCCAAGGGCGGCGTGGTGGTGACGCCGGCGATCAATGGCACCTTCCTGAACGGCATCACCCGCCAGCGGGTCCTGATGCTGCTGCGCGAGGCCGGCGTGCCGGTGGAGGAACGCCGCGTGACGCCCGAGGAGCTGGAGACGGCGGACGAGATCTTCTCGACCGGCAACTACGCCAAGGTGCTGCCCTGCACGAACTACAATGGCCGCGCGATGCAACCCGGCCCGATGGCGCTCAAGGCCCGCGCGACCTATTTCGAATGGGCCGAGGCGAATTGGCGTATCCTGCCGAAGCCGGCGTGATCACGCGCCGCGCGCGGTCCCACGCGCGGCCCCACGGGCTGCATCGACGAAGGCGGCGATCAGCCCCGCATCCTTGACGCCGCGCGCACGCTCGACGCCCGAGGACACATCGACGCCCGGCGCGGCGGACACACGGATCGCGTCGGCGACGTTGCGTGGCGTGAGCCCGCCGGCCAGCAGCCAGGGGCGCGGAATGGCGCGCCCCGCCATCAGCGTCCAGTCGAAGGGCGCCGCATTGCCGCCGGGCAGCGGCGCGCCGGGCGGCGCCTTCGCATCCAGCAGGAAGCGGTCCACCGCCGGCGCGTAATCCGCCAACTGCGCGAGATCCTCGGCGGTGGCGATGCCGAAAGCCTTCATCACCGGCAGGCCGAACCTGGCGCGGATGGCGGCGCAACGCGTCGGCGTCTCCTCGCCATGCAACTGGATCACATCGAGCGGCAAGGCGGCGAGCACGGTCTCGATCAGCGCGTCCTCGGGGTCCACGAACAAGCCGACCTTGGCCGGTCCGGGCGCGGCCCCGGGTCCCGCGATGGACGCCGCCTGCGCGGGCGTCACGGCGCGCGGCGAAGGCGGGAAGAACACGAAGCCGATCAGGTCCGCACCGGCCGCCGCCGCGGCCTGCATCGCGGCGGGATCGTTGATGCCGCAGATCTTGGTGATCACCTGGCCCATCCGATTCAGACCTCCGGTGCTCGCGGCGTGCCGCCGCTGCGCCCTGCGGTCATCGGATGGGGTGGCCCGCCAACGCCCGCGCGATCGCCGCCGCCGCGGCGGCCGGATCGGCCGCCTTGGTGATCGGGCGGCCGACCACGACGAAATCGGCGCCGGCCGCCGCCATCTCCTCCGGCGTTGCGGTGCGCGCCTGGTCATCGGCGGCGCTGCCGGCGGGACGCACGCCGGGCACGACAAGCGCCGGCCCCTCGCCGAGCGCCGCGCGCAACGGTGCGACCTCACGCGGGGAACAGACGAGCCCATCCGCGCCGGCGGCGACCGCGAGCCGCGCGAGGCGAAGCACCTGCTGCACCGGCCCGCCCGACACCCCCGTATCCGACAGCGTGGCGGCGTCGATGCTGGTCAGCACGGTCACCGCCAGGATCTTCATCCGGTCGGCGCCGCCCGATTTCTCCGCCGCCTCCCGCGCGGCGGCGATCATCGCTGCGCCGCCCGCGGCATGGATCGTGAGCCAGGCCGGCCGCAGCGGTGCAAGGGACCGTACGGCCCCGGCCACCGTGTTCGGGATGTCGTGCAGCTTCAGGTCGAGGAACACCTTGCCGTGCTGCGCGATGCGCCGCACCGCCTGGCCGCCTTCGGCCGAGAACAGCTCGAGCCCGACCTTCAGCAGCCCCGCCTGCGGGGCAACCGCCCGCGCCCAGGACTCGGCCGTGGCAAGGTCAGGCGCATCGAGCGCGACGCAAAGTCCGCAAGGCTGTGCCACGTTCAACGTCCCCCAGCGGCGCGCAGCGGTACCACCGCGGCGTCGGGCACGCGGCCCATATCGGCGTCGCGCTGCGCCTGCGCCTCCTTCTCCCGGAGTGCGGCGAGTTCGGCTTCCAGCAGCTTCGCGGCCTGTTCGATGCGCGCGGCGCGACGGCGGGCGGGCAGGGCAGAGGCCCAGGCGATGGTGGCGCCGAGCAGGAAAGCCAGCCCGGCCGCCAGCAGGACGGCCATGCCGAGCGGCGCGACCCAGACCAGGTCGAAGGGCCACAGCCTGATCTCGACATCCTGGGTATTCGACAGCCCGAACAGGGCGAGCAGGACAAGAAGCGGTACGAAGAAGACCCAGCGCATCGCGATCCTCTCTGGCGGAAACGGGCGGTTCCGGGGCGGCAAGGTCTACGCCGGCACAAGCGCGGCGGGAAGGCCGGCGAGAGGGTCAGCCAGCCTGCCAGTTCAGGCGGCGGCGCAGCCAGTCACGATAGGCGGTCGATACCTCCGCCGGCGGACACAGGGTGGCGAGGAGATCCGCGGCCTCCTCCCCCCCGACGCGGCGGGTCGCCGCCTCCTCGGGCTCTCGCGCTTCCTCCACCCAGTTGCGCGCCGCGCCGCGCCACAGCGCGACCGCATCGGCCGAAGTGAGCGCCGGCAGCACCAGCAGGCCACGCACGCGCAAGGCCGCGCCCGCCGCGCGGGACGCCGCGACCAGCTCCGGCTGCGGCCGGTCGCCGAACAGCTCCCCGAAGCTCGCGACATCGGCCAGGGTAGGATCGCGGCCAGGGCGCTCGCCATCGAAGCCGAACCACGGCACCAGGCCGAGCGCCGCGGCGCGGGCCATCGCGTCGGGCCCGGCCAGCACCACCGCATCCGCGATGCCCGCGCCAACCGCCGCATCGGGCCCGAGGCCGGCGGGCAGGAAGACCGGGGTCGCGCCGCGCCCGATCAGGTCGAGGGCCAGCAACGCGCCAGCCTCCGCCGCGCCGGGCCCGGGCAGCGCGAGGCGGAGCGGTTGCGCCCCGGTGAGCGGACCACGGCCGGCGACCAGGACAGGCACGAGACTGCCGGCAATGGCGGGCCAGTGGCGCGGCTCGTAGCGGGCGCGGCTGTCGCCGACGAGCAGCGCCTGCGCCGCCGGCCCCGTCAGCACCAGAAGCATCCGCCCATCCGGCGCGGAGGACGCGGCGAACCGGTTGGCCGCGGTGATCCCGTCCGGGCCACCCAGAAGGCTGACCCGCAGCGCCGCCGCCTGCACCAGGCCACGGGCCAGGCCCTGCGCGGCCCGCGCGCCGAATTCGGCGGCGGGGCCGCCCTCCGGGCCGGGAACCAGCAAGGTGGCGGCTTCCGGCACGCCGGTGGCGGCTTGCAGCGGGCGCCCCGGAAGGGCGGCGGCCGCCAGTGCGGCGCCGATCATGGCCCTGCGGGTGGCGCGCGATTCCGTCATCCGATCGGCCTCCCCTGTCACGAGCGGGCACCTAGGCGCCCCAATGGGGCGAAAAGGTGGCGCGGTCGGATGGCGACGGGTCCAGGCAGCGGCAAAGGGGGGCTACTCGGAGCCACCGGCCGGCACGGCCGCCGCGCGCGACAGGGCATGCAGGGTCCGCTCGACAAGGCGCGGCAGGTCCCCCACCACCGCCGCGATGCCCACCGCATCGCCGGCCACGGCGGCGCGCTCCAGCGCCGTGCCCGCTTCGCGCAAGGCCGCCGCGCCGAAGGTGCCGGCGGCAGATTGCAGCGCATGAGCTTCCTGCTCCACCTGCGCCGGCGACGGGTCCTGCACCAGGCGGCGCACGCGCGCCAGCGTCTCCGCGGCGAAGACGCCGAGCAGGTCTGGCAGGCGCCCGGGCCCGACGGCGGCGCGCAGTTCCTCCAGCGTCTCGCGGACCAGCAGCGCATGGGACGGGCCGGGCTCTGCGACCGGGGCCGTGGCGCGTGGCCGCGCCGGCACGGCGGCCAGCAGGGCCGCGACCGCGCCGAGCAGCCCAGCACGATCGACCGGCTTGGTCAGATGCGCATCCATGCCGGCCGACAGGCTGCGCTGCACATCGCCCGGCATGGCGGAGGCGGTCAGCGCCAGGATCCGCACCCGCCCCGCCGCCCCGCCGAGCGCCCGAATGCGCCGCGTCGCCTCATAGCCATCGAGGCCAGGCATGCGGACATCCATCAGCACCGCGTCATAGGATCCGCTGGCGGCGGCTTCCACGGCCGTCTCGCCGTCGCGGGCCAGATCCACCTCGTAGCCCGCCTTCCGAAGGATGGCGGCGGCGACCAATTGGCTCGCCTCGCTGTCCTCGACCAGCAACAGGCGTGCGAAGGGGGCATCGCCGGCCAGGCGGCGCGCCGGCGCCTCGGCGCGGGCGAGTTCGGGCAGGGCGGGCGCATCCTCCGCCGCCGCGCGGAGCGGCAGGTCGAAGCGGAACACGCTGCCCGCGCCCGGCTCGCTCTCCACACCGATCTGGCCGCCCATCAGCCCGACCAACCGCCGGCAGATCATCAGCCCAAGGCCCGATCCGCCATGCCGGCGGGCGGTGCCGGCATCGGCCTGCTGGAAGCGCCGGAACAGGCGGCGGCGCAGCTGCGCGGGGATGCCCGCGCCGGTGTCGCGCACCTCGACCACGATCCGCTCGGCGTCGCGCGCGACCTTGATCTCCACGGAACCGGATGCGGTGAACTTGATCGCATTCTCCACCAGGTTCAGCAGCACCTGCCGAAGCCGCCTTGCATCGCCCATGATCCGGGCGGGAAGGGCGGCATCGAGGCTGGCGCTCAGGCGCAGCCCCTTGTCGGCGGCGGTGGCGGCGAGCAGCGCCAGCACATCGCGCACCGGCTGGCCGGGATCGAAGGCGAAATCCTCGAGCTCGAGTTGCCCGGCCTCGATGCGCGACAGGTCGAGCAACTCGTTGACCGTCCACAGCAGCGTCTCGCCCGACCGGCGGGCGGTCTCGGCATAGGCGCGCTGTTCCGAATCGAGCGGCGTGTCGAGCAGCAGGGACAGCGTGCCGAGCACGCCGTTCAACGGGGTCCGCACCTCGTGGCTGACAAAGGCGAGGAAGTCGGATTTCTCGGCATTCGCCCGTTCGGCCGCGCGGCGGGCGCGGCGGGCCGCGTCCTCGGCCTTCACGCGCTCCGTCACGTCATGCTGGATGCCGAGGAGGGAGACCAGCTTCCCCGTGGCGTCATGGACCGGCGAGATATGCAGTTCGTTGACGAAGCGCTTGCCATCGCGGCGGTAATTCACCAGGCGGATGTCGATCGGCGCGGCCTTGGCGATGGCCTGGCGGATGGCGCGCACCGCGGCCGGGTCGGTGCCCGGCCCCTGAAGGAAGCGGCAGTTGCGGCCGATCACCTCCTCCGGCGGGTAGCCGGTGATGCGGTGGAAGGCCGGGTTGGCGAAGACGATCGGGCAGTCTGGCTGGTTCGGGTCGCTGATCACCACGCCCGTGGGCGCGGCGGCAACGGAGGCGGCGAGCGCCCCGGCGAACCGGTTCGCGGCGGCGAGGGCGAGCGCGGCGGCGGCGTGGCGCGCCGCCTCCGCCGCCACGGCCGCCCCTGGGGCCGCGTCTTCACGCGTCGTAGGAGACGAGCGCTTCGAACGGGACATCGAGGCGTTCACGGCCCTTGAGGAAGCTCAATTCGATCAGGCAGGCCGCGCAGGGCACGACCGCGCCGGCCTGCCGCAGCAGCGAGATGCCGGCCGACATCGTCCCACCCGTCGCCAGCAGGTCATCGAGCAGGACGACACGCTTGCCGGCCGGCACGGCATCCGCCTGCATCTCGATGCGGTCGGTGCCGTATTCCAGCGCGTAGTTCAGGCCGATGGTGAGCCCCGGCAGCTTGCGCGGCTTGCGGAGCATCACGAAGCCAAGGCCCAGTTCGAGCGCCAGCGGTGCGGCGACGAGGAAGCCCCGGCTTTCGATCCCGGCCAGGATGTCGGGCTTGTAGGGCGCGATCTGGGCCGCCATCCGCGCCATGGCGGCGCGCCAGGCCGGCCCGTGCCGGAGCAGTGTCGAGATATCGTAGAACAGGATGCCCGGCTTCGGGAAATCCGGGATGCCGCGAATATGCGCCTTGATATCGATGCCCGGATCGGCCTCGAGGCGCGCGAGCGGCGCGCCATCGCCGGGCTTGGTCGGCTGGTCGGTCATCGGGACGGTCGCGCGGCTCCTTCGGGGCCGGAAGGGCACGCTTCGCCCCGGCCGCGCACCATCCTGCGCGAACCTCGGGACAACTTGCCTTCCTCTCGGGCCACGCTACGCCGAGCGGTGGGCAGCCCGCAACCGTCCGCTGAACGGGGCCTGCAAGGCGGGCGCGACGGGCGGGGCTTGGCGCGGTGCGGCGGGCGGGCCACATCGGGCGCCATGACGCGCCCGATGATCGCCCTGTTCGCCGGTCTTGCCGGCTTCGCCGCCTATGTCGCGCTGGTCGTGGTGCTGGCGGATTTCGTGCTGGACCTCCATTGGGTTGTGCAGCTCGCCTACTTCCTGGTCGCCGGCATCGCCTGGGCGCCGGCGGCCCGCCGGCTGATGTTCTGGGGGGCGGGCGTCACGCGCTGACCCCGGCAGGGCGACCGGCGGCGAACCGCCGGCCGCCCAGACGGGTCAGAACGGCCGGCTGACCCCGGCGATCACCCGCGTGCCGCAGAAGCTCTGCCCGCCAAAGCAGTCCGCGCGGTCGAGGGAGGTCGTGCTGAAGGTCAGCGCGCCGACCACGCCATAACCGAGTTCCCGCGACAGGCCGAAGGCGAAGACGTTGTAGTCCGGCGTGCCGAATTCGCCATGACCGGCGGGCGAGGTGATGTTGTATTGGATCCACTGGCGGCCGAAGCGCACCGAGCCGGTGATGTCGAAGTCGAGCTTCATGTCGAAGCCGAGTTCGACGTACCAGGCCTCCCCGGATTCGAAATTGAAGTTCGGCGCGTAGCTGACCTGGCCCACCAGCTTCAACGGGTCGATCTCGTAGCTGGCGCGGAGGCTCACTTCCCACCACGCCCAATCGAAGCCATCCGGGGCGGCCTCATAGCCGGGATAGCCGAAATAGGTCGCCCCGAGATCGAGCTTCACGCCGCCCAGGGTGAAGCGGTACCCGGCATTGAAATCGAGTTCCTGGCGGAGGTTGGTGCCGGGAAAAGCGGCGTTGGAGACGAAGGCGCCGACATAGAGGCCCGAGCTATGCTCGACATCGAGCGTCAGCTGCGCCGCCGGTCCACCACGGGTCTGGCTGATGCCGCGAAACACATAGTCGCTGAGCAGCGCCGGCGTCGTCGTGACGGTCACGCCCAGGCTTTCCAGGCTCTGCTGGGCCGAGACTGGCGCTGGAACGAGCAGGGCAGCGGCGGCGAGTGCTGCCGAGCCGAAGAAATATGCAATCTTCATGGCTGGTCCTTTGCTGAGCCGAAAACGTGTTGCGGCGCAGCAAAAGACGGGCCGAGGATGGCAGTATGTATAATTATTAACCACCGGCTGAGATTCGGAGAGGCCTGATCGGGCCGGGCGCCGGCCCAAAAACAAAAACCCCGCCAGGGCTGATGCCCTGGCGGGGTTTGCGCGCCGCGCGTTGCTGGTCGGAGTGAGAGGATTCGAACCTCCGGCCCCTGCGTCCCGAACACAGTGCTCTACCAGGCTGAGCTACACTCCGGCACGGCATCGGCGCGAGGGCGTGCGTATAGCGAAGCACCCGCGGGGGGGCAAGCCAGGGTCACCACTCGTCCCCTCATCAATCATTGCATCGCTTCCGGAACGCTGCGAGGCTGCCGATGCAATCATGGAGGACGTGGCGATGAGGGCATGGGTGATGACCGCTGTGGTCGCCGCGGGCGTGGGGTCGGCCGGCATCGCACTGGCGCAGGGCAATGTCACGGCCGAGCGCCGCGCCGGGTTCCGCGAGGTGGGGACCCAGATGGAAGCGATCGCCGGCATCGTGCAGTCGCGCGGTGACCAGCGACAGATCGCCGCGCGCGTCGACCAGATGCTTCCCTTCTTCCAGTCGCTGCCGAACCGCGTGCCGGCCGCCAGCCTGACCCCGCCCACGGCGCAGGGCACGCAGGACGGCCAGACCCGCGCCCTTGCGGCAATCGACACCAACCGCGCCGATTTCGGCACCCGCCAGCAGGCCATGCTGACCGCGCTGGCCACGCTCAAGACCGCTGCCGAGGCCGGCAACGTCACGGGCGACATGCTGCGGACGACAGGCGGCACCTGCGGCGCCTGCCACCAGCAGTTCCGCGCCCGCTGATCCGGCCGCTGCGTGCGCTGACCCGGACCTTCTCCCCGGGTGCTGGTGTCAGAAGATGCTGGCGGGCTTCAGCGTGCTGATCCACCACACGAAGCCGGCCGAGGCCGCGAGCAGCGCCAGCGCCAGAAGGTTGCTGCCCATGCGCGGGGCCGGCGTGCCCGCAGGGGCTTCCATCGCGCCGGTCAGCATCGGCTTTACCAGCTTGCGCCGCGCCACGACACGATAGGCCGCCACCGCCAGCACATGCAGCACGGCGCAGCCCAGGATCACCCAATAGGCGCGCAGATGCACCGATGTCGCCAGGGTGCTCCAGGCCTCGTCCACACGCCGCGCCAACGGCCCTCGGGTGAAGATCAGGTCGTCGGCGAACAAACCGCTCAGCGCTTGCGTCAGCAGCAACGCCAGCAGGACCAGCACCATGACGGCGCCGGCGGCGTTGTGCCCGATCTCCGCCGGGACCTGTCGGTGGCGCAGATGGCAGAGATGCGCGAACACCGCCTTCGGCCCCTTCACGAAACGTGCGAAGCGCGCCGTATCGGACCCCACCACGCCCCAGGCCAGGCGGAACAGCACCAGCGTCAGGATCGCGTAGCCCGACTGGAAATGCAGGTCGTAGCGAGAGGTTTCGGCGGTCCACCAGGAGAAGGGCAGCAACAGCGCCACGCCCCAATGCACCAGCCGCACCCAGGGATCCCAGACGCGGAGCCGCACCATATCGCCGCCCGACTGCGCCGCCATGCCGCCGACCTCTTCATGCCCGCGCATCAGGCCCGACCCGGCCCCGCCGAGCAAGTCTCGAAGCGTGACGGTTGCGCCGGGGCCGAAGCTGCGGTCAGAGAGGCGCGATGGACTGGATCCCCGCCCTTGCCGCCGCGCTGGCACCCTGGCACGCCGCCCTGGTCGCGGGCGCCTGCGCCTTCGGCGCCGCCTGGCTCGGGCGTGCAGCGGGGCGGCCCTTGCTTGGCGCGGCGGCGGCGGGAATCGGCGTGCTCGCCGGCTGGTGGTTCGCCTTTGGCGTGCTGACCGCGAGCCCCCGCCAACTGCCCGAAAGGCTGCCCCTGTTGATGCTCGGCCTGGTCCTGGCCGCCCCGCTGTTCGGCGGCGCCGCGCGATGGCGCGTTTGGCTGGCGCTGCCGCTGGCTGCGACCGGCGCGCTCTGGGCCGGGTGGTGGATGGCCGGCGCGCCGATGATCCTGCCGGATCTGGCCCGCGCCGCGCCCGTGCTGGCGGGTGTCGCGATCGCCACGCTGCTGCTGGCGCTGTCGGGCGGGCCGCGCTGGGCGGGGCCGGTGGCGGCCTCCGCGCTGTTCGCGGGCCTGCAGCTCGCGCCGCTCGCGGGGCCCTATCGTCTACTGGGTGGCGCGCTGCTGGCGGCGGCGGCCATCGCTGCGCTGGTGCGCCCCGGGAAGGGAAAGATGGCCCAGCCCGTTCTGATGGCGCTGCCGCTGGCCGGCGCGCTGGCCGCGCTCGCCGCGATCCCGATCGTGGCGCGCGGCGCCGCATCGGATGTCGCGGTGGCGGCGGCCCCCGTTGCGGCGCTGCTGCTCGGCGCGCCGGCCGGGGCGTGGCTGGCGGGCCGAAGGTCGGGCGCCCCCGTCGGGGCGGTCCTGGCGGGCGGGCTTATGGCCTGCGTCGCTTTTTTGCTGCGATGACATCGTATTGATTTGACGGGAACACTTGTCCCGATGCCGAACAAGCCCGTAGTTACACAAGCATGACGTCCAGCGCCCGCACGCTTTTGATCGTCGTCCTGGTGTCCGCGGGTGCCGGGGCGTTCCTGGTCGCCCGGTTCCTCGGCGATGCCCCTCCGCCGCCGGCGCCCCTTCAGGCCGAGGCGCCACGCCCGCAGATGCCGGCCCAGCCGGACGCCGCCGCCCAGGCCGCCACGGCGCCGACGCCAGCCCAGCCCGCCAGCCAGGCCAGCCCCGCGCCGCCCGCGGCCGCACCCGAACAGGAACCGCCGCGCTTCGATGTGGTGCGGATCGGGGCGCGCGGCGTCGCGGTGATCGCCGGCCGCGCCGCCCCTGGCGCCGAGGTGGTCCTGCTTGAAGACGGCCGCGAGGTTGGCCGCGCCCGCGCCGATGCGCGCGGCGAATGGGTGATCCTGCCGGCCGAGGCGCTGCGCCCCGGCACGCGCCAGTTCACCCTTCTGGCACGCCGCGGCGGCGAGGAAGTGGCCGGCCCCGACACCGTCGTCGTGGTGGTGCCGGAGCCCCAGCCCACTCTGGCCGAGGCCCCACGGCCCGACCCCGCCCAACGCACCGACGAAGCGACCGCATCGGCGACGGACGAGCCTTCGGCAGAGCCGGCGACCGCGTCCGCGCCTTCGCAGCCGCTGGTGGTGCTGCTGCCCCCCGCGCAGGCAACGCCGCGCGTGCTGCAAGGCCCCGCCGCGCAGCAGGGGCTGACGCTCGACCAGGTCGATTACGACCAGGACGGCGCGATCCGCTTCGCGGGCTCGGCCCAGCCCGATTCGACCGTGCGGGTCTATGTGAACGAACGGCATGTCGGCGACGCCCAGGCCGATGGCCAAGGCCGCTGGACCCTGGTGCCGCGGGATTCGGTCGAAGTCGGGCGCCATCAGCTGCGACTGGACCAGCTGGCCGCGGCCGGGACGGTCGCCGCCCGGATCGAAGTGCCCTTCCAGCGCGACCAACTGCCCGAGGGCAGCGTGGCGGAAGGGCGCGTCGTGGTGCAGCCGGGCAACAACCTCTGGCGCCTGGCCCGCGCGGCCTATGGGCGCGGCGTGCGCTACACCGTGATCTACGAGGCCAACCGGGATCAGATCCGCAATCCGCGGCTGATCTACCCGGGTCAGGTCTTCACGGTGCCCGCCATGGCCGCCCCGGTCGCGACCCCGCCTGCGCCGGCTGCGGCGCCCGCCAATTCCAGCCGCTCCAGGTAAGGGTCCAGCGCCAGCACGAAGCGCACAAGGGCCGTCACCAGCGCGACAGTGGTGATCGGCGCCGGCAGGCCAGCCTGGGCCTCGACCCGCAGGCGATGATTCGGCAACACGCGCAGGCGCCAGCCCCCCGGCAACTCCGCCGCCAGGGCGTTGATCGCCGCGAAGACAGGCGGGCGGTCCGCCCCGCGTTCCGCCGTATAGGGGACCTCCCCCGCCGCGGCCGAGAGGGTCACCTGGCCATCCGCCAGGCGCGCCTCGCAGGATCGGCCGCGCCAGGAGAAACGGAGCGTCGGGGCACGCCGGGGCACCAGCGCGCCATCCGGTTCCACCAGGAATGGGCCATGAGGGAACGGGCCATGGGGGAACTCCCCCGGGGATAGGGGCCGGATGCCATCAGCACCGGCCTGGGAGGGCAAAACAAGGTGGGCTTCCATCCCGCCTTGTTGTCCGGAAGTGGTGAAGGGACCATAACCGGGGCCATGAGCCTGTCCTCAACCATCCGCATGGTCCTTGCCAAGCCGCATCCGGCCGGCAAGCCCTTCATCTGGGGCGGTGCCGCCCTTGCCGTCATCGGCGGGCTGCTGCTCGGCGCCTGGCCGTTCTGGCTGGGCGCGGCCTTCGCCGCCTTCTGCCTGTATTTCTTCCGCGACCCCGAACGCGTGCCGCCCGCGCGCCATGACGTCGTCGTGGCGCCGGCCGATGGCCGCGTGGTGCTGGTCGGCCCCGCCGTGCCGCCCGTCGAGCTCGGGCTGGGCGAGGCGCCGCGCTGGCGCGTCGCGATCTTCCTCTCGGTCCTCGACGTGCATGTGAACCGCGCGCCGGTTGAAGGCCGCGTGACCCGCATCTCCTATCGCCACGGCGCCTTCCTCAACGCGGCGCTCGACAAGGCGAGCGTGGACAATGAACGCAACGCGCTGGCGATCCGCATGGCGGATGGACGCGAGCTGGCCGTGGTGCAGATCGCCGGCCTGATCGCGCGCCGTATCCTGTGCCATGTGCGCGAAGGCGACACGGTCGCGACCGGCGAACGCTTCGGCATCATCCGCTTCGGCAGCCGCACCGATGTCTACCTGCCCGAGGGCGTGACGCCGCTGGTGTCGATCGGCCAGACGATGATCGGTGGCGAGACGGTGATCGCGGAACTGCCCCCGCTCGTCCCCGCGCGATGAGCGAGGCTCCGCGCCCGCGGCGCCCCCTGCCGCGTCTCCGGCGGCGCCCCCGCTTCGAGGGGCTGTCCTTCAACCGGATGATCCCGAACATCATGACGATGTTCGGGCTTTGCGCCGGGCTGGTGGCGATCCGCTTCGCGATCGATGCGCGGTGGTCGCAGGCCGCCACCTTCATCGTCGTGGCGGCCGTGATCGACGGGCTGGACGGGCGGCTGGCCCGGCTGCTGAAGGCCACGACGCGCTTCGGCGCGGAATTCGACAGCCTGGCGGATTTCCTGTCCTTCGGCGTGGCGCCGGCGCTGGTGTTGTATCTGTGGTCGATGCAGACGGTCGGGCCGATTGGCTTCCTGCCTTGCCTGCTGTTCGCGGTCTGCTCCTCGCTCCGGCTTGCGCGGTTCAACGCCTCGATCGATGTCGGGCTCGAGAAGCCGAAGCCGGCCTATGCGTATAACTTCTTCACCGGCGTGCCCGCGCCGGCCGGCGCGGGATGCGCCCTGTTCCCGCTATTCGGCGCGCTCGCCTTCGGCGAATGGGGCTGGCCGGGCTTCGCGGATGCGCTCCGCCACCCGATCCTGGTCGGCGCGGTCCTGGTGGTGGTGGGCGCCATGATGGTCAGCACCCTGCCCACCTGGTCGTTCAAGAACTTCAAGGTGCCGCGCGCCGTGGTGCTGCCGGTGCTGCTCGGCGTCGGCGCCTTCGTCGCGCTGCTGGTGGCAGAGCCCTGGGCGGCGCTGGCGGCGGCCGGGATCATCTATCTGGGCATGTTGCCCTTCTCGGTGCGGTCCTACCTGGCGCTGAAGGCCGAGGCCGAGGCGCTGATCGAGCAGGCGGCCGAACCCGCCCCGCCATCCCCCGGCTGATGCGGCGCGCCCCATGCCGCCGCTGACGGTCCGCGGCACCCTGCCGCTTGTGGTGGCGGGCCGCGCGGTGACGATCACCGGCGGCCCCTTCGACGCCATCCCCGATGGCGCCTTCGGCGTCTGCCTGGAGATGGAGGCGCTGAAGGCCTGGCTTGCCGATGTGCCGCTACCAACGCCCGATTTCGGCCTGCCCGACCCGGCCGCGCTGAAGCGCGCGGTGGCGGCCGTGCTGGCGCAGTTGGAGTCTGAGCCCGAGCGGCCCGTCCATATCGGCTGCCGCGCCGGTGTGGGGCGGACCGGGCTGTTCATGGCCTGCCTCGCCCGCGCCGCGGGCGTGGAGGGCGACGCGCTCGATTACGTGCGTCGCCACTACCTGGCCCATGCCGCCGAGACGGAAGACCAGCAGCGGATGGCGCGGCTTTTCACCTGGCCCTGATCACCTAGTCCTGGGCCGCGCGCCGCCCGTCAGCGGCGTTCGGCCACCACCACGCCGGCGGCCGTCAGCGCCGCGATCTCATCCTCGGTGAAGCCGTGGGCGGCGAGAATCTCCGCGCCATGCTCGTTGAAGCGCGGTGGCGGGCTGCGGAGGCCGCCGGGCGTGCGGCTCATCTTGATCGGCGTGCCGAGCGCGCGGAACCAGCCCTGCTCCGCGACCATCTGGCGATGCGCGGTGTGCGGCGCCTCCATCGCTTCATCGACATGCAGCACCGGCCCGGCGGGCAGGCCGGCGCGCAGCATGGCGTCGCACAGCACGTGGCCATCCTCGCTCGCCAGTCGCTCATCGAGCAGGGCGTCGAGCGCGGCGCGGTTCTCCACGCGCAGCGCGTTGGTGGCGAAGCGCGGATCGGCAACCAGGTGCTGGATCCCGAGGAATTCGCAGAATTTCCGCCACGCCGGCTCATTGCCGCAGGCGACGAAGATCTCGCAGGTCCTGGTGGCGAATTTCGAATAGGGGCTGATGTTCGGATGCGGATTGCCGAGCGCCTTCGGCCGCTTGCCGTTCAGGAAGAAATTCGCCGCCTGCGGATGCAGCAGCGCCATGCCGCAATCATGCAGGCTCATGTCCAGGAACTGGCCCTGTCCGCTGCGGGCCCGTTCGTTCAGCGCCATCAGGATGGCGATGGTCGAATAGAGACCGGTGGCCAGGTCCACGATCGGCGTGCCCATCCGCAAGGGGCCGGTGCCGTCATGGCCGTTGATGGACATCAGCCCAACCATCGCCTGGATAATGGCGTCGTAGCCGGGCAGGCCGCCCAGCGGCCCTTCGCCGCCGAAGCCGGAGACGCGGCAATGGATCAGGCCGGGGAAGCGCTTCGACAGCACATCGGCATAGCCGATGCCCCATTTCTCCATGCTGCCGGGCTTGTAGTTCTCGACCAGCACATCGGCGCCTTCGAGCAGCCGCAGCAGCACCGCGCGGCCCTCTGACTTCGAGAGATCGAGCGCGAGCGCGCGCTTGTTCCGGTTGACGCCGATATAGTAGCTGGCATCGCCCTCATGGAACGGGGGGCCCCAGGCGCGGGTCTCGTCGCCCTGCGGGGGTTCGATCTTGATCACCTCCGCGCCGTGATCCGACAGGATCATCGTGCAATAGGGCCCGCCCAGCACGCGCGTGAGATCGATGACCTTGAGGCCGGCCAGCGCGCCGGCGGATGCGGCGAGGCCCTTGCCCTCGGTCATGGGAATGGCGTCGGTCATGCCGCGTGTTTCCTTTATCTGGGTCACCGATTCAGACCTCCGGCGCTCGCCGCCTGCGGCGGCTCCGCCCTCCGGTCATCGGATGACCGGCCAAAGACCCGGGCGCAGAACTCGGGGTAGGTTTCCAGCATCTCGTCGCAGACGGGGCCGCGCAGCAACGCGAGCTCGGCCTCCGTCGGATCGGGGGTGGCCGGCACGGTATCCGGCACATCGAAATCGAAGCCAGTCTCGGCGCGGATGCTCGCGACACTCTCGCCCGGATGGACGCTGTCGAGCGTGAAGCGCGCGCGATCGGGATGGAAGCGGAACACGCAGCGCCCCGTCACCAGCGCCTGCGCCGTGCCGCGGCGAAACACGCCCGGCGGCGACACGCCCGGCGCCGAGATCATGTCCACCTTGTCCACCAGCACGCGCGGCGAGTGTTCGTCGCGGAACAGGATCGTGCGCGGGGTCATGAAATACATGAAGGCGCTGCCAAAGCTGCCGGGGAAGCGAACGCCCGTCCCCGGCCAATCACCGGTGCCGACCAGGTTGATGTTGGCCTGCCCGTCGATCTGCCCGCCGCCCAGGAAGAACAGGTCGATCCGCCCCTGCCCCGTCAGGTCGAACAACTCGCGCGAGCCTTCGGTGAAGGGGTTGCCGCTGCGCTTGTGCAGCAGTGACAGGCGCACCGGATGACCCTGCTTCTTCACCAGCCAGCAGGCCGCGGCGGGAATGGGGGATGCCGCACCGACCGCGATGTGGCGCGCCGGCGGTGCGGACGGATCCAGGATCAGCCGCGCCAGGGTCGCGGCGATCCGTTCCTCGGGCTTGATGCTCATTCGGCGGCCTGCGCGGGCTGGCCGAGGACATGGCGCGCGAGATA
>JBIIRI010000174.1:0-6621 GCA_044341625.1 Roseomonas sp.
GGGCACGGAAGCCGCGTCGTCGCCTCCGATATCTCGCTGGCCTTGCGGCCCGGCCGCGTGCTGTGCCTGCTGGGGCCGAATGGTGGCGGCAAGACCACGTTGCTGCGGACGCTGCTCGGCTTGATCCCGCCGCTGGCGGGCGAGGTCCGGCTTGGCGGCGCGGCGATCGGCACCCTGCCACGGCGTGAGGTCGCGACCCGCCTCGCCTACGTCCCGCAGGCCGCACCCGGCGGCTTCGCCTATCCGGCGCGGGAGGTCGTGGCAATGGGCCGCGCCGCGCGCCTGCCGCTGCTCGCAGCACCCGGCCGGCGCGACCGCGAGGCGGCGGAGGCGGCGCTCGCGCGGCTCGGCATCGCCCACCTTGCCGACCGGCCGGTGACGGAGCTGTCGGGCGGCGAGCGCCAACTGGTCCTGATCGCGCGCGCCCTGGCGCAGGAGGCCGCCTGCCTGGTGCTGGACGAGCCGGCGGCGAGCCTCGATTTCGGCAACCAGGCGCTGGTCTTGCGAGAGGTGCGGGCGCTGGCCGCGCGCGACCGGCTGGCGGTGCTGATGACGACGCACCAGCCCGACCACGCCTTCCTGCTGGGCGATGAGGCCGCGATGCTGCATCGCGGGCAGCTCTCGGGTCCAGCGCCGGCGGCGGAGTTGGTCACCGCGCCCCGCCTCCGCGAGGCCTATGGCGTCGAGACGGTGATCGGCACGCTCGACACCCCGGATGGGCCGAGGCGGGTCTGCGCGCCGATCCTCGGCTGACGGGGCGGTAAGCGCAGACGCCGGGACCGGGTGCGGGATCCGGCGAAGCTGTTCTATGGTCGTCCCGCCGCCGCCCATTCCAGGCGTACGGGACGGCCCTTCGCGAAGGAACAGCCCGATTCCGCATCCTGACCCGCGCGGGCAGCCGGCTCGCCCAGACCCAACGGGCCTGCTGCTGCTGCTCGTGACCGTCATTGGCTGGGGCCTGAACTGGCCGGCGATGAAGCTGCTGCTGGAGGAGGTGCCGCCCTTCTCCATGCGCGTGATCTGCGCGGCGGTGGGCGTCGCGCTGCTCGGCGCCATCGCGCTGCGGCAGGGAGAGGCGCTGTCGGTCCCCCGCGCGCTCTGGCCGCGCCTGATCGTGGCATCCCTGCTGAACGTCACCGCCTGGATGGGGCTGGCCAGCTTTTCCCTTCTCTGGCTCGCGGCCGCCGAGGCGACGATCGTCTGCTACACCATGCCGGTCTGGGCGTCGCTCTTCGCCTGGTGGTTGCTGGGGGAGAGGATCACGCCGCGCCGGGTGCTGGCGCTGGGCATGGGGCTGGCGGGGCTGCTGGTGCTGGTGCTCGGGCGCGGCATCGATGTGGGCATCGGCAAGCTGCCGGGGGTGGCCATCGCGCTGACGGCAGCGGTGCTGTTCTCGCTCGGCACGGTGGTGGGCAAGCGCTGGCCGGTCGGCCTGCCGCCGGCCACTTCCGCCGCGTGGCAGATGGGGCTCGGCTGCGCGCCGCTGCTGGTGGCGGCGGCGCTGGTGGAGCGCCCGGACCCGGCGGCCTTCAGCGCCCAGACCTGGTGGCTGCTGCTCTATGGCGGGCTCGCGCCGCTGGGCTTGTGTTACCTGGCGTGGTTCGCGGCGCTGAAGCGGCTGCCGGCCTCGGCGGCGGCGGCGGGGACGCTGCTGACGCCGGTGGTCGGCGTCGCCGGCGCCGCGCTGTTCCTGGCCGAGCCGCTGGGCCTGCGAGAGGTCGCGGCGCTGTCCCTGACCATCGGCGGCGTCGTGCTGGCCATCCGCGGATAGCCGCCGCATAACCCCCGCCATGACCGAGCGTCCCCTGA
The DNA here is from genome assembly GCA_044341625.1 of Roseomonas sp. GTDB lineage: Bacteria > Pseudomonadota > Alphaproteobacteria > Acetobacterales > Acetobacteraceae > Falsiroseomonas. Next base: position 1,810 of record JBIIRI010000174.1, read on the forward strand.
TCCGCCTCAACCCCGGCGCCGACCGGCGCGTGAAGGCGGGGCATCCTTGGGCCTTCTCCAACGAGATCGCCATGACCGCCGACGCCCGCGCGCTGCCGGCCGGCTGCGTGGTGCGGCTGGAAGGCGATGACGGCGTGAAGCACGGCGCCTGGCACTTCAACCCGCACAGCCTGATCGCCGCGCGCTTCCTCGATCCCGACCCCGCCGCGCCGTGCGACGCCGGCTGGTTCGCCGCGCGGATCGGGCAATGCCTCGCGCTGCGCGACCGGCTGTTCGACGCGCCCTTCTACCGCCTGGTCCATGCCGAGGCGGATCGCCTGCCGGGCCTGGTCATCGACCGCTATGGCGATGCGCTGGCGGTGCAGGCGAATACGGCGGGCATGGACCGCGCGCTGCCCGATATCCTTGCCGCGCTGCGTGACCTGATCGCCCCGCGCAGCATCGTCGCGCGCAATGACGCGGCGGTGCGGAAGCTGGAGGGGCTGGAGGAATCGGTCGCGCTCGCGCTCGGCACCGACGGCACCGCGACGGTCGAGGAAGCCGGCCTCTCCTTTCCCGTGGACCTGCTGGGCGGCCAGAAGACCGGCTGGTTCTTCGACCAGCGCCCGAACCGCGCCTTGGTCGCGCGGCTGGCGAAGGGGCGGACGGTGCTGGATGCCTTCTGCCACCTGGGCGGCTTCGGCCTCGCGGCGGCGCGGGCCGGCGCGGCGCAGGTGACGCTGCTCGACCGCAGCGAACATGCCCTCGACCTCGCGATGCAGGCCGCCGCGCGCGCCGGCTTCGCGGATCGCGTGACGCCCCTGAAGGCGGAGGCGCTGGAACACCTGGAGCGCATGGCCGCCTCCGGCCGTCGGTTCGAGGTGGTGGTCGCCGACCCGCCCGCCTTCGCCAAGACCCGCAAGGACATCCCCGCCGCGATGAAGGGCTATGCCAAGCTCGCGCGGCTGGCCGCGCAGGTGACGGCGCCGGGCGGCATCCTGTTCATCGCCTCCTGCTCCCACCATGTCGGCCCGGCGGAGTTCGCGGAGGCCATCGCCTGGGGTGTGGGCCGCGCGCGGCGGCCCGCGCGCATCCTGGCGAGCGTCGGCGCCGGCCCCGACCACCCTGTCCACCCCGCCTTGCCCGAGAGCGCCTATCTCAAGGGCCTGCTGCTCGCCCTGGACTGACGATGCGCCCCGCCTTGCGCGCGGCTTTCCTGCGGACGGCTTATGAGGCGGGCGGGATCGTGGTGCGGGTCGGGCGGCGCAGCGCGGCGATGGATGCGCTGCTGCGGCGGCACGGCCTGCGCGCTGCCGGCTTCGTCACCGCCTGGAACCCGTTCAGCCGTCCCAGGCCGCCGGGCTGGAACCGGCGCCTGCAGGCCAAGTTGCGGCAGGCCGCGCGCGGTGCCGTGTTGGAGGAGGGATGGGGCAGGGGGCGCGGCTGGGCCGAGCACCACCTGCTGCTTGCCGGCGATGCGCGACGCATCGCGGTGCTGGCGCGCCGCTTCCGCCAGCATGCCGTGGTCACGGTCAGCCCCGGTCGCCCGGCGCGGCTGCGGCCTGCCTTGGGGAGAGGCGCCGCGCGCCCGTAGCGCGCTCAGTGCGGGGCGCCCGTTGCCTCCCCCGCCAGCACGGCGAGCGCATCCGCCGCCCGCACGCCCTGGCCGCGCGGCAGGACGAACAGCGGATTGACCTCGGCCGTGACAAGCCGTGGACCCAGCGTTTCTCCCATCGCGGCGAAATCCAGCAGCGCCTGCACCAGCGCCGGGACATCCATCGCGGGGCCGCCGCGATGGCCGCGCAGCAGCACCGCGCCGCGCAATTCCGCCACCATCGCCTGCGCGTCATCGCGCGACAGCGGCAGCAGGCGCAGCGCGGTATCGCCGAAGACCTCCGCCGCAACGCCGCCCATGCCCAGCAGCACGGCCGTGCCCAGCAGCGGATCGCGCGTCAGGCCGAGGATCATCTCGACGCCGCCCGCCAGCTGTTCCTGCACCAGCAGGCCGTCCGGCGCGCGGCCGGTGGCGGCGGCGACGCGGGCGATCATCGCATGTCCCGCCGGCTCGATCTCCTCCGCCGCCAGCCCAAGCCGCACACCGCCGACATCGCTCTTGTGCGCGAGGTGGCGGGAGAGCGCCTTCAGCACCAGTCGGCCGCCGATTCCGCGCGCGGCCGCCGCCGCCTCGGCCGGCGTCGCGCAGGCCTGTTCGCGCACCGGCGGGATGCCGAAGCGCGCGAACAGAGCCTTGCTTTCCGCCTCATCCAGCGGGCCGGAGGGCAGCGCGACATCGGCGCGCGCGACAGCCGGCGCGGCCGGTGTAGCCGTGGGCGGCGCGGCCAGCGCCGCAAGCATGGTGGCGATCGCCTCCGGCGCGCTGGCGGCCGGGATGCCCTGGCGCTGCAGGGCCGCACCGATCGCCGGCGCGTGCGGGCTGAGATAGGCGAGCACCGGCTTCTCACTCGCCGCCTGGCCCGCCGCGATGGCATCCGCCGCCAGCCGCGGCTGTGCGAGCGCGGAAGACCCCACGACGACCGCGAGCGCATCGTAGCTCTCGCTCTCCAGCAGCGCGGCGATGGAACCGCCGAGCACCTCGGGCTTCAGCCCGGCCAGCGTTAGGTCGAGCGGATTGGCCACCGCTGCTTCCCCGGTCAGGGCGGCGATGCGCGCGGCGGTGGCGGCATCCGGCGGCGGCAGGTCGAAGCCCGCCAGGCCGAGATTATCCGCCAGCAGCGCGCCGGCCCCGCCGGTCGAGGTCAGCACCGCCACGCGCCGCCCGCCTGGCCTGCGGCCGGAGGCGAGGGCTGCGGGGATGTCCAGCAGGTCGGCGAAGCGTTCGGCGCGGATGATGCCCAATTGGCGGAACAGCGCGTCATACAGCCGGTCCGCCCCGGCCAGCGCGCCGGTGTGGGAGATGGCGGCGCGCGCCCCGGCCTCCGACCGCCCGACCTTGTAGGCGACGACCGGCTTGCCCGCCGCCGCGGCCTTCAGTGCGGCGGCGCGGAACGCGTCGGGCCGGCGCAGGCCTTCGACATAGATGGCGATCACGCGCGTCGCTTCATCTTCGGCGAACAGGTCGAGGAAATCCGCGACATCCAGATCGGCCTCGTTGCCGGTGGAGACGAGCCGCGCGAAGCCGATCCCCTGCGCCGCCCCGCGCGACAGCACCGCGCCGAGAATCCCGCCCGATTGCGAGACGAGCGAAATGCTGCCCGCGGCCAGATCCTCGACCTCCAGCGCGCCCGATGCCGACAGCACGATGCGGTCGGCGAGGTTGACGAGGCCGATGGTGTTCGGCCCGAGCAGCCGCATCGGCCCCGCGGCGTCGCGCAGTGCCGATTGCCGCGCGCCGCCTTCTTCGCCGCTTTCGGCATAGCCGCCCGCGAGCACGATGGCCGCGGCGCAGCCGCGCGCGGCCAAGTCGCGCACCGCGGCCTCGGCCCGCTCCGGTCCCACCAGGACGATGGCGACATCGGGCGCGCCGGGCAGGCTCGCGACATCGGGGAAGCAGCGCAGCCCGCCGATCTCAGCCGCGCGCGGATTGACCGGCCAGATCGCGCCCCCGAACCCATGGCGCTGCAGGTAGCCGATGGGCCGCCCCGTGGTCTTGGTGGGATCGGCGGAGGCGCCGATGACCGCGACGCTCCGCGGCCGCAGCAGGCGGTGCAGGCTGCTCATCGCGGCTTCGACTGCGCCAGGAAGGCCTCGACCGAGGCACGATGCTCGGCGGTAGTGTAGCACAGCGCCTGCGCCTTCGCGCCTTCCGCCAGCACCTGTTCGAAGGACATCTCCAGCGAGCGGTCCATGACAGACTTCGCCAGCGCCAGCGCCGCCGGCGATCCGGCCGACAGCGCGCGCGCCCAATCCTGGGCGGAGGCGGCCAGGTCGGCGTCCGCCACCACGCGGTCCGCCATGCCGATGGCAAGCGCTTCCGCCGCGCCGACGCGGCGGCCGGTGAAGACCAGTTCCTTTGCGCGCGCCAGCCCGACGCGGCGCGGCAGGAAATACATGCCGCCGCCATCGGGGATCAGGCCGCGGGCAATGAAGCTCATGGTGAACTGCGCGGTCTCGGCCGCCATGATGAAGTCGCAGGACAGCGCGACATCGCAGCCGAGCCCGGTCGCAGCCCCGTTCACCGCCGCGATGGTCGGCTTCGGCATGGTGTGCAGCAGCGCGACCGCGCGATGCGTGCGCTGCTGGCGGCGCCAGCCATTGAAGGCGACGTCTTCCTGCGGCGCGGCCAAGCGGTTGCGCATGCCGCGCACATCGCCACCGGCGCAGAAGGCGCTGCCGGTGCCGGTGACGACCAGGGCGCGCACGGCGGGATCGGACGCCGCGTTCTCCAGCGCCGCGATCATCTCCCCGCGCATCGCGTCGTCGATGGCGTTGCGCCGCTCCGGCCGGTCGAGGCGCAGCGTCGCCACCCCATCGGTCACGTCATAGGCGATGGCGGTCCGCTCGGTCATGTGCAGTCTCTCCGGGAAGGATCAGGTCTATTCGATGCGAAGGCCGGCGCGCTGGACCACGCGCTGCCAGCGGGTGCGTTCCTCCACCATCAGCTCGGCGAGATGGGCGGGGGTGGGGCTCGGCGCGATCTCGTCCACGCCATGCTCGATCATGCGGCGGCGGATATCGGCATCCGCCAGCACCGCGTTCAGCGTGCGGTGCAGCGCCGCGATGCGATCCGGCGGCGTGCCGCCAGTGGCCAGCAGCGCATACCAGGTGGCGCTGTCCAATTCGGGGAAGCCCTGTTCGACGCTGGTGCTGAGATCCGGCAGGGCGGCGCTGCGGCTTTTGCCCGCGACCGCCAGCGCGCGCAGCGTGCCGGCCGCG
>JBIIRI010000061.1:0-19250 GCA_044341625.1 Roseomonas sp.
CACCTGGAAGGCCGGTAAGCGGGTGTTCGGGTGATGACCCTGATCCTGGCCGCGATCCTCGGCTACCTGCTCGGCTCCGTCCCCTATGGGCTGATCCTGACCAAAGCCGCCGGCCTCGGGGATATCCGCGCCATCGGCTCGGGCAATATCGGCGCGACCAATGTGCTGCGGACGGGCAACAAGGGGCTGGCTGCGGCGACGCTGGCGCTCGACGTCCTGAAGGGCGCGGCGGCGCTGCTGATCGCGCGCTGGTTGTGGGGAGAGGACGCAGCTCTGATCGCCGGTGTCGCCGCCATGGCCGGGCACGTCTTCCCCGTTTGGCTCGGGTTCAAGGGCGGCAAGGGGGTGGCGACCGGGGCGGGCGTGCTGCTGGCCGCGCAGCCCTGGCTGGGCCTGGTCACCGTCGCGGCCTGGATCGCGGTCTTCGCGATCACGCGGATTTCCTCGGCCAGCGCGCTGGTCGCCTGCGCGCTGGCGCCGGTCGGGGCGCTGCTGTTCGGAGATGCGCGGCTCGCTGTTTTCGCCGCCGGGCTCGCGGCGCTCATCACCTGGCGCCATCGGCCCAACATCCAGCGGTTGCTGGCCGGGACCGAACCGCAGTTTGGTGGAAAGAAAAACTAAAACGCAACCAAAGGTTGCGCTTTGGGTGCCTGTCGTGCTGCCTTGGGGCCGATGCGCCACCAGGACACGATGCTCGAACATTTGCGGCCGGCCGATGCCGCGCCGAGCCGGGCGGAGACGCTCGCGCGGCTGCGGCTGTCCCGCACCGAGGGCATCGGCCCCGCCACCTTCCGCCGCCTGATCGAACGCCACGGCACCGCCGCCGCGGCGCTGGCCGCCCTGCCCCGCATCGCCGCGCGCACCGGCCGCACCCTCACCCCCTTCCCCGCCATCGACGCGTCGCGGGAGATGGAGGCGCTGGACCGGCTGGGCGGCACCTGGCTGCATCTGGGCGCGCCGGGCTACCCACCGCTGCTGGGGCTGGTCGAGGATGCGCCGCCGGTCCTCGCGGTACTCGGCGATGCCTCCGTGCTGCTGCGGCGGCAGGTGGGGGTGGTGGGGGCGCGATCCGCCTCGGCCGGCGGGCGGCGGGTGGCGGAAGAACTGGCGGCCGGGCTGACCATGGCCGGCGTCGTCGTCACCTCCGGCCTCGCGCGCGGGGTGGATGCAGCGGCGCATCTGGGCGCGCTCGGGGCGCATGGGCGGACGGTGGCGGTGGTGGCGGGCGGGCTCGACCAACCCTACCCGCCGGAGCATGCCGGGCTGCAGGCGCGAATCGCCGCCGAAGGCGGGGTGGTGGTGGCGGAAGCGCCGCTGGGCACCGCCCCGCTCGCGCGCCACTTCCCCCGCCGCAACCGGATCGTCGCGGGCATGGTACTGGGCGTGGTGGTGGTGGAAGCAGCCCAGCGCTCCGGCAGCCTGATCACCGCCCGCCTCGCCCTGGATGCGGGGCGGGAGGTCTTCGCCGTGCCCGGCAGCCCGCTCGACCCCCGCGCCAGAGGCTCGAACGACTTGATCCGGCAGGGCGCGCATCTGGTCGAGACGGCCGAGGATGTACTGGCGAACCTGCCCGAGGCGCCGCGCGACGCGCCCTTGTTCCGGCCGAGATCCGACCCGCCGGAGACCACTTCCACCGAGGATGAGCCGCCGCCCCCCTCCGACGCCGCCGGGCAACTCCTTGAAATGCTTGCGCCGACCCCGGTGGGCGTTGACGATCTGGCCCGGCGCTGCCACCTCTCGCCGCCTGCCGTGCGGGCGATCCTGCTGGATCTCGAGCTTTCGGGACTGGTGGAGGTCCTGCCCGGCGACCGTGTTGCCCGGGCCGCGCGCTGAACGCGCGGCGCGGCGCGCGGCAGGCAGCGCAAGGCGAACCAGCACCCAATGCCCGACGTCCTCGTGGTCGAAAGCCCCGCCAAGGCGAAGACCATCAACAAGTATCTCGGCCGCGACTTCACTGTGCTCGCGTCCTTCGGCCATGTGCGCGACCTGCCGCCCAAGGATGGCAGCGTCCGCCCGGACGAGGACTTCGCCATGGACTGGGAAGCGGATGACCGCGGCGAGCGGCAGGTGCGGGACATCGCGCAGGCGCTGCGCGGCGCCAAGCGCCTGTTCCTGGCCACCGACCCGGATCGCGAGGGAGAGGCGATTTCCTGGCATGTGAAGGACATGCTGGCCCGGCGCGGCGCCCTGAAGGGTGTCGAGGTCAGCCGCATCACCTTCAACGAGATCACCAAGCGCGCCATCCAGCACGCGGTCGCGCACCCGCGTGAATTGGATACCCCGCTGATCGAGGCCTATCTGGCGCGCCGCGCGCTGGACTATCTGGTGGGCTTCAACCTCTCTCCCGTGCTCTGGCGGAAGCTGCCGGGCAGCAAATCGGCCGGGCGCGTGCAGTCCGTCGCACTCCGTCTGATCTGTGAGCGCGAGGCGGAGATCGAGGCCTTCCGGGCGCGCGAATACTGGACGGTGGAAGCCCGCTTCGCGACGCCGGCCGGCGCGCCCTTCATGGCGCGGCTGACGCATCACGAGGGCAAGAAGCTCGAACAATTCGACCTGCCGGACGAGGCGAGCGCGATGCGCGCCAAGGCGGCGGTGGAAGCGGGCCGCTTCGGCGTCACGAGCGTCGAGAAGAAGCGAAGCCGGAGAAATCCGCCCGCGCCCTTCACCACCTCGACGCTCCAGATGGAAGCCAGCCGCAAGCTCGGCATGGGCGCGCAGCAGGCGATGCGGACCGCGCAGCAGCTGTATGAAGGCGTGGATATCGGCGGGGAGACCGTCGGCCTCATCACCTATATGCGGACCGATGGCGTGCAGATGTCGCGGGAAGCGATCTTCGCCATCCGCGACCATGTGAATGACAGCTTCGGCCCGGACTACGTTCCCGGCGCGCCGCGCGAATACACCTCCAAAGCGAAGAACGCCCAGGAAGCGCATGAGGCGATCCGGCCGACGGACGTCACCCGCACCCCGGACCAGGTGGCCCGCTTCCTCGATGACCGCCAGCGCCGGCTGTATGAGCTGGTCTGGAAGCGCGCCGTCGCATCCCAGATGCAATCGGCCGAGCTGGACCAGACGGTGGTCGAGATCGCCGACCCGACCGGGCGCACCAAGCTGCGCGCCAATGGCTCGGTCATCGCCTTCGACGGCTTCCTGCGCCTGTATCGGGAAGATGAGGACGACCGCGCCGCCGATGCGCGTGCCGGTATCGCCACCCCCACGCAGGGCGCCGGCGAGGATGAGGATGAACGGACCCTGCCCCCGATGCGGCAGGGCGATGCGCTGAAGACCGGCGCGGTCGCCGCCAACCAGCACTTCACCCAGCCGCCGCCCCGCTTTTCCGAAGCGACGCTGGTCAAGAAGCTGGAGGAGCTCGGCATCGGGCGGCCGTCCACCTATGCCTCGATCCTGCAGGTGCTGCAGGACCGGGAGTATGTCCGGCTCGACAAGCGGCGCTTCATCCCGGAGGACCGCGGCCGGCTGGTGACCGCCTTCCTCGTCGCCTTCTTCGAGAAATACGTGGACACTGGGTTCACCGCGGGGCTCGAGGAGAAGCTGGACGACATCTCGGGCGGCCGGGCCGATTGGCGGGCCGTGATGCGCGCCTTCTGGGACGATTTCTCGAAAGCGATCGGCGCGACCACCGAACTCAAGATCAGCGATGTGATCGACACGCTGGACGAGGAGCTGGGGCCGCATTTTTTCCCCGCCCGCGAAGGCGCGGGCGATCCGCGCGCCTGCCCGTCCTGCTCGGGCGGGCGGCTTGGGTTGCGGCTTGGGCGGACGGGGGCCTTCGTCGGCTGCTCCAACTATCCCGAATGCCGCTACACGCGCCCCCTGACAGCCCCCGGCCCGGATGGCGAGCGCGCCTCGAGCAGCTTCGAGGGGCATCGCGAACTCGGCCCCGATCCCGCGACGGGGCAGAATGTCACGCTGCGGCGCGGTCCCTACGGGCTCTATGTTCAGCTCGGCGAAGGCAGCACGGATGCGAAGGGCAAGCCGACCAAGCCACGCCGCGCCAGCCTGACGCGGGACATGAACGCGGAGACGCTGGACCTCGAAGCCGCGCTGGCCTTGCTGTCGCTGCCGCGCGCGATCGGGCGGGATCCGGAGACGGGGGAGGAGATTACCGCCGGCATCGGCCGCTTCGGGCCCTATGTGCGGCTTGGCAGCGTCTACCAGTCGCTGGAGCCGGGGGATGACGTGCTGGCCCTCGGCATGAACCGGGCGATGGAATTGCTGGCCAAGGCGCGGGCGAAGGTCCGGCTGCTCGGCCCGCATCCCAAGGACGGCGTCCCGGTGGAAATCCGCAAGGGTCGCTTCGGGCCCTATGCGATGCATGGCAAGACCATCGCCAACCTGCCGCGCGGGATGGAGATGGAGGCCGCCACGCTCGACGAAGCGGTGCAGTTGCTGGCCGAGAAGGGCAAGGAACTGCCGCCGATGAAGGGCAAGGGCGGGGCGAAGGGCAAGGGCAAGGCCAAGGCCGCGCCGGCCGCCAAGAAGGCGGCTCCGGCCAAGGCGGCCTCGGCCAAGGCAGCGGCGCCGAAGGCTGCTGTGAAGAAAGCCCCGGCGAAGGCCGCCGCGAAGAAGGCTCCCGCCAAGGCGGCCCCGGCGAAGAAGCCGGCCGCGCGCAAGCCCAGCGCCGCGAAGGGGGGCTGAGATGCACCGGCGCGGCCCGCCCCCCAAGGGTCACGCCGCCCGGAAGCGGGTGCGGACCGGCCCGGCCACTCAGGCGACGGGGGCCGCCAAGGCCCCCCGCCCACCCCGAGAGGCAGGGGGGCCGGGCAACCCCCTGCCCACGCGCGAACAGCTCCGCGCCTTTCTGCGCGCGGCACCCGGCCGCGTCGGCAAGTCGGACATCTCGCGCCATTTCGGCCTGTCGCCGGACCAGCGCCCGGCGCTGCGCGACCTGCTGCGCAGCCTGAAGGAGCAGGGCCAGGCCGCGCCGGTCGGCCGGCGGGGCATCGCGGCGCCGGACCGGCTGCCGGAGATGACGGTGGTGGAGATCGTCGGCACCGATGCCGATGGCGACGCCATCGCCCGCCCGGTGCAATGGGACAAGGCGAACGGCCCCCCGCCCGCCATCTTCATGGCCCCCGAACGGCGCGGCCTGCCCGCGCTGGCGCCGGGGGAACGCGTGCTGGCCCGGCTGCGCCATATCGGCGGCACGAAATACGAAGGCCGCACCTTCAAGCGCCTGGCCAGCCAGGACCGCCCCGCCCGCGTGCTCGGCGTGTTCGAGGAAGGCCGGATCATCCCGACCGACCGCCGCTCCCGCGCCGAATGGATGGTCCCGCCCGGGGAAGCAGGGGCTGCGCGGCCCGGCGACATCGTGCTGGCCGAGCCCCTGCCCCAGCACCGCCCCATGGGCCCCCGCCCCGCCCGGATCGTCGAGGTGCTGGGCCGGATGGGGGAACCCCGCAGCGTCTCCCTCGTCTGCATCCACGCCCATGGAATCCCCGATGTCTTTCCCGCCGAAGCGGTGCAGGAAGCCGAGCGGGCGAAGGGCGTGACCAAGCGCGGGCGCGAGGATCTGCGCGACGTCCCGCTGGTGACCATCGATGGCGAGGATGCGCGCGACTTCGACGACGCCGTATGGGCGGAGCCGCTGGAGGATGGCTGGCGCGTGGTGGTCGCGATCGCCGATGTCGCCCATTACGTGAAGCCCGGCAGCCCGCTGGACCGAGAGGCCTGGGCTCGGGGCAACAGCGTCTATTTCCCCGACCGCGTCGTGCCGATGCTGCCGGAGGCGCTGTCGAATGGCTGGTGCAGCCTGCGCCCGAACGAGGATCGCGGCTGCCTGTTCGTCGAGATGCGCTTCGACAAGGCCGGCACCAAGCGCGCCCACCGCTTCGGGCGCGGCATCATGCGAAGCGCCGCGCGCCTGACCTATGAAGGGGTGCAGGCCGCACATGACGAAGGCCGCGACCCGGAGGGCGTGCCATCGGGGCAGGTGGCGCATCTCTACGGCGCCTTCCGCGCCCTGCTGGCGGCGCGGGAGCGGCGCGGGACGCTCGACCTCGATGTGCCGGAACGCCGCGTCCTGCTCGATCCGAAGGGGCATGTGCAGGCGGTGGTGCCGCGCACGCGGCTCGACAGCCACCGGCTGATCGAGGAATTCATGGTTGCGGCGAATGTCGCGGCGGCGGAGGAGCTGGAAGGGCTCCGCCAGCCCTGCATGTACCGCATCCATGACCGCCCTTCGGACGAGAAGCTGGAAGGGCTGCGGCAGTTCCTCGGCTCGCTCGACATCAAGCTGGCGGCGCGCGACCAGATCCACCCGCGCGACTTCTCCCGCATCCTGGAGATCGTGAAGGAACGGCCGGAAGCGCGGCTGGTGAATGAGGCGGTGCTGCGCGGCCAGTCACAGGCCGCCTACAGCCCGGACAATATCGGCCATTTCGGCCTGGCGCTCACCCGCTACGCGCATTTCACCAGCCCGATCCGGCGCTACGCCGACCTGCTGGTGCACCGCGCGCTGATCGCCGGCCTCGGCCTCGGCAAGGGCCCCTCCGCCGGCGCACTGGCAGATGAGGAAGCGGCGCGCTTCCCCGACACGGCCGAGCATATCACCCAGACCGAACGCCGCGCCGCGCTGGCCGAACGCGACGCGGTGGACCGCTACCTCGCGGCCTATATGGCGGAACGCGTCGGCGACATGTTCGATGCGCGAATCAGTGGGGTGACACGCTTCGGTCTCTTCGTCACTTTGGAGGCGAACGGCGCGAGCGGAATCGTCCCTCTCGCGTCCTTGCCGGACGACAGATGGCAGTTGGACGAGGCCGGCCACCGGATGGCGGGCCGCAGCACGGGTCTGACCTTCAGCCTTGGCCAAGCGGTCGAGGTGCAGCTGGCGTCCGCGACACCGCGGACGGGCGGCATGGTGTTCCGTCTGATGCAGGGCGACCCGCGCGCAGCCTCGCCCCGGCAGGGCCGGGGCCAGGGACCGCGCGGCCGGCCCATGGGGCCACGCCGCCGGCGCTGATCGGTCGCCTTCTTCGATCCTGCCTACTGGCGCTGGCGGTCGTCCTGGCCGTCAATCCGGCGCGCGCGCAGGACGCCGCGCCCTTCCCCCGCCAGGCGGTCGAGCGCGTGCTGGCCGAGTCGTTGCAGCTGCTGCTGGAACGCCACCTCGACCGCCCCGCGCCGGCCGACCTCGCGCTGTGGTCGCTGCGCGGGCTCGGCGTGATCGACCCGCGGTTTGAACCGCTGCGCCGCGGCGCGGAGCTGCGCCTGACGATCGAGGACCAGCCGATCGCCGCTACGCCCCTCGCGGCGCTCGTGCCGCGCGAGCCCGCGGCGGCGGCGGCCGCGATCGCGACCGCGCTCGGCGCCTTCTACGAAGCCGGCTGGCGCGCATCCCCCACCTTGCGGCGGGCGGGGGTGGAACGGCTCATCGCCTCGGGCTTCGAGGAGGTGTTCAACCACCTCGATCCCTATAGCCGCTACGTCACCCCGGCCGAGGCCCGCACGGCACGCGAAAGGCGGGTTGGCCAGGTGGGACTCGGGCTTCGGATCGCGGTGCAGCGCGACGGGCTCGGGGTGGTGTCCGTCGCGCCCGGCGGGTCGGCGGCGCTGGCGGGAATCCGGACCGGCGACCGGTTGCTGGCGGTGGAGGACCGGCCGCTCGGCCCGCGCGACCCGGGGCTGGCCGCGTCGCTGCTGGAAGGGCCGGACGGCACCTCGGTGCGGCTGACGCTGCTACGCGCCGGCCGGGCGCGGGAGGTGACGCTACTCCGCGAATTGATGCCGCCACTGACGGTCACGGCGGAACGACGGGACGAGATCCTCTGGGTGCGCCTCAGCGGCTTTTCCGCGCTAACGGAACGGCAGCTGACGGCGGTGCTGGTGGATGGCTTCGCGGAGCGGCCGCCGCGTGGCGTGGTGCTGGATCTGCGGGCGAATCGGGGCGGGCTCCTGACCCAGGCGGTCGCGGTGGCGGACGCCTTCCTGACGGAGGGAGAGGTCGCCCGAATCCAGGGCCGGCATCCGGACGCCGCGCGGCGCTACGAGGCCAGCGGGCGCGACCTGGCCCAGGGCCGGCCGGTTGTCGTGCTGGTGGATGGCCGCACCGCCTCGGCGGCGGAGATCGTGGCGATGGCGCTGTCGGAACGGCGACGCGCGGCGGTGGTGGGCAGCGCGACCCAGGGCAAGGGCCTGATCCAGTTGATCGCGCCGCTGCCGAACGAGGCGGAGATCATGCTCACCTGGTCGCAGGTGCTCGCGCCCTCTGGCTGGCCGCTGCATGGGCTGGGCGTTCTGCCGGTGGTCTGCACCAGCCTCGGCCCGGAGGTCATGGCGGCGGGGCTGACGGGGCTGGGGGCGGGACTGGCCCCGATGGCGGCGTCCCTGGACCGAAAGCGCGCCGCCCGCACGCCGGTCTCGGCGGCGGAGGCGACGGCGCTGCGCGGGGCGTGCCCGCCGGCGGAAGGGCGGACCGCGGACCTCGCCGCGGCGCGGGCGCTGATCGAGAACCCGGCGGCCTATGCGGCCGCCCTGGCGACCATGGCGCGCTGAGAGACCGTTTGAGAATGCCGGCGGCTGAGGGTCCGCAGGGGATTTTTCGTGCCTGTCAGGAAGCGGGCGCCGCCGATGCTGATTGCGTCGGCAAGTCCGCTGACGCCGCAGGCGCGGAAAAGACCCGCGGAACCGACCCGTCCGGTGTTCTCAAGCGGTCTCTGAGCGCCCCTGGCTTTCAGCCTTGACCCGGCGGCGCTTCCGACTATGTTGCGCCACCCTGCCGGGCCGCCCATCGGCGTGCCCGGTGCCTGTATTCGACCTGTGGAACCAGTCCCATGGCCAAGGCCAACACCGTCCTGATCAAGCTCGTGAGCTCTGCCGAGACGGGCTACTTCTACGTGACCAAGAAGAACACCCGCAACGCGACCGGCAAGCTCGAGCTGAAGAAGTACGACCCGGTGGCGCGCAAGCACGTCGCCTTCCGCGAAGCCAAGATCAAGTAACCCGCGGGCCCTCAGGGGCCCGCACAAGGTTTCTTGGGCCTCGACGCCTGATGGAAGCCCGGCCCAGCGGCCGGGCTTTTTGCGTGTCCGGAGTGACCCGCCCTATCGCCTGCGGGACATGGGCTGGCCGCTATCCGGCGCGGCCTCGACCCGGTTGCGACCATTGTTCTTGGCCCGGTAGAGCGCCGTATCCGCCACCGCGATCAGGTCGTCGCACAGCGTCCCCGCTGGCGCGGACGCGATGCCGATGCTGACCGTTACCGCCAGCGCCTGGCCTTCCGCCATGATCGGCGTGGCGGCGACGGCGCTGCGCAGGCGCTCGGCCACCAGCATGCCGTCCTCGGCATCCGCGCCCGACATCACCACCAGGAACTCCTCCCCGCCATAGCGCGCGACCACATCGGCCGAGCGAAGATGGGAGCGCACGCGTTCGGAGACTTCGCGCAGCACCACATCGCCGGCGGAATGGCCGAAGGTATCGTTCACCGACTTGAAGCGGTCCACATCCAGCATAAGCGCCGTCGCCGCCGCGTTCCTGAGAACGCCTTCCAGGTGGCGGCGCACATAACGCCGGTTGCGGAGCCCCGTCAGCGGGTCCGTCACCGCGAGTTCAAGCGAGCGGTCGAGATCGGCGCGCAGCATGTCCTGGTAGTGCTTGCGCCGGACCTGGTTGCGAACCCGCGCGCAGAGCTCGTTCGGATCCACCGGTCGCAGCACATGGTCGTTCGCGCCGAGGTCGAAGCCGCGCAGCGCCAGGCCCTTCTGGGCCTGATCCCCGATCAGCAGCACCGGCAGGTCGCGCGTCAGCGCCTCCGCCCGGAGGCGCGAGGCGAAGCGCAGCGAATCGCCGCCGTCGAGCGAGAGGCTGAGCAGCACGACATCGTGCGGTTCCTCGAGCAGCGCCGCCCAGGCCTCCGCCGGATCGACGCAGGTCGCGACCTCCAGCCCATCCTGCCGGAGGACCGCCGAAAGCCGTTCCGTCTCCAAGGCATCGGCGTTCACGATCAGGGCGCGGGCGCCGGCGACGCCGGGGGGCGGCGCATCCTTCGCTTCGATGCCCAGGTCGCGCGCCGTCTCCGCCCGCAGGCGCCAGGCGTCCAGCACCTGCTTCATCCGCAGCAGCGCGCGGAGCCGGGCGAAGAGCGTGCTGTCATCGACCGGCTTCGAGAGGAAATCATCCGCCCCCGCCTGCAGCCCACGCACGCGCTCGGCCTGGTCGGTCAGCGCGGTGACCATCACGATCGGGACATGGGAGGTGCCAGGCTCCGACTTCAGGCGCCGGCAGACCTCATAGCCGTCCATGCCGGGCATCATGACGTCGAGCAGGACCACATCCGGCATCCAGCGCGTGACGAGGGACAGCGCCTCGGGCCCGGAACCGGCGACAGCGACTTCATAATACTCGTTGAGCAGCTTGGCTTCGAGCAGGCGGCAATTCGCCGGCACGTCATCCACCACCAGGACGCGCGCCGTCATGTGGCCCGGCCTCGCGCTTGCGTGCGGCGCGGGGGGCAAACGCGCCGCCGCGTCGCCGACTTGTCACCGCGCTGTCGTGAAAGCGTGCGGGCGCTGTCATGGAGCCGATTGTAGGCCTGCGCCGGTCCCGTCACGGACCTGTCGAGGAGAGAAGCATGTCGGACATCGCAGCACGGGCGCGCAATGGCCGCCCCGAAGGCGCCCCAAAAGGGACCCCAGAAGGGACCGCTTCGCATGGCGAAGTCAGGAACACCGCCCTGTTCCTGAAGCGCTGGCTGGCCAACCCGTTGCAGATGGGCTCGGTCATCCCCTCCTCCCCGGCGCTGTGCCGCCGGATCGCGGCGCTGACAGCGTGCGGCCCGGATGAGGTGGTGGTGGAACTCGGCGCGGGCACCGGCGTGATCAGCCGCGCCCTTCTCGATGCCGGCCTGCCGCCGGAACGGCTGGTGGTGGTGGAGATCGTGCGCGACATGGCCGACCACCTGCGAAGCACCCTGCCCGGCGTGAACGTGATCCAGGGCGATGCCTTCGAACTGGCCAAGGCACTGCCGGCCGGGATGCATGGCAAGGTCGGCACCGCCATCTGCGGCATACCGCTGGTCATGCTGCCCCTGGCCCAGCAGCGCCGCTTCGTCGAGGCGGTGGAGAGCGTCGCCCCCGGCAAAGGCTTCCTGCTCTACACCTACTGCATCACCTCGCCGCTGCCGTATCGCAAGCTGGGCCTGACTGCGAAGCGAGAGGCGTGGACGCCGTTCAACGTCCCCCCCGCCAGCGTCTGGCGCTACCAGCCCGGTCGGTGACGCGGCACGCCGCAACGCCATTCTCGTCCTTCCCGCTCCCCCGCCACGCGGTGCGAGCAGCGTGGCAACCCTGCCCCGCGACCGCTTGGATCACGCCGGAGAGCCTAGCATCAGGCGGCAGGCAGGGCCACCTCGCCACGGGGCCGGAACATTCGAAGTTGCGTCCTTTTCGGCAAATTTCTGTCCGGTCTAGCCGCTTGCCAGCACCACCTCCTGCCCATCGGCGCGGGTGAGGCGCGCCAGCAACCGGACATGGGGGCTCCGGCGCAGCCGCAGCGCGTCCTCCAGCCCGCGGGCGGCGAGCGCATGGCGGACCGAATCCGGGTCCGGGTGCTCGGCCTCGAGCGCCAGCAGGCGGATGCCCTGATCGGCCAGCCGGGGTGCGGCGCCCTTCCCGTCATCCCACTGGATCAGCGATGGGATCAGGTTGCTCATGTCCTGGTTCTGCGGCGGCATCGCCATCCGCCAGGACAGGTCCCCGCGGGACCAGGGCCGGATTTCGCCTGCATGATGGGCGCCAAGGCGGGTCGCCACCGCCTCCAGCGCCTCTGTGCGGGCGACCCAGGCGAGAAGTCGCGGTTCCGCTTCCAGCATCATGCGCGTGGCGGGGTCGTCCAGGTCGAAGGGGCGCGGATGGGGCGGGTCGGGCTGGCCCGGGTCGGCTGCGATCACCTCGAGGTAGCGATCCTGGCCGAGCCCGAGCAGCATGTTGTGCGTGCCGATGCCCGGGTGCCGCCCACCCGGAACCGGGCGGGCGCCCAGATGCGCCGCGACATAGGCCGCGCCCTCCTCGAGGGTGCGGGCACCAATCACGATGTGGTCGATCTCAGCCATGGGGTTCCTGTCGCCTGGGCCGGCGGGCCTGGGGTGCCTGGTGGCGCGTCGCCACGACCGTATCATGCCATGGCCGGGGCCAGGCGATCTGACCCAGATCAACTTCGTCCCCCCCCTGGACGCCGGGCCCAACCCAGGGTGAGCTAGCCTCCCACGCAACGCGGAGGACACGCGATGGCCGGCGGCATGGCGGGGCGGAATGTCGGAGGGCTGGACCAGACGGTCCGGCTCGCGATCGGCACGGCGCTGGTCATGATGTGGATCTTCGGCCCGCTGGGATGGTGGGGCGCGCTGGGCTTCCTGCCCCTGGTCACCGGGCTGACGCGGGTCTGCCCGGTCTATCCGTTGTTTGGCTTCAACACCTGCCCCGCGCCGCCCCCCGCGGCCGAGCCCGCCGCCGAGGCCGCCGCCGAGGCCGCGGCACAGGACAGCCCGGACAAGGCGGCCTGAGATGCCGGCACGGAGATCGTTACGGAATCCAAGAGCCCGGCCGATGTATCATCCCGACTGATCAACCCCGGAAATCCGCCTCTTTTCGTCCAGGCCGGTCCATGACCATAGGACCCGGCGCAGATCGGAGAACCGCATGTCCGCCATCCGCACCATCGCCGGGCTTCTCGAACAGGGTGAGGCCGGGCGGCCCGCGCTTCGCGCCACCGAAGGCCGCGCGCCATTGCCCTATGCGGCGCTCCGCGACCTGGCGGCGCGAACGGTGGCCTCGCTCAACGCCATCGGCATCGGGCGCGGGGACCGGGTCGCCATCGTGCTGCCCAATGGGCCGGAGATGGCGGCGGTCTTCGTCGCGGTCGCCTGCGGCGCGACCACGGCGCCGCTGAACCCCTCCTACCGGGAGGACGAGTTCGCCTTCTACATCGAGGACCTTCGCGCCAAGGCGCTGATCGTGATGCGCGGGGTCGAGACACCGGCCCGCACGGCGGCCGCGAAGCTCGGCGTGCCGCTGCTGGAAGTGGTGCCCGAAGGCCCGGCCGGATCCTTCACCCTGGAAGGCGGCACGCCCGGCGCCGCCGCGCGCCCCGGCATGGCGCAGCCAGACGATGTCGCGCTGGTGCTGCATACCTCCGGCACCACCGCGCGGCCGAAGATCGTGCCGCTGACGCAGGCCAATGTCACCGCCTCCGCCGCCAACATCGCCGCCGCGCTGTCGCTGGCGCCGGCGGATGTCTGCCTCAATGTGATGCCGCTGTTCCATATCCACGGGCTGATCGCGGCCGTGCTCGGCTCGTTGCGGGCCGGCGGCACGGTGGTCTGCACGCCGGGCTTCGATGCGCTGCGCTTCTTCCGTTGGATGGATGAGGAACGCCCCAGCTGGTTCACCGCCGTGCCCACCATGCACCAGGCGATCCTGGGCCGCGCGGAACGCAACCGCGAGATCATCGAGCGCGTGAAGCTGCGCTTCATCCGCTCCTCCTCCGCCTCCCTGCCCGGGCCGGTGATGGAGCAGATGGAAGCGACCTTCGGCTGCCCGCTGGTCGAGAGCTACGGGATGACGGAAGCGTCGCACCAGATGTGCTCCAACCCGCTCGCCGGTCCCCGCAAGCCCGGCAAGGTCGGCCGCCCGGCGGGGCCCGAGGTCGCGATCATGGCCGATGACGGCACGATGCTGCCGCAGGGCGAGATCGGGGAGGTGGTGATCCGCGGCCCCAATGTGACGCAGGGCTATGAGGCCAATCCGGAGGCCAACGCGAAGGCCTTTCATCAGGGCTGGTTCCGCACCGGCGACCAGGGCCTGTTCGACGAGGACGGCTTCCTTCTGCTGACCGGCCGCTTGAAGGAACTGATCAACCGCGGCGGCGAAAAGGTGAGCCCGCTGGAAGTGGATGGCGTGTTGTCCGCGCATCCGGCCGTCGCGCAGGCGCTGACCTTCGCCATCCCCCACGCCAAGCTCGGCGAGGAAGTCGGAGCGGCCGTGGTGCTGCGCGAAGGAGCGGCGCTGACGGAACGCGAGCTGCGCGACTTCGCCGCGAAGTCGCTCGCCGACTTCAAGGTGCCGCGCAAGGTGGTGTTCCTGCTGGAGATCCCGAAGGGTGCGACCGGCAAGCTGATGCGGATCGGTCTGGCGGAAAAGCTGGGGATTTCTCTCTGATGAAGCTCTGTGTCTTCGGCGCCGGCGCGATCGGCGGGCTGATGGCGGCGAAGCTCGCCGCGAAAGGCGATGCGGAGGTCACCGTCATCGCGCGCGGGCCGCATCTGGCCGCGATGCAGGCCCGTGGCCTGACGCTGCGGAGCGAGGGGCAGGAGACCATCGTGCCCGTGCGCGCCGTCGCCTCGGCCCAAGAAGCGGGGCCGCAGGATTACGTGGTGGTGACCCTCAAGGCGCATTCGCTGCCGGGCGCCGCGCAGCAGATGCAGCCGCTGCTGGGGCCGGAGACCGCCATCGTGTCCGCGGTGAACGGGATTCCGTGGTGGTATTTCCACAAGCTCACCGGCCCCTTCGAAGGCCGGGTGGTCGAGAGCGTGGATCCGGGCGGCGTCGTCTCTCGCCTGCTGCCGCCCGAACGCGCCATCGGTTGTATCGTCTACCCGGCGGCCGAGGTGCCGGAGCCCGGCGTGATCGAGCACACCTATGGCGACCGCTTCACTTTGGGCGAGCCCGATGGCAGCCGCAGCGCGCGGGTGAACGCGCTGTCGGAGGCGCTGATCGCCGCCGGCTTCAAGGCGCCGGTGCGCCCCAAGATCCGCGACGAGATGTGGGTGAAGCTCTGGGGCAACATGGCCTTCAACCCGATCTCGGCGCTGACCACGGCGACCCTCGATGTGCTGATCGCCGATGACGGGCAGCGTGGCATCGCACGGGCGATGATGCTGGAAGGTCAGGCGGTCGCCGAGCGGCTCGGCATCCGCTTCGCGATCGATGTGGACAAGCGCATCGCCGGCGGGGCGGAGGTCGGCGCCCACAAGACATCGATGCTGCAGGATCTGGAGCGCGGGCGGCCGATGGAGATCGACGCGCTGCTCGGATCGGTGGTGGAGCTGGCGGAGCTGGTCGAGGTGCCGGTGCCGACCTGCCGCACCGTGCTTGCCCTGGTGCGCGCGCGCGGCCGCGCCGCGGGCTGCTACTGAGACAAGGCGCACAAAGGCTTTACCTTTGTGCCCTCAGGCGCCGGCGCTTCGCTTGGCTCGCAGCATGAGCGGCGGGCGCAGGTCGCACCTGTATGCGCCGGGTGTGATACGCCATCCTCCTGGCGCGGCGGCGGGTCACGCGACTATACCGGGGGCGTGTTCGGTCATGGACACGAACCGCGATAGGCTTCGCCCATGCTGCCGCTGAACCTGTTCGACTGGCTGGCGCTGTCGGTCTTCGCCGCCTGCTGGCTGGGCTATGCGACCGTGGTGGACCGCGTCCCCGCGATCCGCGCGCGCAGCGTGATCATGGCGATGGACGAACACCGCCGCCGCTGGATGCTGGCAACCCTGGCGCGCGAGAACCGGATCGCCGACATCGCGGCGATCGGCAACCTGATGCAATCCACCGGCTTCCTTGCCACCACATCGATCCTGATCCTCGGTGGTCTCGTGGCGATGCTCGGCGCCTCCGATCTCGGGCAGCGCGTAGTGGCCGCCCTGCCCTTGGCCTCGGTGCCGAGCGAGGCGCTGTGGGAGATCAAGATCGGCCTGCTGCTGCTGATCTTCATCAACGCCTTCTTCGAGCTGACCTGGGCGCTCAGGCAGTTCAACTACGGCTCGATCCTGGTCGGCGCCATGCCGTCCCGGCCCGGCGATCCCGAAGGTCCGCCGCAGGCCGAAGCGGCGGCGCGCGTGCTGAACCGGGCGGCGCGGCATTTCACGACCGGATTGCGAAGCTACTATTTCGGGCTCGCGGCCCTGGCCTGGATCGTCCATCCGCTGGCGCTGGTCGCGGCGAGCCTGTTCGTCCTGCGCGAATTGCACCGGCGCGAATTCCGCTCCGCCGTGCGCGACGCCTTGCGGACGCAGGGCTGATACGAAATCTCGCGGATCGTGACCGATCCGCCCCTCAGTCGCCGGGCGGCCGCATCCGCGGCGTCGTGCCGGAGGCACGCATCTGGCGTGAATGCCGGAGGCACGCATCTAGCGTGAATGCCGGAGGCACGCATCTGGCGTGAATGCCGGAGGCATGCCTCTGGCGTGACGGCTACGCGGCACTTGCCGCGGCGGCCATTCGGCCGCTCGCCCGCCTTTGGCGGGCGCAGGGTCCGTTCAATGGGATTGGTATGATCCAGCTCTCAGCCGTGCCGTAGCTCCGCCACCCGATCCAGCGGCAGCGGGCGGCCCACGGCGCGCTTGCCGGCGATCCGGCTTTCCACCGTCGTCGCCATGGTCAGCGCATTGAGCACCGCTTCCTCCGTCGCCTCGATGGCCGCGACGAACAGGGGCGACATGCGATCATTCGGCCAATCGGCATGGCTCGCCACCGCCGCGCGCTGCGCCGGGGTGCGGATGACATCCCGGTGGGTGGCGAAGGCGATGGCATAGTCGCCGGACCCATCGGAGAAGGCCGCGCCGGTCCGCGCGATTCCCGCCATCGCCCGGCGCGCCAGGCGCTGCAGGTTGCGATCGGAGAGCGGCGCATCGGTGGCCAGCACCACCACGACCGAGCCATCCGCATCCGCCTGCTGCGCGACATGTTCCGCCAGGTAGTACTTCCCGAGCAGCCGGCCCACAGGCAGGCCATCCATCACCAGCGCGCCGCCGTAATTCGCCTGCACCAGAGCGCCCAGGGTGAAGCCGCCCAGCGCGTCCGGCAGGACACGAGAGGACGTGCCGATTCCGCCCTTCCAGCCGAAGGCCATGGTCCCGGTGCCGGCGCCGACGCTGCCTTCCGCCACCGGTCCCGCCACCGCGCCGTCCAGCGCGGCGCGCATGTGATCGGCGGTCACGCCGCGGGCGCGGATTTCGTTCAGACGGCCGTCATTGGTCTCGCCGACCAGCGCATTGACGCTGCGGACGGCCTCGTTCCCCGCCTGGGCCAAGGTCCAATCCACCAGCGCCTCCATGGCGCGGCCGACGGCGAGGGTGTTGGTCAGCAGGATCGGCGTCTCGATCTCGCCGAGTTCCTGGACCTGCGTCACGCCAGCCATCTTGCCGAAGCCGTTCATCGCGAACAGCCCGGCCGGGACGCGATCCTGAAAAGGGTTCCCGCC
This sequence comes from Roseomonas sp., assembly GCA_044341625.1. Lineage (GTDB taxonomy): Bacteria > Pseudomonadota > Alphaproteobacteria > Acetobacterales > Acetobacteraceae > Falsiroseomonas. Next base: position 17,215 of record JBIIRI010000061.1, read on the forward strand.
ATGCGGCAGGATCGCGGTGACGCCGGTGCGCGTCGCCTCCCCCTCCATCACCGTGACCTGGCCGACGCGGATGCCGGCGACATCGGTGATGGCGTTCAGTGGGCCGGGCGGGAACAGGCCCGGCGCGAAGCCGAGCGCCCGTGCCCGCATCCGGCGATCCATCAGGCCGGCACGCCGTTCGTCAGCACCTCGCGCACCGCCGCAAGGGCCTCGGCCGCCTTGTCGCCGTCGGGGCCGCCGGCCTGCGCCATATCCGGCTTGCCGCCGCCACCCTTGCCGCCCACGGCGGCGCTTGCGGCGCGCACCAGCGCCACCGCATCCGCCTTGCCCTTCGCGGCCTCGCCGAGGCCAGCGACGATGGATGCCTTGCCGGCCTCGGTGGAGACCAGAGCCACGACATCCGCCGTGCCGCCCTTCAGGATCGCCTCCGCCAGGCCCTTCAGGTCGCGCGCCGGCATCTCGCCCACATCGCGCAGCGCGACGCGGAGGCCGGCGATCGTCTCCACCTCCGCCGCCGCGCCGCCGGTGGCGAGCTTCTTGCGGAGCTCGGCCACGTCGCGTTCCAGCTTGCGGCGTTCCGCGACCAGGGTCGCGATGCGCTCGGCGAGTTCGGAGGGGCGGACCTTCAGCGTCGCCGCGGCCTCGTTCAGCTGGCGGTCGCGTTCCTCGATCACGCGCAGCGCGGCTTCGCCGGTCACGGCTTCCACGCGGCGCACGCCGGCGCTGACGGCGGCCTCGCCCAGGATGCGGAACAGGCCGATATCGCCGGTGCGGCGCACATGCGTGCCGCCGCAGAGTTCCAGCGAATAGACGCCGTGCTTCTCGACCGCGGCCGGGTCGTGGCCCATGCCGACGACGCGGACTTCCTCGCCGTATTTCTCGCCGAACAGCGCCATCGCGCCGGCGGCCACGGCTTCCTCCGGCGTCATCAGGCGGGTCACCACCTCGGCATTCTCGCGGATGCGGGCATTCACCTCGGCCTCGGCCCAGGCGAGATCCTCATCCGACATCGGCGCATTGTGGGACACGTCGAAGCGCAGCCGGTCCGGCGCGTTCAGCGAGCCCTTCTGGGCCACATGCGTGCCAAGCCGGCGCCGCAGCGCCTCATGCAGCAGGTGGGTCGCGCTGTGATGGGCGCGGATCGCGCCGCGGCGGGTGTGGTCCACTTCGGCCTGCACCGCGAGGCCGACCTTCGCCTCCCCATGCGCCACCACGCCAAGATGCACGAACAGCTCGCCGAGCTTCTTCTGCGTGTCGCGGACCGTGATGCGGCAGGCATCGCCGGCGGAGATCACGCCGGCATCGCCCACCTGGCCGCCGCTTTCGGCGTAGAAGGGCGTCTGGTTCAGCACCACGGCGACCTCCGCGCCGACCGGCGCGGAATCCACCACCTGCCCGTCGCGCACGATGGCGAGGATCGCGCCCTCCGCCGTCTCGGTGGAGTAGCCGAGGAATTCGCTGGCGCCGACCTTCTCCTTCAGGTCGAACCACAGCGTTTCCGTCGCCGCCTCTCCGCTGCCGGCCCAGGCGGCGCGGGCGCGCTTCTTCTGTTCGGCCATCGCGGCTTCGAAGCCGGCGACGTCCACGGTCTTGCCTTCCCCGCGCAGCGCGTCCTGGGTCAGGTCCAGCGGGAAGCCATAGGTGTCGTAGAGCTTGAAGGCGACATCGCCCGGCAGCACCCCCTTGTCGCCGAGCCGCCCCGTCTCCTCCGCCAACAGGCCGAGGCCGCGGTCGAGCAGGTTGCGGAAGCGCGTCTCCTCCAGCCGCAGCGTCTCGACCACCAGGGCCTCGGCGCGGAGGATCTCGGGGTAGGCCGCGCCCATCTGGCGGGTCAGCACGGGGACCAGCCGGTGCAGCAGCGGGTCCCGCGCGCCCATCATGTGCGCGTGGCGCATGGCGCGGCGCAGGATGCGGCGCAACACATAGCCGCGGCCCTCATTGGACGGCAGGACGCCATCGGCGATCAGGAAGGTGCCGGCGCGCAGATGGTCGGCGACGACGCGGTGGCTGGCGCGGAAGGCGCCATCGGGATCCTG
>JBIIRI010000176.1:0-6565 GCA_044341625.1 Roseomonas sp.
GCAGCACCCCTGCGCTTTACCGAGATCGCGGAGCGCGCCGGCCTCGCGCGCCCGACCGCGCACCGCATCCTCGCCGCGCTGACGGAAGCGCGGCTGCTGCGCCACGACCCAGCCAGCCAGACCTTCGCCCTCGGCCCGCGTTTGATGGAGATGGCGCATCGCGTCTGGGACGGCTTCGACCTGCGCGCCACCGCCGCGCCCGAACTGGAACGCCTCGCGCGGCTGGCGGGAGAGACGGCGCGGCTCGCGCTGCTGGATGGCGATGGCGTGCTGTATGTGGATCAGCGCGATGCCGAACAGGAAGCGGTGCGGCTGGTGAACCGGGTCGGCGCGCGCGCCCTGCCGCATGCCAGCGCCTGCGGCAAGGCGATGCTGGCGCAACTGCCGGCCGCGGAACGCGCGGCGCTGCTGGCGCGCCTCGCGCCGCTCGCCGCGCCCGGTCCGCGCACGCTGGCGGACCCGGCGGCGCTCGAACGCGAATTCGCGCTGTCTGCCGCGCGCGGTTACGCGCTGTCGCTGGAAGAAGCGGCGGCGGGGGTGAATGCGGTGGCGGCCGCGGTGCTCGACCGCCGCGCGCGGCCGCTCGGCGCCATCTGCCTGGTCGGCCCTGCCTTCCGCCTGGACGAGGCGCGACTGCACGCGCTGGGGCGAGAGGTGATGGAGGCGGCGCGGCGCATCTCCGGCAATGCCGCGCGCTCCGCGATGACGCTGGCCGTTGCGCCGCGCCCCGCTGCGACATCTGCGGGCGTCGAGGTCGCGGTGCGGGCGGAAGCGCTGCTGGGCGAAGGCCCGTTGTGGTCCGCGCGCGAAGGTCGCCTGCTCTGGGTCGATATTCTCGCCCCCGCGATCCATGTGAGCGACCCCGCGACAGGTGCCGATCGCGTGGTGCCGATGGATGAGATGGTGGCCGCCCTCGCGCCGCGCGTGGCGGGCGGCTTCGTCGCGGCGGCGCGGTCTGGCCTGCGCGGCTTCGATGGCGCGACGCTGGGCGAGGTGATCGCCGCCCCCATCGCGGCGGGGGCCGGGCTCAGGCTGAATGACGGGCGCTGCGATGCGGCGGGGCGCTTCTGGGTCGGCAGCCTCGCGCTGGATTCCACGCCGGATGCCGGCGCGCTGCACCGGCTCGACCCCGATGGCAGCGCGCATCCCGTGCTGGCTGGGCTGCATGTGCCCAACGGGCTCGGCTTCAGCCCCGATGGGCGGCTGCTGTACCTCGCGGACAGCGCGCGGCGGCGGGTGGATGTGTTCGACTTCGACGTGGCGCGCGGCACGCTGGCGAACCGCCGCCCCTTCGTCACCCTGGCGGAGGGTGAGGGCGTGCCGGACGGGCTCTGCGTCGATGCCGAGGGCGGGGTCTGGATCGCGCTCTGGGATGGTTGGCGCGTGGTGCGCCATGCGCCGGATGGCAGGCTCGACCGCGTCATCCACCTGCCCGTGCCGCGCCCGACGAGCTGCGCCTTCGGCGGCGCGGATCTCGGCACGCTGTATGTCACCAGCGCGCGCGTGCGGCTTTCGGCGGCGCAGCTGGCGGAGGCGCCGCTGTCGGGCAGCGTCTTCGCGATCGATCCGGGCGGCGCGCGCGGCCAGCCCGAACATGGCTTCAAGGGATAGGAAACCAACGACGATGTCGCGGATCAACGGCGTGTACCCCGTGCTGCCCACCCCCTTCGCGCCGGATGGCGCGCCGGATGTCGCGGCCTTCCTGCGCCTCGCTGATTTCGCGATCGAGGCCGGGGTGGATGGCGTGGTTTTCCCCGGCATGGCGAGCGAGGTGGAGACGATGAGCGCCGCCGAGCGTGGTGCGCTGGTCGCGGCGCTCGGCGCGCATCTCGGCGGCCGCGTGCCCTTCATCGTCGGCGCGTCCCACGCCGATCCGGCCGAGAGCGCGGCGCGCGCGCGCGAAGGCCAGGCGGCGGGCGCGGTCGCGGCGATGATCATGGCGCCGCCGCATGCCGGGCAGGATATCGCCAAGCACGTCGCCTTCTACGCCGCCGTGGCAGCCGCCGCGCCGGGCATCGCCATCATGCTGCAGAACGCACCGGCGCCGAATGGCGCGGGGCTTTCGCCCGAGGCCGTCGCCGCCGTCACCGCGCAGGTGCCCGCGATCCGCACGGTGAAGGAGGAAACGCTGCCCTGCGGCCAGCATGTCACGCGCATACTGGCCGCCGCGACGACGCTGGATGGTGTGATGGGCGGCGCGGGGGCGCGCTTCATCCTCGATGAGCTCGCGCGCGGTGCCTGCGGCACCATGCCGGCGCTGGAACTGGCGGACGCGCATGTGGCGCTGTGGCGCGCCTGGCAGCGCGGCGACCGTGCTGAAGCGCGGCGGATCTACACCCTGACCCTGCCGCTGCTGGCCTTCCAGATGACCTTCCGCGTCCGCGCGACGAAGGAGGTGCTGAAGCGCCGTGGCCTGCTGACGCATACCGGCGCGCGCGCCGCCGGGCCGAAGCTCGATGCGGGCGACATGGCGGAGATCGGCGAATTGCTGGCGACCGCCGCGCCGACGCTTGCGATCCATCCCGTGCGCGCCGCCTGACGTCCGGAAGCCTCAATCCGATGGCCCACCACACCGACCGCATCGAAAGCGTCTCGGCCTTCATCGTCGAGATCCCGCGCGACGTGCCCTATCTCGGCCCGTTGCGGCCGGGGGAATTCGTCAACCGGCGCGGCTACATCGTCCGCCAGGGCAACCGCACGCTCTACCCGACCGCCGACCGATCCGTCGTGCTGCGGATCACGACGGAAGCGGGGCTGACCGGCTGGGGGGAGACCTATGGCATCGTGGCGCCGGAAGCGGTGCGCGCGATCATCGAGGATGTGGTCGCCCCGGTGCTGGAAGGCCGCGACCCCTCCGCGCCCGCGGTGATCCATGAGGATCTGTATGACCTGATGCGCGTGCGCGGCTTCTTCGGCGGCTTCTACCTGGACAGCCTCGCGGCGGTGGACATCGCGCTGTGGGACCTGCTGGGCAAGCGGCTGGGCGCGCCGGTCTCGACCCTGCTTGGCGGGCGACGGCACGCGACGATCCCGGCCTATGTCTCGGGCCTCCCGCGCGCGACGCTGGCGGAACGCGTGGCCTTCGCGCGCGACTGGCAGGCCAAGGGATTCCGCGGCTTCAAATTCGCCGCCGTCGTCGCCGATGACGGTGTGGAGGCGGAGATGGCGGCGCTGCGGGAAGGCCTGGGCGGCGCGGCCGAGATCATGGTGGACCTCCATTGGCGCCACACCGCGCCGGAGGCGATCCGCCTGATCCGCCGGCTGGAGCCCCATCGCCTGGCCTTCGCGGAAGCCCCTTGCCCGCCAGAGGATATCGCGGGCATCGCGGAGGTGGCGCGCGCTGTCGGCGTGCCGGTCGCGTTGGGGGAGGAGCTTCGTACCGTCTTCGAATGGCAGCAGCGGCTGGCCGCGCGGGCCTTCGGCATCGGCCAGCCGGAGATGGGCCGCACCGGCATCACCGAATTCGCCCGCATCGGCGCGCTGTGCCACGCGCAGAACATCGCGGTGATGCCGCATGCGACGATCGGCGTTGGTATCTTCCACGCCGCAAGCCTGCAGGCATCCAGCACGCTGCAACGCCTGCCCTGGCACGAATACCAGCACAGCATCTTCGACCCGAACCTGCACCTGACCCAGCCGACCGGCACGCGGCACATGTCCTGCGCGGAAGGCGTCTACACGCTGCCTGACGGCCCGGGCCTCGGCATCGAACCCAGCCCGGCCCTGTTGGAGGCGCTGGCGTAAAGCGTGTGGGGCGTGGCGTTGTGGGAGGGTAGGGGCGCTGTCTTTTTCACACGCCCCCTGCCAAGGGGCGGTGGCGCCTTGGCGGCTACACCGAGCCGGCCAGAAGCCGCCCGGTATCGGGCACGGCGGCCCGCGCATCGCTCAAGCTGCTGATGGAGCGCAGGACGGCGCGGTGATCGCAGCCGGTCGTCGCCGCGGGTGTGGCCGCAGCGTTGCGCTTGGCGCGGGGCGCGGGGCTGTAGATGGGGCAACGCCGTGAAGGTGGAACACCGGCGACGCTAGGGTCCAAACCCAATCATCTGCCGGGCGCCTGGCCGGTCCGGCGTGGCATCCGCGGCGTTAGGCCGCTTGCCGATGCAATAAGCATCGACGGCGCGACCTTCCTTGCGGCCTGCCACGCCGTCCTCGGCCATCCGCCTCGGATCTGATTGGGTTTGGACCCTAGAGCGGAGCCCTTATGGGGCGGAAAATCTGCGCTCCGCTCCGGTTTTTGCCGTGGGTTGTTCGTCGGATCTTCCGACTTGTCCAACACGCTCTGCGGAGCGCCGACGGCATTCGATTTGACGCCACTTTGATGTCGCCTCAACGACTATATCCGCCCGGAGTCCAAAAAATGACCACTCGCAATATTTCTTGGGGCCAGTCGAGTGCGTTGCTGACCACAAGTCTTTCGGCCTGGCGGGGGGCCAGACGGATGCATCACGTTTTTTCCGAACACAGCACTCCCGTCTGATGATCGTGAAGGGTTCGTTAGTGGTTCAATTTTATATGGCAAGAAGAACGATCATGTCGGCTTGGAGTCGAAAACATGGCCACTCCCAATATTTTGTGGGGTCAGGCGAATGCGTCGATCATCACAAGTCTTTCGTCCTGGCAAAGTCCAGACGGATCCATCGCGTTTTTTCCGAACCCAACACTCCTGTTTGACGATCGAGAAGGGTTTTTTGTGGGTTCGATTTTATATAACGAGAATATAGATTTCATAACAATTAATCTAACATCAGGAAATTCATATATTTTCTTGGCTGAAGGGGACTGGTCTATTAATATTGAAATATTTGATAGTCAAGGATATCTTTTGAATTCAATAGATGGAGATTGGGTCGAATTCTTTGATGGGCCTCTGGAAGATTCGATATTAATTTTTAATCCATTGGTCAGTGGAATATATTATGTATCTGTAAACTGGGATTCACCGCTCATGTCTGGTGGTTATTCGATATACGCGCTCGAAGACATATCGGCAAATAGTCGTAACGATCTTTCTCCCCCCTCGATGAGCGTTACCGTGAATGGGTTGTCGCAGTCTGTTCCCGCAACGGCCTATGTTGGTCCGGTTGCTGGACTGCAATGGCAGTTCCTCGGTAGCAGCGCCGGTGAGGCCGTTGCGGCGTCCGACGGCGCCGACTTTCTCAATCTGCTTGGGGGTGATGACGCGGCCGATGGGCGCGGCGGCAATGACGTGCTTGACGGCGGTTTGGGATCGAATTTTCTCACGGGTGGCAGCGGCCTCGATGTCTTCTTCCTCGACGGACGCGGCGGCAGCGTGACATGGGCGACCATCACAGACTGGGAGATCGGTGAGCAACTGAGCCTCTGGGGCTTTCGGCCCGGTGTCAGCACGCTGACCTGGGTTGAGATGGCGGGCGCACCCGGCTTCCAGGGGGTCACGCTGCACGCCGACCTGGATGGGAATCAGACGATCGACGCCAGTGTGACGTGGGCGGGCCGATCACAAGGGCAACTTCCGACGCCGCTGGAGTTCGACGGCCTCCTCTGGTTCCAATGAACCTGCCGTCCGCCTGACTTTTTCCTGACGGCGCAACCCGAACCCGCCGAAGGTGGGCAGTGGCCGCGCACGACGTCGCTGTTTCCTGAGGCCGATGCGATCGCCACCACCAAGGTGAGGCGCGGGGCTGGAGACAGGGCGGCTCCGTGAAGGTGGAACAACGGCGGTGCTAGGGCTGAGCCCTGATGGGCCGAGGCGAGGCCCGGCCCTTCGCTCCATGTCTCGCCGCGGGCAATTCGTCGGGTTGTCCGACTTGTCCTGCAGGCTCTGTGGAGCGCCGATGGAATTCGGTTTGACCTCAATTCGATCATAGGTTAACGATCGTATCGGATCGGAGTCAAAAAAATGGCCACTCGCAACATATATTGGAGCATATCGGATGCGGTGACTACTAGTCTTCATCCGTCCTGGCGAAACCCGGACGGATCCATCGCATTCGTTCCAGATGCAACACTCCCGTTCGATGATCGTCACGGGATCGTTTATGGTTCACTTTTATCTAACGAAAATATTGATTTCATAACAGTTAATCTAACATCAGGTAATTCATACATATTTTTGGCAATAGGAGATTGGAATATTGACATAGAAATATTTGATAGTCAAGGATATCTTTTGAATTCTATCGATGGGGATTGGATAGAATTATACGATCCGCCGCGTGAGGATACGGTATGGTTTTTCAATCCATTGACCAGTGGGACATATTATATTGGGATAATCTGGGATTCATCGACCTTGCCTGGGGATTATTTGGTTTATGCGCTCGAAGACATATCGGCTAATGGTCGCAACGACTTGGCTGGCGGCGGGCTTTCTCCCCCCTCCATGAGCGTTACCGTGAATGGGTCGGCGCAGTCTGTTCCCGCAACGGCCTATGTTGGTCCGGTGGCTGGACTGGAATGGCAGTTTCTAGGTAGCAGCGCCGGTGAGGCCGTTGCGGCGTCCGACGGCGCCGACTTTCTCAATCTGCTTGGGGGTGATGACGCGGCCGATGGGCGCGGCGGCAATGACGTGCTTGACGGCGGTTTG